>NZ_JBHIMM010000020.1:2500-5000 GCF_042194115.1 Bartonella sp. MR90HLJMH
AAGGTTTTCCGGTTTATCCCGGAGGGCTTGTAGCTCAGTTGGTTAGAGCGCGCGCTTGATAAGCGTGAGGTCGGAGGTTCAAGTCCTCCCAGGCCCACCAATTTATGCTCGTTTTTTGCTTATCCAAGAGTATAAAGCTTAAGCGTATTAAAGCCTCTTCAATCTTTGTTTATTTTTAAAGATTTAATTTTATCATTCAGAGATTGTTTGTTAAATTTATCCCATTAAGCTTCCAAAGAGGCTTTGTCCCTTCAGTGGTACAGATAAATTTACATGATACAAATCAAAACAGGACAGATAATTCAAGTTGGTGAATTTGGTTATGGTTGATTTGAGAGAGCATTATTTAGGGGCCGTAGCTCAGCTGGGAGAGCACCTGCTTTGCAAGCAGGGGGTCGTCGGTTCGATCCCGTCCGGCTCCACCATTTGGTCATCATCGTGTTGTAAGAACACGGTTTAGTAAGGGGGGTTATACCCTTTTGCTTGTTCTATTGAAATTGTGAAGAGAAGATATATTCAGACATGTTCCTTTTTTAAGGTTCCTTCTGAGGTACAAGTTTTTTGTTAAGAAAAATACCTTCTTGGGAAAATGCTTGTTGTTAAAAAAAAGGTTTTTGAAAGCAGATCTTTAAAAAAGATCTTAAAAGAGAAGCCTTTATCTGAAGAGGAAATCTTAATTTAGAAAAAGAGACATTGTGTCGCAAGGGAATGCTCAAAGCCCTTGCTTATGATTGGAAGCTTAACCGCGCCATTGAATATATCTCGAGAAGCTGGTCTTTTCTGCTGATATTTATGTTTATTTTGCGCTTTGTTTTGCACAAGACAAAGAATGCGGACAAACAGTGAATGAATATTGGCAATGAGAACGATCAAGTGTCTTAAGGGCATTTGGTGGATGCCTTGGCATGCACAGGCGATGAAGGACGTGATACGCTGCGATAAGCTACGGGGAGGTGCGAATAACCTTTGATCCGTAGATCTCCGAATGGGGCAACCCACCTTTGATGGCTAGAAAAATTAAGCTGTTTTTGCAAAAAGACAGTTTAGTTTTCTAGTCGTCAGATAAAGGTATCTACACCTGAATAAAATAGGGTGTAAGAAGCAAACGCAGGGAACTGAAACATCTAAGTACCTGTAGGAAAGGACATCAAACGAGACTCCGTTAGTAGTGGCGAGCGAACGCGGACCAGGCCAGTGGCTTAGATTAAGAAAAGTAGAAACGATTGGAAAGTCGTACCAAAGTGGGTGATAGTCCCGTATACGTAAATCTGATTTAAGTCCTAGAGTAGGGCGGGACACGTGAAATCCTGTCTGAACATGGGTCGACCACGATCCAAGCCTAAGTACTCGTGCATGACCGATAGCGCACCAGTACCGTGAGGGAAAGGTGAAAAGTACCCCGACAAGGGGAGTGAAATAGTACCTGAAACCGAATGCCTACAAACAGTCGGAGCCCAAGATTCGTTCTGGGTGACGGCGTACCTTTTGTATAATGGGTCAGCGACTTAGTCTAACGAGCAAGCTTAAGCCGGTAGGTGTAGGCGTAGCGAAAGCGAGTCTGAATAGGGCGTTCAGTTCGTTGGATTAGACCCGAAACCGAGTGATCTAGCCATGAGCAGGCTGAAGGTAAGGTAACACTTACTGAAGGGCCGAACCCGTATCTGTTGCAATAGATTGGGATGACTTGTGGCTAGGGGTGAAAGGCCAATCAAACTCGGAAATAGCTGGTTCTCCGCGAAATCTATTTAGGTAGAGCGTTAGTCGAATTCTCCAGGGGGTAGAGCACTGGATGGGCTAGGGGTCCTCACCGGATTACCAAACCTAACCAAACTCCGAATACCTGGAAGAACTAACTAGCAGACACACGGCGGGTGCTAACGTCCGTCGTGGAGAGGGAAACAACCCTGACCACCATCTAAGGTCCCCAAGTTATGGCTAAGTGGGAAAGGATGTGAGGATCCCAAAACAACCAGGATGTTGGCTTAGAAGCAGCCACCATTTAAAGAAAGCGTAACAGCTCACTGGTCTAAATAAGGGTCCCTGCGCCGAAAATGTAACGGGGCTAAAGCCATACACCGAAGATGTGGATTTACTCCTTAGGGAGTAAGTGGTAGCGGAGCGTTCCGTAAGCCTGTGAAGGGAGACTCGTGAGAGCTCCTGGAGGTATCGGAAGTGAGAATGCTGACATGAGTAACGATAAAGGGAGTGAGAGACTCCCTCGCCGAAAGTCCAAGGGTTCCTGCTTAAAGTTAATCTGAGCAGGGTGAGTCGGCCCCTAAGGCGAGGCCGAAAGGCGTAGTCGATGGGAACCACGTTAATATTCGTGGACCTGTGGGTAGTGACGGATTGCGTATATTGTAAGATCTTATTGGATTGATCTTGCAGTGAAGCAGTTCCAGGAAATAGCTCCCACATATAGACCGTACCCCAAACCGACACAGGTGGACTGGTAGAGAATACTAAGGCGCTTGAGAGAACTACGTTGAAGGAACTCGGCAAA
>NZ_JBHIMM010000021.1:0-5891 GCF_042194115.1 Bartonella sp. MR90HLJMH
TGCTTTAAAACTTCTACCTCTAAAGCAAACACATAAAAAGCTGCACACATGATGCAGCTTTTTTTGCAAAATTTCCTTGATTTTTCATGCTTTTCAACACAATCAAAATTTTCGACATCCACATAAAGCTTTTATAATCATGAGAAACAAGCTTCAAAATAAAAGATTTTTTTCAACAATTCTATTTTTTTATGTTTTTTCTTTAAGAAATTTCTTAAATGAAGTGTTGACTTCATCGATTATATATATATGCGTTACAGCGCAACAAATATGCGACTATTGCTCTATTTTTGCCGTTTAAGCAAAACAAATTTCGCAGAAAAATACTCCTCTACAATCAACAACTTTTCCTAATATGGAAAGCATATCAATCTTACATCTCATGTAAGAGAGAGCATTATGCGGTTAATATTTCATCCACGTACAATATGAGAGAATAAGGTGAAATTTCTCTGATACAAAGGGAATACCAACCTACCAAATTATCTATTCTCAACAAAGTAACACTCCCACCGCTTCAATACCAATATATTAGTTTGAATATACGAACACAATTTACATTCTAGATTAAATGTATCAAATAAATAATGAACACAAAATCTATGGATAAACAACGGGTTAACTTTACACGCTTAAAACAAAGGACAAAACTCTATAATCATGCGTTATTAAAATTTTTTTTGTCAATATTTTTATACAGACATCAAAAATCGTACCATTGCTTTCAATACAAGAAATCTACATAAACAATTTCATCTTGATAAACACAACATGCTATATAGGCTGGATTCCATCGATGCTTATGAACAAACGCTTATAAAGCAGATTGAAGTCGCCTCTATTGAAGTAAAAGATGGACAAAACAAACTGTATTTTGTTGTGGAAAGCAAAGGAAGTATTTTCGAAGACATCTTGCGCGATCTGGAAAAAGCAAAAATCCATTGCGGTCGTGAATATTTCAAAGCTTTGGGAGGAAATACCCAATATATTGTTTCTGATAATTATCAAACTTTTATCGATCAAGCACTTCAAGAAGATACCATAACAACTTGAAAAAATATTTGGGCTATGGAAACAGCCCTCCCCTGTTGTTTATAAAATGCAATTTTTTCCTACTCTATAATTTACAAGCTCTTCCTTATAACCGATTTTAATTTTTATTAAACGATTAAGAGATTGTCGAACATTTTCCAGAAAGAGCTGCACATTTAAGAAAAGAAAATTATAAACTATTGAGAATACATTTGGCACCCAAGCAATATCGCTGTATTTTTACTGTTTTGCCTCGCACTCTCCTTATCGCATAAAGAAAAGGGCTCCGATTTATGATATGCTTTGTTTGAACGCCTTCTCAATAACATTTGCAATGGCATATAAGATCATAGAGCAGTTTACTACTTTTCGAGAAACCAACACACTGAGACCTTAACCGCAACCTTCGTTATTTTTATGAAAGGACACGAAACCAACAAGCTCCTTAAACTCTAAAATTTGGCCATCTCCAGTAACATGCGGTGTTTATCAACATCATATTTGCTTTGTGCTCTTAGACACCTCTCAAAACCTCTTGAAATATGGGATTCTCTGTTGGTATCTTTGCAAGTATCCACGAAATTAAGCACGCATTTCAATGCGGAATAGTCCCATAAACACGCTAACAGACACCCCTACAGCACCAGCATAGAATATGGCATCCCGCCGCCCGCCAAAATGCTGACCCTCTTCTGCCACACATCGCGATGTGGAAAATAGCACCGTGCTGCAAACTTGGCGATGTTATTCATCTCATTTAAACCTCCTTGAATCACTATGCTTGCATAACCGCAACAGGTTCAAATGAAGATGAAGCGACAAAAACATCTAGTAAAGCAGCATTTTCTCTCTATTTCATTGTGAACTGTCATAACAAATCTACCCCGCTTTAATAAAAAAGCCTTCTCTCATTGAGGGGAAAATTTTTTTTAAACATTGAAAATCATGATGCACGATGACAGACAGCAAACCATCTCTAAAAAGGCTGTTTTTTTACTTTTACAGTGTGCTCTGAGATTTGCTTAAGATTTTCCTGCCTTTAAACTTTTGTTTTTCTAGATTTTTCTTATAAGTTTTACAATCAAGAGTAGCTGTTTAAAACACTTTTACGCACATTTTATTGCCTAAAGTCCCTTTTAGACGCAATGACTGTCTATATTTCCATCACGACCAAATACGCGAGATTAACAGCGGATGTAATGAAAACAGCCTTTTTATAGAAAACCGTAAGCTTTAACGGAATAAACGAGATTGGTAAACCGATCCCCTACCCACTTGTTCTCTCTACCGGTTATGCGAACAAAGAACCCCATCTGCTCTTTCTGACAAGTAAAGAACTGTGCCAACATTTGGTAACATACCATTGTTGAAATTCTTGTCACAAAGCCTTCCTTTCAGGGATTATGCGCATTGCCTGCTTCCTTCTTTCCAATAAACAATCTGCCAATAAAGAATGTTATTGCAGTTACAATAATACAAAATTATACTTCTGTTCTCATTCTATATTTTTCGAATTATCACACATTATCCACCCCTTCACTGTTATAACAATGAAAGGAAAAAAATTAAAACACAATATAGTATTTCTTTTTCACAAATCTTATATAAGCCGCAAGATTGTTGAGCGACCTTCTATGCAAGGTCAGGCAATAAAATCATATTCTAAAAACCACTCCACACACCACTTTTTGATATTATAAAGCCATAAAATGCAATTATCATCTCCGCAAAAAATCTCTCAGAAAAACACTATTCCTCCTGCAACAATTGAGATACTCTCTCAAATATTACCAAAGTACTATTGGTTGGATAATCTTGATGACTTATTCCTTTTGACACCAGCTGCTCTTAATGAAAAACTAGATGATTGTGAAACTGTCAAGGTTAAGAAACGACTAAAGGCAATCAATTGGCTATGCAAAAAACCGCTTGAAGTCCTTGGTAACCTACTCGGGGATTTTTTGGATAACGAATCCCATAAGTCAATCGAATTCATATTTAAAGACATACCAAGAGATCAAATACTACAACAGCTTAAAACAGATCAACGTAAAGTTTTAGAAACGTTAAAGAAAGATAGATTAGAATATCTGCGTGGAGGATATATTATCAAGAAGGGACTGACCTTCACACACGACACACAAGAATTGCAAAAAGCAGGTCTCCTCTCTACAGAAGAGCTAAAAAAACTTATTGCAAAGCACAGACTTTCAGCCGTAAAAAACGAAATAAATAGAGCATTAGAAAATATAGAAAAAGATCCAAGGGGGGCGGTTCTATTTGCAGCAAATCTGTTGGAAGCCTCTTGCAAAGCTTATCTCGACCACCATTCTATCCCATATGCAGAAAACGCCCGTAATAATCTGCCCGCTTTATGGAAACAAGTCGTTAAGAAAGCCAAGACCCATCCCGAAGATATGAAGCAAGAAAACTTAAAAAATCAAGATCTAGATGAAAATGGCTTAAAAATGATCGCATCCGGTCTGTATCAAATCGTTAGTGGTACTATGAATTTAAGAAACAAGAAAAGTGCAGCGCACGGCCGATCAGAAAAAGATTTGGAACTAATCAATCTCAAACCTCACCATGCGCGCTTAACTTTTAATGCCGCACATTCTCTCTCAATGTATATCTTAGAGCTCATGGATCAGCCATAATAAATAAAGAGCACTATTCTTACATGCCATAACCATTTTCTCTTTACAGGCTTTTTGCTACCAACATAATGCTTTACCCTCTACAAAACACTCTTTGCAAATAATCGGGGTATCGTTACGATCATAGGCATTTTAGGTTTTGTCTTTTAAGACAAAAGGCTAGCAAAGCGTCCACTCCATGCATGTTTGTCTTTTTTATCGCAAAACAACATCATTTTCATCAAAAGCCTATCATAACATTTTATATTTCGAGCTAAGAGCAAGAGCAAATTTTCTTAAAATCATTTCCTATCTTTAAGACTTAAGAGCGCTTCCCATCCCCCCGACATAACCTTCTCTATAGCTTATAAAACCCAATATTCCTATAGCGGGATAAAATTTAGTGATCACGCACTCTATAACTTCCCCTTCCCCACTGCCAGCTTCCATTCAAACATTAGTACCCATGGCTGCAAAAGCAAAAAGCCAGCCCTTCTTTTTCTCACGCCAGAATGTTGATTTTTCTTAAAGATTTCCGCCCCTTTAAAAAGATTGTGTGCCATGACGAAGAGTTTGGCTTGCGTTTTTCATTGGAAGCAAGTTTTGTAGCTTTTTTATGATATTAAGATAGAGGTAAGCTGGAAGCGTTTTTTTCACCTTCTCGCCATTTTTTATCTATGGATAGAGATGTTCCGTTTTTTCTCAAGCCAAATTGCAGATATAAGACAGTTTTTTTCTGAAAGACGAGGATATCTGAAAATTTTGGAGAGGACTTTGATTATTTTTGGTTATGTTTGTAGGATTTTTGGGGTCTTCTGGAATAAGATCGTAAACGATTAGTTTCAGGGAAGAATTGGGAAGTTTGCATTTTAGAGAGGCAAAGCTCAGTTTTCAAATTTCAAACTCCAACAACATGTTTTTTAGCTTATTTTTAAGCATCTAGAATAAAGGTTTATTTTGAAATCCCTCTAGTGATGGACGCGATGATAGTAATAAGATTTTGTCTAAAGCAGTTAGCTTTTTTGTCTTCAATTTTTTTAAAGGGTTGAATTGTGCGTTTTTGTCTCACACCATTTGCCACCCATGGGTTTTCTCCCTCCTGACATTGAGCAAAACTGATTGTCCAATCAGGATAAAGTCGTCAGCTACCTAGCCCTCTCGTTGGTCATCTCACAAATGTGTTGCGCATCCCGCTTGGAGCGTTGATAACACTACCTCATCACTTATATGCCCATGAGTTTATAAGCGTTTTGACAAATCAATGCTTCATCGCTCCCATTTACTCTAGAGCACAGGATGCGTGCGTTGTGTAAAATAAGCGTGGTAGGACTACTATAGCTCTTTTTTGGAAGGATTGGTTTTAAGTGTAGGGTGATAGAAATCTCTTGCTATTTTTATGCACTTTACGAAGAGCTTGATGGGAGATTTTTAAAGTCTCTAGACTGAGGTGATGCACAAATAGTTTCAGAGAAGGATTGGGAGGTAGGATTTTAAGATAGAAAGGTGAGTTCAACTTTTTAGTGGTATGTCTATATGAGCCATTGCATTTTTTAGAAAGGGAATATTTTCAAGCCACCCCATTCCCTCACTGTAGCTTTATGGGTGTTTAGACTCTCGTACGTTTTATCCTTCTTCCATGGTGCTTCCATTATGATCCATCTAGAATGAAGGTTTATTTTGAAAGTTCTCTCGTGAGAGACAAGATGGTAGCAATAAGACCTTTTCCTCATATAGCAACCTGCTTGGCAAGGATGCACCTTGGATGTGATATAGACGGACAAATATAGTATGGGTGATGGTGCCTTTTTTTCTCAAGTTAATTTGAGAGGCATCGGAGAATTTTTGAGACCAATCTAGGTTGAGCGCTATTTTTTGCACTCTTTTTAGAGAGGGAAGATTTTCAAGTCCCCCCTTCCGTCATAGTTTTATGGGTGTTTAGGCAGTTTGTACGTTTTATCCTTCACGCATAGTGCTCTCGCAACTTTTATAAAGCCGCAAGCCTATACAGCTCAAGTGGGGAAGTTTGAGTGAAGATTTATTCTATAACATTTCCCATTAGGTACATTTTTATATTTTCACGTTTTATCATGAGCGCAGCGTCATGTTCAGATGACATGTGATTTATATGGAATTATTAGTTTTGGACCTTTGGTTGCGGGGGCAGGATTTGAACCTGCGGCCTTCAGGTTATGAGCCTGACGAGCTACCGGGCTGCTCCACCCC
>NZ_JBHIMM010000022.1:0-5343 GCF_042194115.1 Bartonella sp. MR90HLJMH
GTGGACAAAGCACCAAGTTCATTTGCCAATACACCTGCATGTGCACCGGACCCATAACGACCCGCACCTGCAAAAGAGCTGTTAATCGTATCTCTTACACGGTCTAAGCTATTTTGAAGGGCGGCATTAAAAGACGGATTCTGTCCAACCATACCACCAGAAGCCATATGTCTAAGATTCATGGCTGCCGACGTTGGATTGTAGATTGTATTCATCAAAGAGCGATTTTGATAATGATGAGGAATACTGCCAAGACCACTAATGCCATAGCGCGTTTGATCACTTAACGGGGCAATACGAGGTCCCCCATACACATTCCCCCCAATCCCTGTGTCATACATTTGATACGCATCCCTACCCCCACGCTTAAATACATTCTCCATCCAAGCAGGAGGGGCGCTTGTCTGTACCTGCTTTTGTTCTGTTGTTGCTGGTGTCTTGCTCCCCATTTCATAATTCCTTCCTGTAATAAAGCATATCTATGCTGTAACCTTGCTTGTCCAATGCACGTTTCCAACCCAAACGACCCAAGATCTCCATTTCAAAAGCCCCATTCTCACGCGCCCAATCCTCTGCAACTTGCAAATTGTCAACTTGATCAAGAACACCCTTGCCACTACATTCACAAATGAGCGCGCGCTTCTTTCCTAAAACTGTCTGTTGTATCTGGGTCGTGACTGCTGCTAAAAATCGCTCTTCATCATCCAAAACAAGCCATAACTGTTTCTCGCCCATGCAAATAGATTCAATGAGTTCTTGCAACGTAACTTCATGTTTAAAACGCTCTACATACTCTCTAAAAGATGCAATAATCTCTTCAAGATAAGGGGCTATACGCTCCATATCCCAAGAACTGGTCAAAAAGACTTTTGCCATTACCCTCTACCAAAAGGACGTAAATCCACATTAAACCCCGTAATCATCGTCCAAGGTTCATTCTTAGGAATGCGCAATTTAAACCGGTGATAACGATTGCGCGAACGCCCATGATAAGCGCCCGTGACATAAGAACACACCCTCTCCTTATGCCATGTGATCGGCGTCTGATTATTGCGAAGACGACGTTCTCCTATACTTAAAAGACCTTCTGTCGTATCAACTTCAGCAAACATTTTCGTGATAAAGTTAAAACTTCCATCCGGTGCCCCCATCTCTTGCGAAACAACCGTTGCCTCCATCGGGGCTCCTGTAAACATAACAAGCCGATTGTTTTCATCAAAAGCACCAAGCATTGGAGCGCCACTTTGCCAACGGGGGCTGTCTAAAGAAGCCGGCAATGCCTCAAGATTGAGCGAAATCTCATCTAACTGTTCTAAAGTATAACCTGTTGTAAACACTGGAAACAACGTGAAAAGCTTTCCCTGTAGTGTCGACCATTTCTGTAAACCCCAATCATAAACAAAGGTGGTTTGTTCGTTATTGCCACTCTTTAAGGACCAATAAATCCGGTTATCAATGGGGTCTATAACTCCTTGCATCTCATCAAGAGCAAACTTATCAAATGTTTTAAAAACCGTTCTATCAACCTTTTCAAAGCCTATCGGTAAAAGTTGACCATCTAAACTCATCTGATAAAAACCACCATCACCTGCAAAAAAAGCGTCACTCCCTCGACAAGCTATAGAGGCTGCACTGCGGGCTCCTCGCTTGTCTTGTATCTTTTGAAACGTAAACACAATCTTAGAACCAGCAACAAAGGTTCCAGCATAAATAGCAGAACGCATAAAAATGAGGGGATTGGTGGATTCTGTTGCCCCTTGAACATATTCTCCATCCGGAAAATCTTGAAAATCGCAATCTTTCTGTTTAACTGTCCAATGGGTTGCATCATCCAAACCAGACCAATGAATACGATTGGGGTGATCTGTCAATTGCATCAAACAAACAAAAGGTCCCCAAACCTTCACCAATCCTGCTTTCGGTGGATTGCCGCCTAAATCTTCAAATCGTTCAGAACTATGGGTATTAAAAACTTGTGGTTTATCATTTTTATTGACCGCAATAATTCTTTGACCAAACAGAGCAAATGACCATTGATTATCCTCATGCGCATGATAGGTCACACCACTTTGGCTTATGTCTTTCCAACCTTTCGTTTGACTATCATAACTGTAAAGCTTTTGCTTGCCTCCTACGATTATCTTTACACCATTACCGCTTCTAAAGGCGATTGAACCCAAGGGCTTTTCTTCCAAAGGATTAGAAACAACCATTGCACTAGGCATGGGTATGTAACCACCATCTGCCGGTAAAACATTCACAAGGCTATCCGTAAAACTGCCGTTGACAACCGCAACATCCGGTCTGTAATCGGCTATAGGAAAATAAACCATGCTAAAAATCCGTTGGTATTATTCTGGTCACGTTATGACGTTGAGACGTCTCTGCACGCAATTCATTCAACTGTTCGTTAAAATCATTGTAAGCTGCCGTTGCACAATCGGGGTCTTTCAAGATATTCTTGTAAAGTTCGTATTTTGCACGCGCCTTAATCAAATCAAACGCGTGCACAAACCATGGATGCTCCTCATCGACACTCTCTATCTCTGATAAACGCAATGGAGAGAGAATGAGTTGAATCTGATAGACTCTATCCGGCGTGGGATAAAGATGTAATTTCCTATCAAAATAACTGTAACAAACCGGCGTTCCTTGCTGCTCTGATGATAACAAAGGCTCTAAAGAAACATGGTCCTTACATTCCAAGGCAAACTTATGATGTTGATCAGAACTCAGATAAACGTTTTTGATTTTAACAGCACTTTCGATATGGCTGGTAGTGCTTGCATCATAAACACCTTGTCCCGCCCGTGTCTCAAACACCACATCACGGCTTTCGTTAAAGTAAAAGGTCTCCCGTTCACAAAAACGAATGGCTGCAAAAATGCTTTCTTGGATTTGTTGAACATACTCATCGGCTATGTCATCAATCTCATCTTGAATGACCGACACTAAGTGCGAAAGTGTTCTCTTATGACGATAAACATCTCGCTTTACTGGTATCGGTCCTCCGGTTTTAACCCGAATATAATGACGTGTCATCAAAATACCTCTCAGTGATTAGTCACGAATTCAACGACTATACTTGCTTGCCCAGCTTGTACTGTTTTGTCCGCTTTGGCATAGAGAGTAAGTTCTTCATCATAAGGGATAAACTCCTTCTGATTGGTAGGCTTAACCTCTTTTACTGCCTGTTGTTTGATTTCTGCTTCACCAAACTCATTGCCGCCAGCAGTGCACCCTATTTTTACCTTCGTGTCCGAAAATGCTGTCTTGACATACACTTTAATCGAAGTGATCAAAGCACCACGAGGTAGCGTGCCTATTCTCATAGCGTTTTCTTTATCTTCATAGCTAAAATTAAGCCGCAAAAAGCTTACCTGCTGGGTATGAAGATTTCTCCCTTGCAAGGGCTGTGGTAAATAATCTGCCATGTCTTATCCCCTCAATGATTTGTCACAAATTGCACAACCACAATACATTCACCAGCATCTGTTGTTTTATCCCGTGTTGCATAAAGGGTCATCTCCTTATCATCTGCAACAAAAGACTTTTGATCTGTTGGCGTAAAATCTTGCGTGCCTTGGGCTTTGATATCCTTTTCACTGAACTCATTGCCACCATAGGTGCTCCCTATCTTCAACTTCGCTTCTGAAAACGCGGTCTTGACAAAAGCCTTCATCGAAGTGATCAAAGCGCCACGAGGCAAAATTCCTATTTTCTCCGTAAGATGCTTATCTTTATGAGAGATATTCAAACGTAAGAAACTCACCTGTTGGGTGTGAAGATTTCTCCCCTGTAGTGGAGGTGGTAATTGATCTGCCATGTCTTGCTTCCTCCCTATGATTAATTATCAGGTTCACCGCTGTAGGTGGGGATAACAATCGTTCCAAAATCTTGAGCTGTTTGTGCGCTATTGGGCATCTTAAAACGTGTTTTCTTCATTCCTATTAAGGTTTTGGCTGCAACACCAAATTCACGTTCATAATCAAAATACTCTTCTTTAAGCGTATAATGCGTTGCACTGTGATTTTTGCCAAAACCAATAACAGCACTTTGCGCCCCTAGAAACACCGCGCGACGCACACTTTTAACAGCTGTATTATCTGTCGATTTAACACCATGGGTCACATGAATAGCTTCGCGTAAAACAACACCATTATACATGCCTAGAGAACCATCAAAGATCGGGTTCTTCGCACGGGAAGTTGCATAAACGGATTTTTGGATGTCTAACCACTCACCAGCTGCTGTATTGGTTCGCAATTGCATAACTTGTGTTGGATGCAAATACAAAACATAAACATCATCACCATTGACGTGGACGGGAGAAATTTGCGGATTGGCAAGTTTGGCTTGTTTAACCGCTTCATCAATCAATTTAAGACTAAAGCTATGTTTGGCTTTTTCTGTAAGATCTTCATCCTTGGTTTTTGCTTCTGGGCGGATAATACGTTCACTGCTTGGTGCCATAACTTCATTAAAGCCATAATGAACCGGTTTAATATACACTTCTCGACCATCAACATTGATCGTACGGGGTGTATAACCACATACCTGAAGAAAGAACATGATGCTTAAACGATTGGCATACCAACGAACTAAACCTTCTTTGGCTTTTTTCCGTAAATTGGGGAGAATTCTCTGTTGGTCAATCGAGTCATCATTCGCTACACGTGCTGCATGTAAAAGCTCGTTAATCACCAACCGATCATTCATAAATTGAAGCGCTTCTTCATTGCCCTCTAAGGTTTCGCCTTGCGTGACACCGTCCCCAAACAGATTGACCAGCAGACTAAACGTAACGCTATCCCCTGCACTCTTATGGGTTTCGTTGTAAAGCTGGATAATGCTGTTCGAACTTTTGCCAATCAGAGGAGCAATTTTTGTCGCTTTCAAAACTTCATTGCTTAATTTCTGTGACCACAATTTCACCGATTGCGGATCATGGGTTCCTATATGTGTTGTTGCCATTGATTTCACCTTTCTTTGCTGTAAAAAAACCGGCTTAAAGCCGGTGGAAAACCCGCATCAAGGCGGATTATGTTGTAAAACTTATTGCCTAATCAGGGTCTGCACCCATAATTTCATAAAAACGGGCTTCATTCTTCGGATTTGATATCCAAGCATTGAATTCTTTCTCAGACATATTCGCAAGTGTCTCTTTGGTCATAGGACCCGTCACGCCCCCTCCTCCAGATGCCGTTAAGGTTCTCGCAGAATTCTGACGGCTTTGAAGTTCTGCAACTTGATTATTCGCTTGTAATGCTTGGTTCTGATAGCCAAGATTTTGCGCTATTCTATAAATCTCTTCTGCCGGATTGAGATCTCTTTGTGCACAAG
>NZ_JBHIMM010000023.1:0-5257 GCF_042194115.1 Bartonella sp. MR90HLJMH
TTTTCAAATACTGATTTCCCAAATCACCATTTTTTTCGTGTTTCATGATCGTCTTACGATCAAGCAAAGCTGTTGCACGACTCGCAACAACATTATTCAGAATGAGCTCTGCTGGATAAGGCTTATCAAATTTCATCACCACTGTTTTCTCATCAACAGCTTGCAAAGCATCATTAACATTTTGTTCTGTAATTCCATATTCATTAAAAATTGCTGCATTAGCCATCTGCAATTTGACAATCCGCTTCATACCCCAAACAAGATCATTGGCATTGGCTGATCTACCATCGTTAAACTTTAAACCATCACGCAAATGAAAGGTAATCACCGTACTGTGATCATCACCTGAAACATCCCAATGAGTTGCTAAAGACGGAACTATTTTTGTTGGATCATCTGTCGCAGTACTGACCAAATTATCACAAACATTTCCAATAATTTCACTTGCATAAACATCATTGCTTTGGGCAGGATCAAATGTACTGATTGCATCAAGATTCCAAGCCATCACAAGAGTATTAGCCGGTGTTTTTGCTGAAACCTGTTGTACAACTACTCCCAGTGCCACAAGAGCAGCAACAAGAGAGCTGCTACTTTTCAATATTGTTTTCTTCGAGTTCATAAACGTTTCCCTTTATTTATTTTTTATTAATTAATGACGCTGAAATAACATGGCAAATTTATAATTATACACATTGAACAAATACATTCTAATCGCCTATACAGAGTCATCTACTTTATAAATTCATTGACTTACATCTCAATCAAACCATAGCGAACATGAAATATATGTTTTGCTAACCAGTATCACATTCTTTCATAACCTTTCTTTGCATACGATAATGCCGTATACCAGCCCCATTAATCATCAAAACGATAAGCCTTGTAGCCCCCAAAATGGTAAGCTTTTAAAAAAATCATTGCGCAAAAATTTATGAATTCACCATTCTATTCCTTTAGGCGGTATTTAAAATAAAATATGCAAACTTTAAAAATCGTCATTCTCCTCAAACACTCAATTTCAAGATGCGGTGCATCTTTACTACATGATCAAAACTGCACTAAAATAGCAGAAAGGCATAAGAAAAGATCTTTTCTAAAACTCTACCCCCCCCCACAAAAATCTGCTTAATCTTTTGAAAACCAAGTGTCAAAAGCTTTACGTTTTTACCAACAAAACCAAACACGTTAACAAAAACAAAGAAACAATGAGAATAATCACCCCTTCCAAGCTTTGTCTTTTGAGAGATAAAGCTTGCAATAAAAGAATACACACTAAAATGCACTTCTCTATTGATAAAAACAAAATTCATCAGACTACCCCCCAAAGACATAACGAATATGAACCCTTCTAAACTTTAGTGCGCATCATTGCTTTACCACTATAAAAATAGAACAGAAAACAACATACTGCAACAAAACTCTTGTTTCCAGCAGAAACATACAGAGATTCAACTAAGCAATGTAGTGGATACAAGCCTGCCTGAGCTTAATCACCTTCCCAAAAATGGAGCGCACACGCGGCAAGATCACTCTCTAATAAGAGAAAACTATCAGATAATAAAACCCAACACAAGCAGCTTGAGTCATTTAACTTTAATTTTTCATCGCTGCATTTTATTTTTATTGCCTAGGTAAGTATTGGACAATCGACCTACACACAAATAAACCAACTACCATACAACCAAAGTAAAATATAACAATGCAACAACAGCACGCCCTCTAAAAACCACTTTGCATTCGTCAATAAACATGAATAAAATATTCATTACTTATTATAACGGTCATGTCTATTAACAGAAATAAAAACACCTCTTCTGAACCATTTCAAATGCCAAAGACTGTTGCACAACATTGAACGCTCGTAAAGTGTGTGATGGTGCCGATTTGCTCCGTCATAAGCGTGAAGATGGAGTGCACAATGGATTGACTATTATACCATTCATGGGCTGCGTCGCAAAATGGGCTTTGATACACTAGATGTTTCTTTAAAACATACAAGACATTACCATTATCTAACTTCAGATACATGACAGTTAAGGTATCACTCCTTTTTGCATCTATTTTTTCATCCTCAAAATTATACCTTTATCGTTTTGAGTGCCAACAATAGTAGGAAATCGTTGATATTGTATAGTTTATATATTTTAATTATCTTATACAGTGGAGTTGTATAATCTATACATTTATTAAACAATTCAATTATTATCCTATTGATCATTACCCTTACAAAAGAACGTTGGCTAATTTATCGACAAAAACATCCTTCAAGATGATCATTAACAATCCCTACGGACTGCATAAAAGCATAACAAATTGTGGGACCAATAAATGTCCAGCCACGTTTCTTCAAGTCTTGAGAAAGACGAAGAGAAGCAGGGGTTGTAGGATGAGCCGACAGTGTTTGAAAGTCTATCTTTTCATAACGCTCTGATTGTGGTGGCTGAAAAGACCAAAAATAGCGGGACAAGCTCCCCCACTCTGTTATAATTTCCTGTGCTCTAAGTGCATTATTAAGCACTGATTGAATTTTTCTTTGATGGCGAACAATGTCTTTATTCTGCATTAACATTTGCACCTTTAGCTCATCATAATGAGCAATCTTTTCAAAGTCAAAGTGATCAAATGCAATGCGAAAAAAAGAGCGTTTTTTTAAAATTGTAAACCAAGAAAGCCCCGCTTGGAAACCTTCAAGACAAATTTTTTCAAACAAACAGATATCCTCAAAAACAGGTTTTCCCCATTCGTTATCATGATAAGCACAATAAAGTGGATCCGTTCCAGCCCATGCGCAACGAACTTTTCCATCCACTCCCTTAAGAAGACCTTCCGCAAGCATGGCATTAACCGTATTAAAAGAGAGTTCCTTGATCATCGTTTGGCGGCTTTATCTGCTTGTGTTTTGAACGTTTAGAAAAAATAGGTTCTTGTATTGCAACACTGATATCACCATCAAAAAAGCGTAAATTTATTTGCCCTGTTTCAGGAAACTGAGTCAACCGTTTAACGGGCTTATTATCTTGCCCCAAAGCCAAAACAAAACCACGCTCTAAAATATTCTGATAAGAAGTGCTTTTTAAAAGTCTGAATGCAAGCTCCATTTGGGCACGTTGTTTTTCCACACTACGCACAAAAGCACGATGAAGGCGCGCCGTATATTCCTTTGTATTGCGTTGTGCTTTTTCACTATTTAACAAACGTAGCGAAAGACGTAAACGAAGAGTATGAAAAGAAAAACATTTTTTATCGTAGCTCACACAAAGAGCACGCTGTAATCGATTTGAAATTTCATCAAAACCACGCCGTGGTAGAGCAAAAAGTTGGTCGACAGTGGGAAGACCACGTCTGGCTGCACGCAACTTTTGTTGATGAAAATCAAAAGAACGTACAAGTCCCTTGCGCAAACGTGCCCCAAGAGACGCAACACACACTTCAAGATCAAGCTTAACGGGAACAGCCTTTTCTGCAGCTCCTGTAGGAGTTGGAGCACGCCAATCAGCGACATAATCAATCAAAGTCCAGTCCGTTTCATGCCCAACAGCAGAAATAACGGGAAGAGCAGAAGCATAAACAGCACGAACAACAGCTTCATCATTAAACCCCCACAAATCTTCTAAACTTCCCCCTCCTCGTGCAACAATAATAAGATCAGGTTTTGGAATAAGTCCTCCTAGAGCAAGAGCATTAAAACCTTCAACAGCAACAGCTACCTCTCTCCCACTTGTTTCCCCCTGAACACGTACAGGCCAAACCAAAATATGTAACGGAAAACGATCGGATATACGATGAATAATATCACGAATAACAGCACCTGTTGGTGATGTGACAACGCCTATAATTCGAGGCATATAAGGCAAAGGTTTTTTCTTTGCTTCATCAAATAAGCCTTCTTCCACAAACTTTTTCTTACGATTTTCAAGAAGTGTCATCAAAGCACCAACCCCCGTTGGTTCAAGAGCCTCAATGACAATTTGATATTTCGATGATCCTGGATAAGTTGTAAGTTTACCAACAGCAACCACTTCCATCCCTTCTTCAGGAGGAAATTTGAGCTTTTCCATCACTCCACGCCAAATAACAGCTTCCAACCGTGCCTTATCATCTTTTAAAGCAAAATAAGCATGTCCCGAAGCATGAGTACCACGGTAACCTGATATCTCCCCACGCACCCGTACATAACCAAACTTTTCTTCAACAACACGCTTTAGAGCTCCTGCTATTTCGGAAACAGTAAATTCTGCCACATTTGTTATACCTGTTTTTTCACTAAACAACCTTACCATTTTTCAATTCTTTACGCCCGTTTCTGTGAAACTTTTTGAAACAACACAATCTTTAAAATTTTTATTTATAGCTTCATCAAAATACCCATAACACCGGCTAGAACAAGCTTATATTTTGAATTTCAAACCGATTATCCGAGTTATAAAAAAAGCTTGGAGCCGTTGTATGGGGATCTCCAAAGTTATTATTCCATCCGAAAGCCGTATCAATAGAAGTTAAAATATTCAATCTTAACATCCACACAAACACATCTTTCATAAGAATTCCTGAAATAAAATTCTCTACACAACATAGTAATCCATTCCCGATAAAATTCAACGTATTGCAAAGTGTTAAAGAGCTTTGCAATACATCAAATATATCATGATCATGTTTTTTATATTTTATAAACCTGATACCTTCTTATTTTTCAATTGCACTATAAAAAATACGTGGGGCACTATTCCAAACCCATTTTTTGACATCAGGTGTCATCGCTATTGTGTGATACGTCTGATAGATAAAAGCATAAGGTCCTTTCTGCATAAATTCACGTTGCAAATCAGCATACATTTGCGCCCGTTTTTTGGGATCTTTTTGAAACAACGCATCTTGAACCTTTTGATTCATAGTTTCGTCCAAATACCCATGGCACCAACTCGCATAGCCTGTATTTTTAGCCTCAAGCCGATTATCAGGATTGTAAATAAGGCGTGAAGCCATTGTATGAGGATCCGCAGAATCATTATTCCATCCGAAAAAAATCGTATCAAAAGTACGTGCAGATAGTTTTGAAAATAACTGCGTGCCCACAAAACGTTCAATTTTAAAACGTACCCCAACCTTTTTTGCATTGTCTTGAAGGGACTGAGCAATAGGCAAAGCAAAAGGATAAGGAGAAGTACCAGCAAAAATACTGGCCTCAAAACCATCCGGATAACCTGCCTCTGTTAAAAGTTCCTTTGCTTTTTGGAGATCAAGTTTAAAGGGTTGT
>NZ_JBHIMM010000024.1:0-5053 GCF_042194115.1 Bartonella sp. MR90HLJMH
GTTAAAAAATGAGAAACTGAAAGCGTTTCTCTCAATTGTGGAGAAGGCTGTTCTTTATGAACTGGACGCAAAATCATCTGATCGGCTAAAGATTGTGAAGATTCTGAAACAATAGCCTGTTGCTTTCCATCAGAAAAATGAAGAGAACTTGCTGGGGGAGACTTCACATGAGTGCGATTTTCTTGAGAGGGAGATACCGAAACACTAGAGACATTCTGTCTTTCTCTTAAATGACGTGGAGGACGTGGCTTGGATTGCTCTTTTTTAGTAGGTTTACGAGGACCAGTATTTTTTCCTCCAGAAGGAGAACTTTGATCAGATAATGCAACAGAGTCCTTTGTTTTCTTGTTTACACACTGTGTTTTAGTATTAGAATGTTCTGCATTTTCAGAGACTCTGCTTAAAGACCAAATTGTAGCACTACCACTAGAACTAGCACACCTTTCTCTCTTCAGCAATTGATACTGATAGGTTCCACCATCGACAACTGTAATGTTCTTGCCCAAAAAATCTGCCAGAGTAAAATTAGCTCCTCCATCTTGGCTTCTATCGGTAATTAATGGAAGTTCAGTAACCAAACTATTCCTTTTTGACAGAGAGCCTGTGATTTCAGCACCAGAATCTGCAACGCTTATTTTGTGATTACCTGCACCATCGCCAATCGACAAGTAATCACTCGCATCCCCCGTAGCACTAATATTGAATCGAAAATGTAAATCCCCTGAAAGTTTTTCAACATGAAGTGAAATATGACGTGGATCATACGGAATAGAAGTAAAAATAACAGTTCCATTATGCCCCCCTAAATCTTCAATTTCAATCTGAGGTTTTTCTCCTATATTTCGTTCACCAACCTCAAATATTATTTCATCAACTCTTGCCTCTATAGGAATCTTTTTCTTAGTGATATGGTTTGTCCTATCACCAGCAAATAAATAAAGTTCTCCGTGATCATTGACCCTTACTTCTCCCACGACTTTTTGAACACCAGAATGAAACCATGACCTAGCAGAATCCGTAATTGTTAAAGTATCCACAAACCCTTCAGGATATACAACTTGAATAGCCTGCCCCTTCAAAGTAGTAGCATAAGACCCAGCATGCGCTAAGACGTGCTGTCTGCCATTCCCAGAGACCTCTGTATCCATTGCGCTCCCACCTTCTTTTCTTTGTCCCGCATAAAGATTTTGTTCTCCGTTATCTCCCACTTTCGTATTCCAAACCCACGCTCCATCATACACATTCTGCTGTCCCACTACTCCACCATCTCCTGTAACTGTGGAATTATATGCACTACTTTTTCTCTCCACGCTTGTAAGATCAAGATTTGGCTCTTCATGAATAAACTGCTTACCACCAAGGATTTTGGTGCCTATCGCAGTTCCTCCGCGTGTAACTATTTGCATTCCCCCTTTTTTAATAGTGGAACCTATAGAAGTTGCCCCATTTTCAACAATTTCAGCACCGCCATCTCCAATTTTACTATTACTACTGGGAAAATTATTCGTAATCAGTGCTGAACCTTTTGGTATCTCTGCTCGATTTCCTACATGTTCTACTATTGTTAGCTCTCCATTCCTGTTTTCAACTGCATTCGCAACTTGTACAAGACAACTACTGATCATCAATACTGAAAAACTTAACTTATGTTTATACTGCATTATCGACACTCCACTCTCAATTATTTAGAAAAATATCCCACGGCTACGTAGGTAACCCGTCTTAGATTGTATCGTAATGTGTTTTATTTATGTTTAAAAACACTTTTAAAGTGTATTTTTTAATATAAACAACTTTAAGTTGTATATTTATAAGCAGCTAGAAAGTTCTAACTTAAGGCAGAAAGTCTGAATAAAATTCAAACTGTTCACTTGAGTTCAAGGAACAATTTTCAATATTTGAAGTTATAGATGAAAAAAACGCTCGTGCCTTCAAAGGAGAGTATAAAGATATCCTTACTGTTTGAGAAGATCTCTACACTCTCGAGAAGATAAAATCGAGCGTTATCTGTTTAAGCTTGCAAAATAATTACATTCATAAAGTTAATCAGCCGCGTACACACATATTTAGAAACTATAGCGTAATCCTAAAATAGCTTGAAGAGCATTCTTAATCTTATGTCCTTTTAGATAATGTGCTTCCGCATAAAGTGTCAGTTTATCATTGACCGAACCGTTTACACCAATTCCCAATTTACCTGCATTACCCGATAAGTCTGTAATAAATTTATGCTGGTTATTAATTGTCGTATAATTATTATTTACATTCTCACGCAACCAAGCTGCCATAATGTAAGCTGTTAATGAAGTTTCTGAATTCACAAAGAATTCATGTCCTGCAGTTAATCCAACTTCACTGCGGAATGAAACCAATGGGCTTAGATCACCTATCATTCCATTTGAAAGTTTTATTTTTTTACCTTCAACCTGCAAACCTGTTAGCTTGATATAAGGCTGCATCCAAGTATTCTGTGCCGGTGTAAAATAACAACCAATTTCAAATGACCCACCTATCGCCCACTGATTGTAATGACTTTGAATAGCTAAACCATTCGTGGAGATAGCTTTCAAATTATCTCGGTAATAATTATATTTCAAAACACCATCCATATACCATCCGCGATGATCAAAATAAGTTGCATAAGTTCCAATGCTATAAGAACTCAGATCACTATTACCACCTCGTGCATGAGAAATACGTGCTTGATCATAACTACCGAAACCACCAACATACAACTCTCCATGCCTTAATTCACTCAACTGATCAGCACCAAAGACTAAACCTGTCTGCCCAAGCTTAAAGTGTGTATGTCCTGTCGCAATACGTTCTCTGCTCTTAATCGCATAAGTCCATAGTTCGATATCTTTCCTATTTCTGTTCCAAATTTTTCTACCATTCCTTACAATTTGCAACTCATTGTTAAAAACAAGTCCAGGAACTACGGACAACGTTAACACTGCATCTGTAGAGGGTGTTGTTGATGTCTCACCAGGAACAAAAGGATTTGCCGGATCTGGAATAGAGGTTTCTGGTCCACTGAGGCGGTCTGCAGATAAAAACCACACTTTTCCATTTTCATCCTTTCTTTCTTTCAAGTCATACATATAAGTTCCACCATCAATGGCGTTAATTTTGTCACCCTTAAGATCTGTCAGCGTAAAATGTGCGCCACCACTTTGATCCATAATTAAATCACGCTTATTTGAAAAAGGATCCGTGATTTCAACTCCAGAATCAGCAACACTTATCGTATGATTCCCAGCACCTTTCTCAACAAAGAGATAATCACCACGGTTATGGGCAATCGTAGTATTGAACGCGAAATGTAAATTTCCTGAAAGATTATTCACATGAAGCTGAGAATAATATGGATCAGAACCTGTAAACGAAAAAATAACACTCCCTTCACCACTTAATTTTTGTATCAAAGAACTTTTTCCATCAAACTCATCAGTAATAGAGTACAGTTTTGTATCTTTTCCATTTAAAATAATATCTTCTACTATGGTATGATGTTGATCATTCCCAGCATAAAGATGAATCTGCCCAGAATGATTTACCTGTGTCTTGCCTTCTAATGTTGCCCCAGCATGCACCCATGATTTTGTTTCATCATTCATTGTTAGATTTTTTACAGATCCATCAGCATATATTTCCTGAATAGCGCTCTCATTTAAAGTAACTCCAATAGCCTTACCGCCTTTTAAGATACGCTGTTTACCACCGCTAAAAATTTCTGTGTCAAATGCAAAACCACCATTTTTAGCACTTTGAGATTTTTTTCCAACCTCTTGTACGCCCCCTCGCATAACTTTCGTATCCCAAACTTTTCCGCCATCATATACTTTTTGTTGTCCTAGTGTTTCATCTTGACCATAAATGACAGTATGAGAAGCACTACTCCCTTTAACTTCTCCTCCAACATCCCCCTCCCCGAAAACAAGTTGCTCACCACCATAAATTTTAGTCCCCTCTACTTTTCCTCCATTTCCAACACTTTGTTGTCCACCTTCTTTAACGACAGCATTTTTCGAAAAGCCTTGTTTTCCATTTAAAGCCTCAACATTTTCAGTTCCACCATGTTCAATTTTACTATTCTCACTGAGACCTCCTGCATACACATAAAGCTCTGCACCATTCCTTACAGTATTATTAATGGATCGCCCTGGGCTATCACTCTCGCCATCATTTGAAATGTATGCTTTACCTTCATTATCAAGGACATAATTTTCTAACAGTGCCCCATCTTTAATGAAGATAAGTTCAGGTTTTTTAAGAAACGCAATATTTTGTTCTTGTAAATTATATCCGACATTGTCACGACGACTGCTGTCAAGCTCCTGTTGACTCGCAAACACTCTAGCGCCCTTATCCTCAGTAAAATCGCTAGGCTTTTTTAAAAAGTCTAATTCATTGCGCGTCCTTATAATAACATCATTAGATGCTCCAAGAATGCATCTTCCTGTTTTCATATCCTCATTGTATTGATCCTGAAATATTTTGCCACTTTCATAACTTGAAGATTGACAAAAAAGTGGTATTCCCCCCTCATTTGCAGCAGCAGCTTGCACAAAACAGCTGCTCAACATGAGTATCCAACAATGTTGTTTCCATTTATATTGTAGAGCCATATCCTCCCCCCTTCACGCCTGCATAGACACCAAACGTAATTAGCTCTATAAAACATATTTTCAACCTTAGATTGTAAAGAATCCTTCTTAAACATTCTCCTTATCTCATAAAAAACTGTTTTTTACAGTCTTTTAAATGCTTTTTTTGATCAAGAATATAAGAACGTTTTTATAGTGCTTCTTTAGCATTTCCTCAGAGTTTTCTTATCAAAGAAAAAAGTAATGCATAATAAAGTATATAAGGGTATACAGCTATCATGAAAAGCGAAGCGGCATGCTCTGAAAAATTGTTCTCTGAACCTTCATTAAAGACCTTTAAAGACAACCATACATTTAAAGATAACTAAAAAATAACCATATAATTAAAAACTATAGCGTACACCTAAAATACCCTGAAGGGACTGTTTTGTTTTACGTCCTTT
>NZ_JBHIMM010000025.1:0-4845 GCF_042194115.1 Bartonella sp. MR90HLJMH
ACTTTCTCATCCGTATACTTATTGGCATCTTCAAGAACCGTCTTCATCTGCTGTTCTGTGTAATCATGTAACTGACCACCATTCACTACGTCCTTAGAGCCTTTTTTAATTTCTCCATCTTTAACATTAGTAATCAAAACAGGTTCACTGTCATCGGCACCTTTTAGAGTGATGCTATTGGTTTTCTTTCCGCTTTCTTTATCAACATCATAGCTAACCGCAAGATTCACCTTGTTTTCAACTGCTGCTACCTTGGTTTCAACTTCTGTTACCTTGGTTTCAACTGCTGCTACCTTGGTTTCAACTGCTGTTACCTTTTCATTCGTCGTCCAGAGCTGTCCTCCATTCACGGCGTCTGTTGAATTTTCTACAAGAGCACCCTTCTCTACATTGACAATCTTGCTGGGCTTACCATCATGACTAGCGTCATACCCTTCTTTTCCTGCGTCCCATGGGAATCCATTGGAGGCTACGCTAGGGGTTTCCTTCTGTTCAACAGCCTCAAGACGTGTATTGATCCTCAACATGCTCTTACGTACATCATCAAACGCGCTAGCTACATTAGTATAGCTTGCCATCGCAATCACAACACCTTGTTCATCAAACTTCATAGCATTAAAGGATGGAATGTTCCAGGTGCCGTCTTTTTCATTATATCCAGCACCACCACCGAAATAAGATGAAAGACCTGCGCTGATAGCATAAAGTTGGGAACCATTGATTGCTTCGTCTGAGTTAGCAGAAATATCACCATTAACAAGACCAAAAAGACTCCGTTTTTTACCTGAAGTAGTCATAAGACTTACTTGAGTTGATTCTATGTCAGGAGAAATAGTTACCGGAGGCAGAGTCCCATCATCACCCATGGCATATTCCTCTTCATCCATGACAAGAGGTAAACTTCTCATAAGAGATGCGCTTCTCATAAAAGGAAAGCCTTCTGAAATAATATCCGAATGACCACCTCCCAATTTAGGTTTTTCACCAATAGCAGAGCCCTCCTTTATCTCCATAAGCTGATCATTCAAAACTGTGAAAGCACTATTTACGCCAGCAAATGCATCCGCAACATTATTATATTTTTTCTCACTCTCATTACCATCCTTATCAAAGACTTTAACCGTGAAAGTAGGAGCACTCCAGTTTCCACTTTCATCATATCCAGCACCACCGCCAAAATAATTTGCAAATGCCTGAGACATATAATAAAGCTGGCCACCATTTACTGCTTCGGTCGATGTTTTCGTAAATGCACCGCCCTTAACACCAGAGAGAACTCGTGGGACATTAACATTGTTTCCAATGTCTATTCTATCGCCACTTTTGCTTCCCCCAATGGTAATAAGCCCAGCGCTATTTTGCTTAATAAAACTATCGCCTGTCACACTTTCAATCTTTTTATTAAGATTTGTAAAAGAACTACTTACACCAGAAAGTGCCTCCGCAACATTTCCATATTGCGTTTCAGCTCCATTACCATTCTCATCAAAGACTTTAACTGTAAAAGTAGGAGCATTCCAGCTTCCATCTTCACCATATCCAGCATCACCACTAAAATAGCCTGCAACGACATTGCTCATGGAATAAAGTTGAGAACCATTTATCGCATCAGTTGACGTTGCTGTAATCAAACCAGCATTAACACCGGAAAGAGTCCGTGCCGCATTATCAACGCTTGCAATACTTACGTTAGCTCCACTTACTGCTCCACCAATGGTAATAAGCCCTGCTGCATCTTGCTTAACAAGACTATCACCTGTCCCATTAATGACTATATTTTCAATCTTTTTATCAAGATTCGTGAAAGAACTACTTACGCCAGTAAAGGCATCTGCGACATTATTATAGCTCTTGTCAGCTCCCTTACCATTCTCATCAAAGACCTTAAATGTAAAAGTAGGAGCACTCCACTTTCCATTTTCATAGCTAGCATTACCGCCAAAAGACTTCGTAACCCCATCGCCCAATTTATAAAGCTGGTTACCATTGACTGCTTGATTCGACAGTATGTTAATCCAGCCACCACGAACACCCGCAATAAATCGCGACTCATTAGAATTATTTGCAATGTTTACTACAGAACCGTTTTTGTTCGCACCAATTGTAATAGTCCCTGTTGCAGCATCGTGCTTAACAAGACCATCACCTGTCCCACTAATGACTATATTTTCAATCTTTTTATTAAGATTCGCAAAAGAATTATTCACGCCACCAAATGCATCTGCGACACTCCTATAACTTTTGTGTGTCTCATTTCCATACTGATCAAAGGCTTTAATCATAAAAACAGGAGCTGACCACCTTCCATTGCTATAGTAGGCACCACCACCCAAAGAATCAGCAACCCCAGAGCCCAAATTATAAAGCTGGTTACCATTGACTGCTTGATCTGATCTTGGGCCAACCATACCATCACGAACACCCATAAGAATTCGCGACTCACGAGAACTATTTGCAAAGTCTACTGCAATGCCGTGTGTGTTCGCACCAATTGTAATTGTCCCTGCGCTATTTTGCATAACATACTTATTGGAAACTAATTGATTAATTTTATTATCATATTGATTAAATTTATTATTAATATTCGCATTAACTTCATTCTTCCATCGCTGGAAAGAATCTCCCACACCAGCAAACGCAGAGCCAACATCTCTATACACGTTACCGTCAATCACATAGGTTGGCGCAATACTTTTCAGTATATTTGTACCACCACCAAAATACTTCGCTACATTACCCCACGTATCACAAGCAGAAACAGGAGAAGCATTTGATAAAAAGACAGCTACTGACACTAATGAAAGCGTTCTAATAAAAGGTAATCCATGAGACGAGCAAGAATTTTTTAAATTACTCACTGCTAGCGTGTGTGGTGTGGTATATGTTTTTTTCATCATAAATTCTCCAAGTAAGAAAAATATTAAAAACATTAAAAAGACATATTCCGGTGCTACTAGGCTCCAGGGTTTGTTTTTTTTCTTGTTTTATAAAAGATTAGGGTTGTCATAATAAGGAAGAGGACTATTTAAGATATCAATGAGATTGTGGTCGGCGTTGATTGATAGCCCAATTAATAAGGTTTTTATTTCCCCCTTTTACGGAGGATTTTCTTTTTTTAGCAAAGCCTTTAAATTTAAAGGTGAAGAAGGGTAAAAGAAGTGTGAATAAAACATGTTTGCGTACTATTGTTAGGTGTTGTGTGTTGAAGAGGCAATAAAGGGTGTTTATTGCGGAGGAGGGTTAGGTTGTTTGATGAGTGATTTAGAGCATTTTTTGTAGGGTTATTGTGCTTTTGTCGTAAAGATAAGCGAGATATCCCTGAGCTTTAGATGTGTGTCTCTTAAAGCTTTCTGAAATAAGATAATAGTGATTGTGTGATTTCTTCATGATTTACCGCACCCCGCTTTGCGAAAAGATTCTTAGTGTCTTTTAACTAATCCTTTACATTCTTACAGACTTTAAAAAAAATAGCAAGGAAAAAAATGATTTAATTATTTTTTATATAATGCGTCTTGCTGATTTATGAAATAATTCTAAAATTCATAGCCTCATTGTTTACACTTTGGGCTTTTATAAAAGTGCTGGTGCATCGTTATGCTTTAAATACCCCTGTTTTGATCAAAGTGAGATTATTTAAGCATTCCAGCTGCTGCATACGAAGAAAATAATAAAAATAGTAAAAAATGAGATTTTTTATTTCTTCAAGCATACCCCCCAATGGATATTTCTATTAATAAAATTATAAACCGTACAGTTTTAAAATATTGTGCAATTGCGCGCTCTATTAATTTATATGAAGACATCACTCTGCATTTGTAAATTTTTTTGTTAGAATGCTTCACTGTAACTAAAATCTGTCCCACTAAGATTATTACTACAGAATAACATTGTTATAAAACTTTATAAGTATACTACTCTATGAATTTCTGTGTAAAATATCACTTCTTTATAAAATTTTTACCCTCGTCTGATGAGACAAGAGAAAATGCATTTTTTATCGTTAATTCAGCGGTGAGTTTACTCCTGCACTTACCCCAAGTAACTCCCTGCACTCATGACAGATCGGTTAGAGCGAATGAATCCGTCCTCTGATGTATAACCAGCACCAAAGGCAAATGCGGATTGACTGCACCATAAAACCCGTACCAAATGAAACACTCAACTTCCCTAGTGTACGTTGTAACGTAAACCTACCACTGCCAAACCAACAGCCGCTGCTTGTCTTGCTTCTTTTCAAACATCTTCAATGGCATAACTCAACGTTTCAAACTTCATATCGGTATAGGATTTCGCCTCGTTAACAGCATTATTAACTATAGTATTGACTTGATCATCCGTATACTTATTGGCATCTTCAAAAACTGTCTCAATCTGCTGCTCACTGTCATGTAACAACCAACCAGCCCCCTCCACGACTTCTGTCAAATTTGCGTAAAACACGCCACTCTTCACACCTTTTCTCTGTTTTATTTTCAATAGTAATGCTGGCATTATTATTTGTGGGAACCGTTCTTTTAATCGTGTAACCCTTTTCGCTCCTGTCTTGTATAGACAGGAGCGTTTTTGAAAATAATAGTAGTGAATTTTATTAATTTAGAGTTAAGCTTAATCCGACACCTACACCCCAGCGCCCTCCGGCATTTGTCACAGATAGACTAGAGCGAGTATTTCCATCTTCAGATGTATAACCAGCCCCAATAGCAAATGCAGCCTGATTGAGCCATATACCACTACCAAGTGCAACACTTAACTTTCCTGGTGCATCATTGTAACGTAAGTTGGACACCGCTAAACCAATCGCTGCTGCTTGTCTTGCTTCCTTGCGAACATCCTCAATAGCATAAT
>NZ_JBHIMM010000026.1:0-4344 GCF_042194115.1 Bartonella sp. MR90HLJMH
CCGAGAATGTTGCTATTGGTACTAATGTATCAGTACTAGCTAGAGAATCCGTTGCTATTGGTTATCATGCGGAGGTGTCTAAAAAGACCTCTATTGCTATAGGTCGTTATGCGCTCGCTCAAGGAGACGGAAGTATCGCAATAGGTGGTCAAACTGTAGGGGACAACACACCGGTTATCACTTCTTATCGTACATCTACACTGGGAGATCGCTCGATCGCTATTGGTAACAATGCTAGCACTGTTGGTTCGTCTTCTGTTTCTTTAGGTCCATCGGCTACTTCGGTGGGTAAAGTTTCTGTTGCTATAGGTTTGGGTGCTGAGAGCAAAGGAGAAAATGCAATTGCTTTTGGTGCTATTACAGATGCAACTGGTAAAGATTCCGTTGCTATAGGTGTTTATTCACTTACGCAAAAACAAGATAGTGTAGCTGTGGGCAGCGGGTCTCAGGCTATGGGTATCAGCAGTGTCGCAATAGGTGGTGAATATCATAAGAAGGATAAGGAGCATGAGGAGGATGAAAATACATTAGCAAAAGCTGATTATACAACTGTTTTAGGTTCTGTTTCTCAGGCCTTAGGAAAGGGTGCAACTGCTCTTGGTTAT
Organism: Bartonella sp. MR90HLJMH; assembly: GCF_042194115.1. Lineage (NCBI taxonomy): Bacteria > Pseudomonadati > Pseudomonadota > Alphaproteobacteria > Hyphomicrobiales > Bartonellaceae > Bartonella > Bartonella sp. MR90HLJMH. The sequence continues at coordinate 606 of NZ_JBHIMM010000026.1, forward strand.
CGTGCTAAGGCGATTGATGAGTTCTCCATTGCTTTGGGTTCTTATTCGGAAGCACAGGGAAAGGGAGCTATCACTATAGGTGCCAATTCTGTAGTTTCGGTGGAAGATGGTGTTGCTCTAGGAAGCGGTTCTGTAGCTAATAAGGCTGCTGGTGTTTTTGGTTATGCTCCTTCGCTAGAGAGTGAAGTTGCAGAAAATGATGTGTTTCAGTGGAAAAGTACGCGGGGCGCAGTGAGTGTTGGTGATTATAGTAAGGGTATAACCAGACAAATTACAGGCGTAGCAGCTGGTATCAACGATTTTGATGCAGCCAATGTTGCACAGCTGAGAGATTTAAAAAGATTCGTAAAAGCAAACGGTTGGAAACTCTCTGTTGGCGGTGCAAATGGTACAACTGTTCTTATGGATGGTGATGTAGATTTTTCTGCTGGAAGCACAAATCTTCAGATTGCAAAAGGTGATGAAGACAATAAGTTAAAATTCGATTTAGCTCAAGATGTTGCATTAACGAGCTTAAAGGCAGGCACAAATACCCTAGATGCCACCGGCTTAGTGATTACGGGTGGTCCGCAAATAACGACGGCTGGTATTGGTGCTGGCAGTAAAAAGATAACAGGATTGGCAAAAGGGACTGATGATACTGATGCCGTTAACAAAGGTCAGCTTGATGAAAACGTAACCACTCTTTCTAAAAATATTGAAGACGTGCGTTCTATAGCAGTTTTCTACGATGTAGAAGAAGATACAACAGAAGAGGTCAGTACACTTACCAGAACAGCACCTAAAGCGAAACAAAGCAGTGTGACTTTTGGTGATCCCAAAACAGGCACTGTTGCATTGCATAATGTTGGAATTGGCAAGATTACAGCAGATTCAACGGACGCTGTTAATGGTAGTCAGCTTTATTCGCTTGGCAGCGAGGTTGCTAAGTATTTTGGCGGTGGCGCCAAGTATGATGGTGGCACATGGACCGCTCCTACATTCACGGTTAAATCGGTTAAGAATGATGGTGTTTCTGAAGATAAGGTTTATTCTGATGTAGCATCTGCTTTGAGTGGAGTTGGTAGTTCTATCACGAATGTTCAGAATAAATTGACTGAGCAGGTTAACAATGTGGTTAACAAAGTGGAAAGTGAAAGCTTTGTTCAGCAAGATAAAACAACGCATCTCCTCACTATTGGTGCTAAATCAGAAGGCAGTGAAATCAATATTGCCAATAAGACTGGTGCGGATCGGACTCTTTCCGGCGTGAAGGACGCGACAAAAAACAATGAAGCCGTTAACAAAGGACAGCTTGAGAAAGGTTTAAAGGATCTTTCCGACATTCTTCAGTCTGATGAATCAGCAGTTGTTCATTACGATAAACAAAAGGATGGTAAAGTTGATTATGCGAATATCACCTTGGGTGGTAAAGATAAGACAGCTGTAGGTCTCCATAATGTTGCCGCTGGTAAGATTGCCAAGGATTCACGTGATGTAATCACGGGTGGTCAGGTTAACACAATCGGTGAGGATGTTGCCAAATTTTTAGGTGGTAATGCCTCATTTGAGAAAGGTATTTTTAAAGGACCGATCTATAATTTATCCAGTATTACTACAGATGGTACGGCAACAGAAAAGTCATACAACGATGTTGGTTCAGCCTTTGCTGGTCTTGATACGAGTGTCAAGAATGTGAATGCGCGCATTAAGGAAGTGTCTCAAGGTGTTGCTCAGGATTCTTTGAACTGGAGCAAAACTGCTCATGCCTTTGTCGCGCAGCATGAAAAGAGGGAAGAAAAAGACGGCAAAGTTGTAGTGACACAAGAAAACAGCAAGATAACGTCTCTTGCAGCAGGAGCTATTACGAAAGATTCCACAGATGCCATTAATGGCTCACAGCTTCATTCACTAGGCAATACCGTTGCTACCTATTTTGGCGGTAGCGCAACATTTGCAGATGGTGCTTTTACAGCTCCGACTTATAAGATCTCAAATGTTGCTGAAGATGGTAAGGCAACAGAAAAGTCATACAACGATGTTGGTTCAGCTTTTGCTGGTCTTGATGCGAGTGTCAAGAATGTGAATACGCATCTAACGAATGAGATCAAAAATTTTACTGAAAAAGTAACGAATATTACGCAAGCAGTCCAAGGCGATGCTTTGTTATGGAATGATAAATCCCATGCCTTTGTAGCGCAGCATGAAAAGAAGAAAAAAGAAGAAGACGGCACAGTTGTAGTGACACAAGAAAACAGCAAGATTACGTCTCTTGCTGCAGGAAATATTACGAAAGATTCCACAGATGCCGTTAATGGCTCTCAGATTTATTCTATGAGTGAAATGGTTGGTAGTTATTTTGGCGGTGGCGCTGGATATAATAAAGAAGGCGCATGGATAGCTCCTACTTTCAAGGTCAAACAAATCGGTTCTGATGGTCATATTACTGATGAGGCTTATCAGAATGTAGCGGATGCTTTTTCTAGTGTTGGTAATTCTTTCCAGAGTGTTCATGATGAGATTAACACTATGAGAAGTGATAGTCTTGTTAAGTGGAATGAAGAGAAGAAACTGATCAAGATTGGTGGCGAAAAAGATGGTACGACAATCACTGTTGCTGATAAGGATAGTAAGGATAGAATACTTTCTGGCGTGAAGGATGCAGAAAAGGGCAACGAAGCGGTTAATAAAGCCCAGCTTGATAAAAATATAGATGCACTTACGAATGAAATTGAAGAAGTGCGCTCTGTAGCAGTTTTTTATGATGAGGAAGAAGATACAGAAGAGGTCAGTACACTTACCAGAACAGCACCTAAAGCGAAACAAAGCAATGTGACTTTTGGTGATCCCAAAACAGGCACTGTTGGATTGCATAATGTTGCGGCTGGTAAGATTGCCAAGGATTCACATGATGCTGTAAATGGTGACCAACTTCATTCACTAGGCAATAACGTTGCGACATATTTTGGCGGTGGGGCTGGATATAAAGATGGTACTTTTACAGGTCCTACTTATAAATTATCACACATTGCCACAGATGGAGTTGTGACAGAGAGTTCGTTCCAAGGTGTTGGAACTGCTTTTGCAGGTCTTGATAGCAATATCAAGAATGTGAATGCACGCATTAAGGAAGTGTCGCAAGGTGTTGCTCAGGATTCCTTGTTATGGAATGGTAAAGCCCATGCCTTTGTAGCGCAGCATGAAAAGAGGGAAGAAAAAGACGACGGCACAGTTGTAGTGACACAAGAAAACAGCAAGATCACATCGCTGGCTGATGGTTCTATTGTGGTAGGTTCGAGCGATGCGATTACGGGTGGTCAGATTTATGATCTTCGAAAACAGTTTGCTGGCTATTTTGGTGGCGGTGCTGGTTATAATGAGAAGGGCGAATGGCAAGCTCCAAACTATAACTTATCCAGTATTGATAAAGATGGTAAGGTAACAGATAAATCACACACCAATGTTGGTTCTGCCTTTAAAGGACTTGATGATAATATCAAAACTGTGAACGCTCGCATTAAGGAAGTCTCTGAAGGTGTTGCTCAGGATTCTTTGAACTGGAGCAAAACTGCCCATGCCTTTGTAGCGCAGCATGAAAAGAGGGAAGAAAAAGAAGACGGCACAGTTGTAGTGACGCAAGAAAACAGCAAGATTACGTCTCTTGCTGCAGGAAATATTACGAAAGATTCCACAGATGCCGTTAATGGCTCTCAGATTTATTCTATGAGTGAAATGGTTGGTAGTTATTTTGGCGGTGGCG
>NZ_JBHIMM010000027.1:0-3644 GCF_042194115.1 Bartonella sp. MR90HLJMH
AAAGCGAAACAAAACAGTGTGACTTTTGGAGATCCGAGCAAGGGTCAGGTTGCATTGCATAATGTTGCCGCTGGTAATATTGCTAAGGATTCACATGATGCCGTAAATGGTGATCAGCTTCATTCATTGGGCGACAAGGCTGCGACATATTTTGGTGGTGGTTCAACATTTGCAGATGGTGCTTTTACAGCTCCGACTTATAAGATCTCTAATATTACTGACAATGGTACAGTAACGACTAGTTCATATAACGATGTTGGTTCAGCCTTTGCTGGTCTTGATACGAGTGTCAAGAATGTGAATACGCATCTAACGAATGAGGTCAAAAATTTTACTGACAAAGTAACGAATATTACGCAAAAATTTAAAGGCGATGCCTTGTTATGGAGTGATACAGCCCATGCCTTTGTCGCGCAGCATGAAAAGAAGGAAGAAAAAGAAGACAACACAGTTGTAGTGACACAAGAAAACAGCAAGATTACGTCTCTTGCAGCTGGAGCTATCAGTGAAACTTCAACAGACGCCGTTAATGGCTCACAGCTTCATACATTAGGCACAGGGGTTGCTACGTCTTTAGGGGGTGGTGCTGTCTATAAGGATGGTGCATGGACCGCTCCTACATTCAAGGTTAAGACTGTTAAGGATGATGGCAACTCTGGAGAAGAGAATTATTCTGATGTAGCAAGTGCTTTTGCTGGAGTTGGTAATTCTATCACGAATGTTAAAAACGAGATTACCAAACAAATTAACAATGAAATTGCCAATGTGAAAGGCGATAGCCTTGTTAAGAAAGATGCAACTACAAATCTTATCACTATTGGTAAAGAAGTAGAAGGCAGTGAAATCAATATTGCCAATAAGACTGGTACGGATCGGACTCTTTCTGGTGTGAAGGCAGCGACCAAGGATAATGAAGCCGTTAACAAAGGACAGCTTGAGAAAGGTTTAACGGATCTTTCCAACAGTCTTCAGTCTGATGAATCAGCAGTTGTTCATTACGATAAACAAAAGGATGATAAAATTGATTATGCGAATGTCACCTTTGGTGGTAAAGATAAGACAGCTGTAGGTCTCCATAATGTTGCTGCTGGTAAGATTGCCAAGGATTCACGTGATGCAATTACAGGTGGTCAGATTAATACAATCTCTCAGGAAGTTGCCAAGTTTTTAGGTGGTAGTGCGACATTTGCAGATGGTGCTTTTACAGCTCCGACTTATAAGATCTCAAATATTGCTGAAGATGGTACGGCAACAGAAGATTCATACAACGATGTTGGTTCAGCTTTTGCTGGTCTTGATACGAATTTCAAGAATGTGAATACGCATTTGACGAATGTTGTCAATGAATTCACTGAAAAAGTAACGAATATTACGCAAGAAGTTCAAGGTGATGCTTTGTTGTGGAACAAGGATCAGGGGGCGTTTGTAGCGCAGCATGAAAAGAAGGAAGAAAAAGAAGACGGCAAAGTTGTGGTGACACAAGAAAACAGCAAGATTACGTCCCTTGCAGCAGGAGCTATCAGTGAAACTTCAACAGACGCCGTTAATGGCTCACAGCTTCATACCTTGGGCACTGTGGTTGCTAAGTCTTTAGGCGGTAATGCTAAATATGAGAATGGTGCATGGACCGCTCCTACGTTCACGGTTAAGACTGTTAAGGCTGATGGTAGTGATGTTGAAGAAAACAGCTATGAGAGTGTAGCAGAAGCCTTTGCTGGAGTTGGTACTTCTTTCACGAACATTCACAATGAGATTAACAAGGAGATTGACAAAGTAGTAGGCGATAGCCTTGTTAAGCAAGATGCAGAAACAAAGGTTATTCAGATTGGTGGAGAGAAAGAAGGCACAGCAATCACGGTTGCAAACAGTAAAGGCGATGTCCGTAGTATCTCTGGTGTGAAGGCAGGCAACCTTTCAGAAGGATCGACAGAAGCGGTGAATGGTTCCCAGCTTTATTCTTTGAATACTACGCTTGCGAAGTATTTTGGTGGTAATGCTGCATTTAAAGATGGTGCTTTAACCGCTCCGACTTATAAGATCTCAAATATTGCTGAAGATGGTACGGCAACAGAAAAGTCATACAACGATGTTGGTTCAGCTTTTGCTGGTCTTGATATGAATTTCAAGAATGTGAATACGCATTTGACGAATGTTGTCAATGAATTCACTGAAAAAGTAACGAACATTACGCAAGAAGTTCAAGGTGATGCTTTGTTGTGGAACAAGGATCAGGGGGCGTTTGTAGCGCAGCATGGAGAAGGAGATGCGAAAGCTAACAGCAAGATTACGTCCCTTCAGGCTGGCAAGATTACAGCAGATTCAACGGACGCTGTTAATGGATCTCAGATTTATTCTGTAAGTGATACATTTGCGAAGTATTTAGATGGTGGCGCTGGATATGATAATGAAGGCAAATGGATTGCTCCTACTTTCAAAGTTACGACATTCAATGATGATGGAAGTCCTGCAGAGCAGGAGTATGAGAGTGTAGCAGCTGCCTTTGCTGGTGTAAGCAGTTCATTCACGAAGCTTCATAATGAGATATCAGACAATATTGAGCAGAATGCGTTGTTGTGGAGTGATGAAGAGAGTGCCTTTGTAGCGCTTCATGGTAAGGAAGATGTAAGAAGCAAGAGCAAACTGAAGTCCCTTTTAGATGGTGATATCTCAGAAGGTTCGACGGAAGCGATCACGGGCAACCAGCTTTATTTGATGAGCAATCAGCTTTCTGCCTATTTTGGTGGTGGAGCTGGCTATAAGGCTGGTGAGTGGATAGCACCTACTTTCAATGTTGCGCAATTCAATTCTGATGGAAGTTCATCAGAGAAGAAGAGCTATCATGATGTAGCGGGTGCTTTTGATGGCGTCAGCGAAAGTATGTCGAGTATCAACGAGCGTATTAAAGAGGTTTCTGATAATAGAGATACGAATAGTTTGAATTGGAATGAAGACAAAGGATCGTATGACGCTAGTCATAAAGGGGCATCGAGTAAGATTACGAATGTAGCTTCTGGTAAGATAGAAGAAGGTTCGCAAGAAGTTGTGAACGGTGGCCAGCTCTGGACAGTGAATGAGAAGGTAAAAGAGGTTGAGAACAAGGTAGATACGATTGATCAGCAGGTAAAAGATATCACGACAGCAGTAACGGATGGAGCTGTTAACTATGACAAAGATGCGGATGGCAAAAAGACCAATAGCATTACGTTAGCAGGTGGGAATGAAAGTGATCCGGTCTTGATAGATAATGTAGCGGATGGCAAAATTGAAGAAGGCTCTAAGCAAGCAGTTAATGGTGGTCAGTTACATGATTACACAGAACAGCAGATGAAGACGGTCCTTGAAGATGCGAAAAAGTATACGGATGATCAAGTGAACGGTCTTGTCAATAATGGCGTTAACGAGGCAAAATCCTATACAGATATGAAGTTTGAGACGTTAAATTATGCTATTGAGGATGTTCGCAAGGAAGCAAGACAAGCAGCAGCTGTTGGTTTAGCGGCAGCTGGTTTACGCTATAGTGATATTCCTGGAAAATTAACACTCGCATTTGGTAGTGGTGTATGGCGCAGTCAATCCGCGTTTGCTGTTGGGGCTGGTTATACTTCAGAGAACGGTGATATTGGTTCCAACTTGTCAATTACCAC
>NZ_JBHIMM010000028.1:0-2906 GCF_042194115.1 Bartonella sp. MR90HLJMH
GGTCAGTTACATGATTACACAGAACAGCAGATGAAGACGGTTCTTGAAGATGCCAATAAGTATACGGATGAGAAAGTTAACGGTCTTGTCAATAATAGTATTAACGAGGCGAAATCCTATACCGATATGAAGTTTGACGCACTAAGTTATGATATTACGAATGTGCGCAAAGAGGCAAGGCAAGCAGCAGCGATTGGTTTGGCAGTGTCTAACTTACGTTACTTCGATGATCCAGGATCTGTGAGTGTTTCATTTGGTGGTGGTTTTTGGCGTGGCCAATCTGCCTTTGCTATTGGTGCAGGTTATACATCTGAAGATGGCAAGATTCGCTCTAATCTATCAGCAACCAGTGCCGGAGGTCAGTGGGGCGTAGGTGGTGGAATAACTCTGAAATTAAGATAATATCAGAGTATATGAAAAACTACAATTTAAGCGAAGTTTCGCCCTTGTCTCATCAGACAAGGGCGAAATTTTATATTATAGAGAAGTAATATTTTACAGAGAAAGCTATAGAGTAGTATACTTATATAAAGTCTCATAACAATATATTCTATAGTAAGAATCTTAGTGAGATTTATTTTAGTGAGAAGTGAAGCACTTTAACAAAAATTTTACAAATACAGAGTAATACTCTCATATAAATTGATAGAGTGCGTAATCGCACAGTATTTTAAAACTGTACGTTCTATAATTTCATTGATAGAAAATATCCATTGGGGGGATACGTTTAAAAAAGTAAAAATCCCATTTTATTATTTTACTTATTTGCTCTGTACATAGCAGTAGCAATCATGAGGTATGCAACAGCGGCAATTATGAGTAAGACTCATTTTGATCAAAATGGGATACCTCAAACAAACTATGAAACAGAAGCTCTAGACAAGTCTATAATGCATGGAATCTATGAATTTTAAAGTTATAAGGATATTTCACGATTGTATAAATCGGAAAGACTCATTCTGTAAAAATAATTAAATTCATTTTCTTCTTGCTATTTTACTCAACAGTCTATAAAACTATAAAAATAGTCTTTAGTAAGACTCATTCTGGTAAAAACAGAAAAAGTTCTCGCAAAGGGAGGTGCGACGGATCATGAAAAAATCACACAACTATCCTCGTTTTATTTTAAAGCTCTTCAAGCGAAAAAATCTAAAACTCGAGAGTATGTCGCTTATCCCTACGATAAAAGCGCAATGATTTCACAACAAATACTCTAAATCATTCGCCGGACAACTTAACCTTTTTCCGCAACTATACCTTATAGCCTCTTAAGCATACAAAATGACCTCTTTCACTTTAAAAACTATAAACCGCAGATCTAACAACAGCGTGCAAATATGTCCTCTTCGTATCCGTTCTATCTATTTCCTCCCCCTCAAATTCAGAAATTTTGTTGCAAAAAGAGAACCCTTCTTAAAGGCGAAAAAAATCAAAAACCCATTAACCAAATCGCTAATCAACCTTAATCGCAGCCTTGCCGAAGCTCTAATTACTTCCGTTCGCCTCTGCGACAAACCTAAACTTTGTAAAGAACAAACAAAACCACACCACAAAATCATCCTTAGCGCTGAAATGTGTTTTTTTTATGTTCTGAATATGTTTTTTTTACTTGGAGAATTTGTTATGAAAAAATTATATACCACATCAAAAGCGCCAGTGGTGAATGATTTTAAAAATTCTTGCTCGCTTTATCGATTACTTTTTATTAAAGCGCTTTCATTGGCTTCAGTGATTATCTTTTTATCAAATATTTCTCCTGTTTCTGCTAATACTCAGATTTTTAATAACATATCAAGCGGTTTTAGTGGCGGTACAAATGTGCTTAAAGCCATTCCACCAGCCTATGTTGTTGGCAGTAAATTATATAAAGATAGTGGCTCTGCATTTATAGAGGATGAAGATGCCTTCAAAAATTTAAATCCTAATATTAAGTTTCAAACGCAAATTGCACTTGATACTGCGCTTGAGACTGCATTTGCGGGTAGGGAAAGTTCTAAGGATGAAGATGCTTTCAGAAATTTAAATCCTAATATTAAGTTTCAAACGCAACCTGCACTTGATACTGCATTTACGGGTAAGGAAAGTTCTAAGAAGGAAAGTTCTAAGAATGTAGCGGATGCATTTTCTGGCGTGAAAAGTGCTTTCACAAGTTTAAATCATCAACTTGCTGAGATAAAGGAGCCCCCTGCTCCTGCTATTGAAGAGAAACAAAATAATCTATTTTTAAGAAGCTTATCCCCTGCACTAAACCGAGAGAATGAGGGAGGCACGATAACTATTTCTGCTAAATCACCATTAAAAAAAATAAGTATTCTGAATAGTGAAGGTGAACCTCGGCTTCTTTTGGATGTTGCTGCTGGTAGTACCACAGAAGACTCAACCGATGCGATAAATGGTTCCCAGATTTATGAAGTGAACAAAAGGCTTGCAAATATTTTCGGCGGTTCTTTTGACGTGATCTCGGAGACTGGACGTTGGACGCTTGGTAGCTTCCCTTCACAGAGATACAATGTGGGCAGCGCGTTTGGCGTCGACTATAAAAATCTATTTGATTTCTCTACAGGTACAGGTGCATCTTTCGCAATCGTTGGTCAAGACATTAACCATATTATAAAAGCTTTAGGCGGTGGTGCTGGCTTTGATCCTAAAATTCAGTTTGGGGATTCTTGGATTGCTCCTACATTCAAGGTTAAAACCTTCAATAAAGATGGCACTGCGACTGAGAAGTCTTATAACGATGTCGCGACTGCCTTCGCCGGTGTTGGTGATTCATTCGAAAACGTTAAAGATACATTCAAGAATGTTAAGGATGAAATTACCAAAGAGATCGAAAAAGACATTACCCTTGCTCAAGGTGACGCTTTGTTATGGGACAAGACTAAAGGCGCCTTTGTAGCAACGCATGG
>NZ_JBHIMM010000029.1:0-2231 GCF_042194115.1 Bartonella sp. MR90HLJMH
ACCCTCAAGAAATGTGTTTCTAAAATCAGAATTTGCTGAAAAAACAGGTGTAACATTCGATAAAAATGTAGCCGCTGCAGCCAACGAAAGAACTTTAACAAAAGAAAAACGAGAACGTTTTAATTCACTCGCTGCTTGTGGGGCATATAATTTTTTCATAACAAACTCTCCAATGAAAAAACTTAAAAACACCTCCAAAACATAAAAAAGACACATTTTAGCATTATTGACCTCTTTGGAATTGAGAATAGAGGATTATTGCTTAGAGTGTGAACGTTTTGAGTCTTTAATCTTGTTTTGTTTGTGCTTTCTGTGTTGAGACCTAAATGTTTGTTTTTTTGATTATGTTTTGTAGACATAAAAATAACACATTTAGAGTCTAAGGGGTTTAATGTGCTGTTTTTTCCTAACTAAAAAGAGGTCTTGCATATTTAATCTTACTTTTTACTTGGTCGTCGTTAATATAAAATCTTTCAAAAAAGGTTTTAGTATGTGTTTTCCTAGTTATAGACTTTAGTTTTATTAAAAAGCATTTTTTTGTTAATAACAAGTAAAGTAAAAAGAGATTGTAATATGTTCGAAATCTGGCTTGCCTCGGATAATCGGCTTTTTAGTTAGGTTTTCTCTTTTTAAAGTATCATATAATGATATATGCGCGGTCTTGTGATGTACCTTCTATCTTTACGCACTACCTATCCCCCCTTTGAAAGTTATTTTATCAAAATGAGTCTTACTAATATACATTTCCGCATCACTATAGACTGTTCAAGAAAATAGCAACATAAAAATATGACTTTTTAGCAATATGGATTCTATTGTGATCTTTTTTCAACAAAAATATAGAAAAAGCTTCTATAAAACCTCAAAGTTTATAGCCTCACCTGTTGCTTTCGGTCCATCGGCTACTGCGGAGGGTCTAAGTTCTATTGCTGTAGGTTTGAATACGCAGAGCAAAAGAGATAATTCAGCTGCTTTTGGTGATCTTGTATATGCATCAAATATTATGCTTATCTCTAGATAAATACTGTAGCGTCTTAAAAAAAATCACCCTCATTTCAATAAAATAAGAATAAATGTTGTTAAAATAATCCTTTACTATCATAAATTCAGCGTCAATCTTAAGCCAGCACCTCTCCCCCAATCTCCGCCAGAACTCATTGCGGATATATTAGAGCGATCTTTCCATCTTCTGACATACAACCAGCTCCAAAGGCAAAAGCCGATCGACTACGCTATAAACCATTACCAAAACAGACACTTAAAGACCAAAGAATATCAAAATAACTTAAATTCGATATAACTTAAATTCGATACTGCTAAACCAACAGAGGCCGCCTGTCTTGCTTCTTTCTGAACTGTCTTCATATCATATCTTAATGCTTCAAATTTTGTATCCGTGTAAGATTTTGCATCATTCACAACATTACTCATCGCATTATCCTATGGATTCAGAAAACCATTTATCTATATATTTTTTTGCATCATCAAAAACTGTCTTATCTGCTGCTCACTGTCATGTAATTGATCATCTTTTATGGCATTATACAATCCAATAATAATCTTATCAGCAGTAAAATTATGCAAAATAACATACCGCCTATCTTGTCATAAAAATAATGCTGCATTCATTGATAATATTATTATTATATATATTTCTCTTATAAGGAAAAACCTCTCTCAAAAATAAATATCGATTACTCAAATAATTCCTTTTGGAGATGATAAATGATTTTTTCACATAAAATTTCATAATAAAAAATACATTTTTATTCGAAATAAACCCCTTATCTTCTATTGCTATTCATTTATGATGAGAATAACTTTCCTTCTCTTAAAATGCCACATGTAATGCATTTGATAAGAGAAGGAAAATTTATTTCGAATTTTCTATTGTTAATTCAGTGTTACCCTAAACCCAGCACCTACCCCCCAATGTCCCCCAGCACTCGTTGCAGATATGTTAGAGCGAAATCTTCCATTTTCAGACATATAACCAGCCCCAATAGCAAATGCGGATTGACTACGCCATACACCCGTACCAAACGAAAAACTTAATTTTCCCGGTGTATCGTCATAGCTTAAATTAGACACCGCTAAACCAATCGCTGCTGCTTGTCTTGCTTCCTTGCGAACATCCTCAATAGCATAATTTAGCGTCTCAAACTTCATATCCGTATAGGATTTCGCCTCGTTAACGCCATTATTAACTATAGTATTGACTTTCTCATCCG
>NZ_JBHIMM010000003.1:0-278524 GCF_042194115.1 Bartonella sp. MR90HLJMH
TGGAACTTCTCACTGACACGATTAAGCAATGACGCCGGCAATGGAGAATAACGAAGTAGATCAAGCATAATATCCGGCGTAATCGCATTTTGAAGCAATGGAAGCAGTTGTGTGATAATGCCAAAGGTGCGTTCTTTCTCATTCGGGCTGGTTGGCGCATCATCGACAACAATGTCATACTCAACACTCGTTACTTCTTCACGCGTCAAAGGAATATATTGCGCATTCTCCTCACCAGATATCCGTACCAAACGACCATCGGACAAGTAATTCTGTATCAAGTGCAAAATAATCTTACCTTGCCGCTTGCGGTACAAACGTAAACCATCAAACAGACAAGCAAGCAGATTTAAACTGGATTGGCGTCGTTGTGCCTCCAAAATACCGGCTTGTGTCACTTCTCTTGTGCCAATGAATTCGGGCGATAAACCAGTCACCTGATTAATTGCTTCCTTAGCTTCATTAAACAGCTGGAAAAAGCCTTGTGGAAACTGTGCTACGGGTTTGGGTTGGATCTTTCCTTGTGCCAATGCGTTAGGTTTAACCCATGTAATACTGTCTGACCGGCTTAAACTTTTTGCTGCTTCTCTCTCATCCTTAAATGCACCACTCTCTGCCATTATCCCGCCTTTGGATTGGCTATTAAGGATATACATCACTTGACTGAAATATTTATTCGCCCACCGTTGAGGGTCTTTTGTAGGACGCACAACACCATAAAATTGCCGTTCTATCTTGTCAAAATAACCGGTAATACACTCCCAACCCAATTGACCAGCTGGAACCATGGGTTGATCGGGCGATTCAAGCAATTTCCTCCCTAAAAAAGCACGCCTTACAACCTTTTTATTGAAAGCTGCCCCTTGAATATTAGGCATCATGCATTGGAACCGCTTAAATTCCTCTTCGCTATAGTCACGAAGTTCCCCCGTTTCTAAATCAGGTGCCTTGTAATATCGCTCGCTTTCAAACCAACGGCATTCAACAAGCGTGACCATCCGACGACCATTTTCAACATCAATGCTCCCCTCATCACTGTAATAATCAAGATCATTATGGTGAACACCTTCATGAGAACTCCCATCCCTTGCCCAATCTGCACTCAGCTCTGTCCAATGAGATTTGGGAAACATCTGCTTGGCTACTTCCAAAGGCTTGCGGTCCACATACCACAAACGTTGCGCATCGGTTAAGTTCGGTTGCACCGCTGCACTGTCCCAAACCATTTTTAAAGGATCTAAACGCGTAATTACCGGTTCACCATCAAAGCTGTTTTCATAATCAAGACGCGTATCAGTCCACCCCATGCCGCAGATAACCGCATCTTGGAAAGCGTCACTATCAGCGTATTCTGCATGCGCCATGTCCCGAAACCATTCTGCCGCACCGGTAAGCAGTTCACTAGGCAATGCCTTACCTACTTGACGTGGAATAAACTGCACTTCGCGCTTGTTATTGCGCTCTGACCCCACAACGGCATTGACCAATGGGGCAATACGATTAAAGGTCATAACGGGGCGGCGTTGCTCTTTTAACGCCGCTAAATCAGCCTCATTCCACTGATCACCATTGTAAAAACGAAAATCCTCCCGCGCATGTTCACGCCATTTATTCACATGCTCCACATCTTCTTTGTACCAACTGACAAGCTTGCGAAATAAGCCTTCTGTCGACAGATCTGATGCGTTACTTTCTTTATCTAAATGCTCTTCATCATACATCATTCTGCCATCCATGAGGTACTCTCATATTCCGTTCTGCCGCTATAAGCTGGTCGCCTTTGTATCGTCGGAGGTTCTTCATAAGCCACGCACATCAATCCAAAGGCATCTGCTCCATGACTGGACCAATCATGCTCTGCTCCCAAGCCAATATTGCGCTTCTCATCCCATTTCTCATGATACCAATTCAGCGCCTTACGCCCTGCTACCGTCGTCTTTTCATTGAACCAAACAGACGGCAAAATACGACGCACCGCCTCTATACGCATCTTAACCGCCCCTGCTCCCTGATTGGGAACAACCTGTGTTTCAAAGCCCGCATCATTTAAAGCACTCTCAAAACTCACATTGTGCACACGGTCTCTGGTCGCACCATCATGGGGCAAAACCATCAGTGCCTTCTCATAACCATTTTGACGTAACCAGCCTATATGTTCCGATAAAGGCTGTCCCTGTGCTTCGTAATAATTAAGCACTCTGATTTCTCGACCAACAAATTGCGCTATCCATATCGCTGTGGCATCTGCCTTAGCACCCGTGCCCCCAATATCCCAAAAGGCGCGTATTTGCATTAAAGGATCACGAGCAACACGCCCTATCCGCCCCTCCTGCTCGGCTGCCAACATTTCCTTTTGATAATAAGCGCCTTGAACCGCTGTAAGATAAGCCCCTTCCCAGATATGCTTATAGGTCTCTGGACGGTTTCTAAGATCATCAAGCCGCGCTTCATTCAAGATCTTGGGAAACTTCGGATTGTCTGACCAGTTGATCTCAACACGCTTAATTGCCTCATTGTCTGAAAAGCGAAACCGCTTCTCAACGGGGGCATTCTCTCGCAATGGGTTCCATGTCACCCATAACTCTGCTCTCCACCCCTCTCCCTCTTCACGCAACGTCGGTATAAGCGTTTGCCAAGCTGTCTCTGTAACGGGCTCTGCCTCATCAACCCAACAAAGCAAAATACGCCCCATGGATTTGATACTTGCAATATTCCGGTCAAGTCCAGAAAACTGAAAGGCTATACGACCATCAATCGACTTAATCGACGACTCCCCAACCTTGTAATAGTCCTTTAAAAAGTCATGCGCTTCAATGGCGCGCTTAATTTCCTCCAATGAACTTTCTGCCAAAGAATTCTGAAACTGACGTGCACAAAGAATAGTTCCTGATATCCCTTGCATACCAAATTGATAGCCTTTTAAAGCAGCCATCAAGGCAAATGATCTTGTCTTTCCAGACCCTCTCCCTCCCCATGCCGCCCGTACCAAAGCGTCCCCTGCAAAAATAGGAATGAGTTTTGGTACAATACTAATCTGTCGTGTTGTCATTGACCAAAGGCGCGATTTCTACACGCGTTATCACCTTAATGGCTCCCCCATCTTCACCTGTTACCTGTAAAGGCAACACCTTACCAAGCAACGCTAAATAAGCAGCGGGGCATTCCATAGCCTGCTTTTCCAAATAAGAAATCAAACCATCATTGCCAATTTTATTCCCAGCATTCTCAGCAGCCTTAACCACTGCTTCTTTTAAAATGCGCGTCATCTTATTCGGAACGCCTTTGACACGCCCTTGACCTGCCTTTGGGGGTATACGCTTTTTAATCGGTTGTGGAGCCTGCTGTGTATTTTCTGATGTCATAAAATACGCCCTCCAAATAATAAAAAACCCCGCATTTGCGGGGATTCCAAACTGCACTGCCTCTCGTCTAGACAAAATACGCCTAAGTACAGCAATGTCATTAAATACGATTTGCTACACTTTGTCAACACTAAAATAACACATATTGATAACTTCAAAGGGAATCAGTTAAACAGCGCTTATAATAATTAGGGATTCAAAACGATGAAATCATTATCCATAACACGCATCATAACATTTATAGCTTTCTTTTCTATATCAGCGCTACCTGCATCAGCGTCATTTGGATTTATAGACAAATTGACGCGTATGTTTACAAGTGTAGATACTAAAGAGAAGTATAATCAACTTTACAACAAATACGTAAGTGAATCATATATTGGCTCTATGCATTCTGAAAAGATACGCAAAGCAGAAGAACTTTCACTCAGCACGGGCACAGAATATTCGTTTTTTAAACAGGAAGATATATTGTATCGTCACATATCAGTTGTTGGTTGTGCATCCCTTATGAGTTTATTGCGGGGTGATTATAATAAGGAGATGTCGCAAATGGATCTACCCAATGTAATAAAGCGTTTACGCGATGAATATGATTGGAGTGAAAGCGATTTTATGTGGGCATACGACGTGGTCAATGATAACGAGGATCCAATGATTTATTATGCAAAAAAATTTATGATGGCTATAGATAAGCGTTCCGATTTAAGAAAAGAACAAGTAAATAACATAGTATCTCAAGTGAAAAGAAATGATCATAAAAGTTTAAAGGAATCCATTGAATTTTGCAGAAACTTACAAACGATATACAATATAATGAAACCGTAATAGAGATTGTCATTTACGATCAAAATGTTTCTGAAGAGCATTAAGAGCAACACGTAATGAATTCACAAGATATGGTAGCATTTGATCTTCTATCACGAGGTACTGTAGTGCTGCGTGAAGATTGTACTGTCTATAGAGGCATTGTGCTTCTTTTATTGCCTCTTGCATATTGAAAAACTGCTCTGTAGCAAATTCTACCCATTTGTCTCTTGCCTTATCATCTGATGATGAGGGCATCTCATCATAAACAGCACTTGGAAAGCCTTTTGCACAAAGGTAATCGTTTCTGATCTGTAGATATTGTTGCGCGGCGTCATATTGCTCTTGTGTAAGCACACCTTGCAAACAAAGTCGCCCTATGTAAGTACCAGAGAGTGGATTTTTTGCCTCTTGTAGCGTTAAACCGAAGCGCTTTGCACGCATTTCTATTGCCAATTTATCAACGGCTTCACGTAGTGCTTTTGCACGTGATATACGTCCATTTGGTTCTCTTACCTGCCCTGCTATTTTAGGGCGTCCCCTTTTTTTATTTTTTTTCACAGATAACCTCAGACACCTGTTTAACGTTTTCCCAAATTTTCTCTGAGTTTGACCGTGTCTCTCCACCCAAAATCACTACAAATAACAGTAACACTACTGATATACCAAAGGCTGCTAATTTTTTCCAATCATCATCATCACGTATCATCCACACGAAGATAATGACCATCATTACAATTAGAAAGTCTGATGATATATTACAGAATGTCTCAATCTTATTATTATGTTGTAATGATTTTATCTCTTGCTCTGTAATAGTATAGTTATAAACTGGCTTAGATTTACAGATTGCACTAAAGGTATGGAGCGGCGGCTTATCAGACATTTAAATACCCTCTATTAAAAAGGAACACTGTCATTCATAACGGTATGGGGTGTATCAAGAGGTCTGTAAATGCTTCTGTCATAAGTTGATGACGGCTCTTGATTATCATCATTTTTGCCATCTAAAAGCTTTAACTCGCCTTTGTACTGAGGCAATATGACTTCTGTTACATACCGTTCAACACCGTTTTTATCTTGCCATTTACGAGTTTGTAGTCGCCCCTCGATATAAACTTTGCTACCTTTACTGAGATACTGAAGTGCTACTTTTGCCAAATGTGGATTAAACACCACAATGGAATGCCATTCAGTTTTGTCTACTTTCTTATTGGTTGCCTTGTCTGTATAGCTCTCAGACGTTGCCATTCGAAAATTGACCACCTCGATGCCAGATGACATTGTTTTGCTTTCTGGATTGGCACCTAAATGACCAATTAAAATCACTTTATTAAGCATTTGTTTTCTGTCCTTTAATGGAAAATAGTACTTAGAACAAAACAAACTCACAACTGATGATAGTATAACACATTATGGGGTGTAATTACAAACGAAATTTATTATAACCCACTGAATCTAAAGAATGAATCTCATTTTTATTTTACTTAACAGCTTGCGTTTTGATACGTTTTGTGTAATAAGGAGACGTTCTTTTATATTTCGATTGGTTATTTTAATCGTTTATTTAGATCGCTAGCTGTTTTGATAATAAAAGCCGTGTCTTAAAGGACGCGGCTTTTTTGCTATAAAGAAGCCCCCCGCGTTATTTAAGCAGCGTCTTTTAGTGACAGATTATCATCACAGATATCATTACGAATTTTTGCACGGCTATTGACAACAGCATTGCCATAAATTTGCACATGATGATCAATATTTGATTTGCCATAGACCTTGGCATGATCATAAATCCTTACAAAGCAACCAACACGAGCCGAGCCAGAAACCTTGGCATGACCATAGATACTTGAATAATCCTTAATCCAGGCATTACAAAAAACATGGGCATTATCATAAACGCGTGCCCAGACATAAATGCGTGACTTGCCATACACATGGGCATTGCCAAAAATATAGCCACAAACATAGGCACTTTCATAGACACGGGCATTGTCATAAACCTTGGCACCATTAGAAATAGTAGCATTATCACTAATTACGGCATTACCATAAACATGCCCACAGACCTTAGCGTTATCATGAATTTTTGCGTTATCATAAATATGAGCGGTTGTATCAAAAACCAATGCCTTGCCATTAACGATAGCATTGCCATACACCTTGGCACCTCTAAAGATTTTAGCATCATTATAAATTTTAGCATTTTCATAAACAGTTGCATCGAAAAGAACCGCGGCATTATCATAGACCCAGCAATTGCCATCATGGGATAAGTTACTTTCATTTTCAATAAAACCGCCGAGGTCTCCCGCCTTAACATCATCAAAATCTCTTAGAGCACGTATGCGGTGTAAAGTAAGACCATCAAAAGTGAAGTTTTCATTAGTAAATTCATATTTTTTAGATACAGTTGTAGTGGTCATAGGTAGCTCCCTAATCTAATATTCAAACAAATTTTTAAATGAAATGGTTATAAGGAGGCGCCCCCGCCGCGCCCGCGCCGTTATTTAAGCTGTTTTCCTATGAGGACGACACATAACAAAGCAAATTTCACCATAAGGAGAAAGGCGTTCTGTATAAACATTCTTCATTGTGTCACCACAAATATTCTTAGTAACAATAGCCATGCCACATGCATTGGCATTTTCATAAACATGCACTTTACTTACAATTTTTGCACTATCGAAAACATGGGCATTATCATACACATGGGCATTGGCAAAAACCTTTGCTGAATCGTAGACGCGAGCATTACCATATACAAAACCACCAACACCTGCATTGCCATAAACCTGCGCATTTTCGTAAACACGACCAGGGCTCACAACAATGGCCTGATCACCAACCCAGCAATTACCATCATGGGAAAGATTTTCTTCAGATTCAATATAGCCACCAAGTTGACCAGCTTTAACATCACCAAAATCTCTTAACGCCTTAATGCGATAAAGTTTTTTACCCTCACGAAGAATTGTTTGATTGGTGAGTTGATATTTTGGAGATGTTTTTTGATTTTTAACTGTAGCTTTCATGCTAGTAATCCTATTCAATAGAGTTTTTAATTGACAACCCTAAAAGGGCGCCGGGCGCTAAAAACACGGTGAATAGTCCGCCGCTATGCTTTTCCCTCGCGAAGGGTATTGTATGGCATAGCTACACCCGACATAATCATTATACGCTCTTAAAGCATAAAAGAAAGCCAGTCTTTTAAAGAAATGGGAGAAACCTTATCGTGGTTTACTCGCTATTCATATAGTGTTTTTAGCACTTGACGCCTTTCTAAACGAACCTTTCCTTAATGTCAATACGTATTTTTTATTTTTTTCAATTTTTTCATTTTGATACCTACCTAGTTGAATATCAAGTGCTTTTAAATTTTACTTTTGGTTTTTAGTATAAAAATGTAGTGCGTAAATGGACATGTTTATTAAACTGCGTGTATGCAACATGAGAAAGAATGAATAAATTAAAAAAAAGTACCAAATAACGATATCTAAATACCAAAATACAGTATAACTATTTGGAAAAATTAAAACGACAAGTGCTAAACTTATTAGCTTTAAGAGTCGGTGCATATACTGTTGTAAATCACGTGTTAATATCTTCCAACCTGTTGTATCATCATCTTTTTTATATTTTGGATTGTTCTGCAACTCAAAAGGAATATGAGAATTGCATAAAATTACAAAAATATTTGTTATTATTATCAAACCAAAAGATGCAAATATCAAAATACCTTGGATAAAGTAGGGATTTTTTTTAATTCCTAAAAAGCATAAAAATATAAAAATTATAATACCAAACAAGGCTCTTAGCTGCTTATCTGTAAACATATTTATTTCCTGCGGTTTTTGATAATTTTTTGATCTCTTTATTGATCTCGTCTATAAGAGGTTCGTAATTGAGAACGCTTTGCGGAATACCACCCCCATAAACCCATGCTTTCACTTGCGCCTTGGTACTGTAATCAACTTTACAAGGCATCTCATGATACTGACCACCGTCAAATTCTTCGTATTCTCTTGTGCCATCATCATATTCGTAAAGATTATAAAAATACTCTGCTACCCCTAATCCCCATGGTGCATGACCGACCGCCGTTGCAACCCACTTTTTTTGCCCTTTCTGTTTACGTTTTTTTAAAAACATCTGGTTTAATATCCCCTATCTAAATCCATAACTTTACCAATGGGTTTATTTGCCTCAAAATGGACTGTACAGAAGCGTTTTTAATTTCAATGTGGTTTTTATCATAAAATCTTTAAATCGCTCTGTACGGTGCCTTTCTGTCAATTTAAACGCATGTCTATTCTCAAAATCATCAGCAAATTTCACTACTTTGCTGTTTATCCTTCAATGCCCTTTAAAACCTCTTCAAGACTTCTATGAGGCTTTTCAATGCGTTCTGATGGCATCGGTGCCTTTTGATTTGTTCCCTTTTCAGGCTTTTCAAGATTCCTAAGAATGTGTTTTGCACGAAAGCGAATATCGCTTTCAAGCTTTTCGCAGTAACGATAAAAATCTGCTGTTGAGGGCATAAAGGTTGCATTCAAGCCCTCGGCTTTGCCTTTCAAAGCGTTCTTTGTTGCCGTTTGCAATACCCAGCTGCTTATGCCTTCAAGAGCGTAAAGATACGCAAGCGCTGTCGCTTTTTCATCTGATCCCATGGGGCTCTTAAGTCCATTTGAAAGGACAAGATACGTTGTTTGAATTTCTTCTTCAGTCGCTTTCTTTTCAAGCTTTTGCAATGCATCATGGACTAATGAGGTAATTCTCTCCGCTTCTGCAATCAATGGTTTTTGCCCCGTTTTCCAAAGGAATGGTGGTTCGGTTGTCATCCTCGAATAAAAATTTGTACACACTATCTGAATTTTTGATATTGGACATGTGCTGTGCAACGCGATAACTCCATCCACGCTGCTGTTCTGTTGTTTCAGTGCTTGGCTTTCCATAGTTTTTTCCTTTCTGTAAATCTTCAATTGCCTTGCGTACCCAATTGCGCCATGTTGCTTGCCAATCCGTTTTGCATGCGTCCTTACCTGCCTTGGCATTCCAATAATCTCTAAATTTTGCGATTTCGACTTTCACACGCTCTGGAGGCAAGCCCTCTCTAATCGCAAAATCGCAATCGGGTTCAAAATCCGCAGGCAATCGACAGCCTCTATCGGTTTTAACCCGCTTGGCTTTCTTAGGAACGCTTTCTTGCTCGTGAATGATTGGTTGGTTGGTTTCTAACGTTTCGATTTGTTCTGATTGGCTGTCAACAGCAGCAACCTCAGTTGGCTCTTGAACCAAATTAGTTGTTTCTAAACTTTCAGAACCAATTTCTTTTTTTGCTAAAACGATAGTTTTAGTTTTTTTATATATATTGTTATTGTTAATGTTATTGGCATCATTTAGCATTGCATATGCATTACTTGTGCATTGCTCATGCATTGCACGTGCATCATCATTACTTTTATCTTTGTTTTTATCCCATCTAGCTTTTGCTGCTTTTGAAGCCTTTTCCGAAGCTTTATCTAAATTCTCATTAGAGTTATTGAGTTCTTCCTCAACATCTAAATTCCATAAGCGACCATCTGCTAAACGAATGAGATATCCTTCTTCAAGCAAAACATTCAGTGCCGCTTCAAACTTCTTCACTGAATAACCAGTGTAATGAGATAAAACTTTAATATTATAAAAAAGAGGTTCACCAGTACGCAACATACGTAACCGTAATCGCATATAGATATTGCCCTCTACAGCAGGCAAATAATCAACAACTATTGCCCACTTGTCTGCAAAAAGCCTCGTCCATGGTAATTTACTGGACATACCCCAATTCCCTTTCTTTAACTAAATATAAAATTGCTAAAGCATCTGCTTCGTTATCATCTTTCGGATTGTGCCCTTTTGCACGCACCGCCTTAATCATCTCTTCTTTCGACGCATTCCCCTTGCCTGTCGTCGCTTTCTTAATCGTACTTACTGGTATTCCCTCATACGGTATCTGATGATGTTCACACCACGCCGTTAACGTTGCTAACAAACCTCCGTAAACATGCGCTGCATCCGTGCCAACATGACGCCTCACCTCCTCAAAATACACTGCGTCAATTTGACCTGCTGTCTGCTTTATTTCTGATAGCCATTGTTTAAAACGCAAGTAACGCATTCCACCGCCTTCAAAACGGCGTGATTGAAAATTCACGGTACCACTGAACATGTCACCACTTGCACCACGTATCGCCCACCCCGTTTTGGTACCTAGATCAAAACAAAGAATCGTGTTAATCACAGCGCTACTCCATACACAATGTGTTTTATTAGGTTGTTTTTTTCCGAAAATGAAAGAAAGAACGGTGTGTAAAATATGCAAGCAGTTTTAAATTGGATAGAACAGCATCCTGTATTATTTTCAGCGTTTTCTGTATTATTTTCAGCACTTTCTTCGGTTGGTGCTTTATTATCAGCAATTTTTGCTTTTCGTTCTATTAAACAGACATTGAAATTAAGAAAGGAAGACAAAATAGAAGCTGAAAAATTAAGAAAAGAAGATCTAGAAAAGTTTAAAGCTGAATTAGCTAATGCCATGAACATAGCTAAATCAACTAAACAACAAGCACAAGCGCTAGAAAAGCTTACCAACGTTCTAGAAAAACAGACAGAAATTTTAGAGCAAAGAAAACTTAATGTTTTGTCACAATATATGCGAACATATAAAGATCCCGATAGTGACGTATTTTTATTCATCGATATAGCTTTATTCATTGCAAATCCTACAAAACAACCAATTACAATCAATTCGATTAGTATAAATAAAGACAGCCTTTTTAGATTTATTCATGCAACATATAGTATATCCTATCCTTTTCCTCCTTATAAAAAGGTACACACCATCTCCCCCAAAAATTTCAAACTTCTCTGTTTTAAAAAACCTAAAGTAGAACCTAAAATATATGATACTCTTAATGTATTTAGCCTTGATGTTTCCGGCTCGCTATACTTGGTTCTTACTATCGTACCTATAAATAATAATACACCATCTAGACTAACATTCACTTTAGAACACACTGCCGTAGATCCTCAAAATCCACCAGAAAAAGTGAATTTTCCCGTCCGCGATATTCAATACTTTGAACCAGAACCAGAGCTCTTACAGCTGTTACGTTCAAAGAATAATGGTTTTCCAATTTGAACAATAACGCTGTTGTTCCTCAATACTTTTTTCAGCCAACTCAGCCCATGTCAGTGGCTTTGGCCTCACAAGATGAAATAATAAATATTGCGATCTATCCCATTTATTAACTTCTTCAATTGTAACGGTTTTTTTTGCCATAAACCATGTATGGACATCGTTAATAATTTGAATTGCTTCATTCTTTCTCTGTTCATCCATCATTAATTGTTGCAATATCTTTCGTGCTCTATCATCATCTTTTTCATCACTATATTCATTTATAATTGGAGCTTTGTTTACAAACTCTCTTACAAGCGCACGAACATCTTCAGGCTCTTGAAGATTGTCATTAATATTTTCATATTCAGTCAAATATTCTTGCTCTTTAGATTTCTTCTGTTCAGATTCCAACAAACGTTCTTGCACTTCTTTTTGTAATTTTTGTAAATGTTGTATTTTCTCTTCATTTTCTGCTAGCTGTCCTTCCATCAACGCTTTTTGTGACGCTATTAACTCATCTCGTTCTTTTATCGCTTGTCTAAGCATTTTTATGTTTTTAAAATTGGTATAAACCGCATAACATGAACACAAATTAGCAATACAAGATATAATAAGTGCAATTAAGCCCATCCCTCTCTCCTCACTTACCCTTCTTCTTACTCTTCTTATTCTTATGAGCCGGCGCTTTTACTACTTCATCACGCTGTTTAAGCTCTTGTGTTAGTCTTTCAACTTCCTCGTCGCGTGATTGAACATCTGCTTTTAGTGCCTGTATCTTTTCACTGTTCCGTTTAAACTCTTCTCGGTACGCATCTATCTTTTGTTTAAGTTCTTCAATTTCCTCGTCACGTTCTTCAATCTCTTGCTTCAGTTCTTCCATTTCCTCGTCGTCACATTCTTCCATCTTTTGTTTCAGTTCATCAATTTCCTCGTCGCGTTCTTCAATCTCTTGCTTCAATTCTTTAATTTCCTCGTCGCGTAATTGCACATCTACTTCGAGTTCTTTAATTTCTTGCTTCAGTTCTTTAATTTCCTCGTCGTCACATTCTTTCATCTTTTGTTTCAGTTCATCAATTTCCGTATCACGTGATTGAACATCTGCTTTTAGTGCCTGTATCTTTTCACTTTTCCGTTTAAACTCTTCTCGGTACGCATCTATCTTTTGCTTAAGTTCTTCAATTTCCTCGTCACGTTCTTCAATCTCTTGCTTCAGTTCTTCAATTAGCTTGTCGCATTGTTCAAGATCCGCATCACATTGATCAATTGTCTGCTTGCTTTCCTTTAAATACCTAAACTCATTCTCTCTCATTTCTTTCTTAAGATCTTGAACCTGCTCTTTAAGTGCTTTAACTTGGTTGCGATAATGCAATGCAATACGAAACATCACTCCGCTTAAGAGCAAAACTGAAACCACTGCTATCCATAAAATTTCATTCGAACTCATCTTTATCTCCTTTAATTTTTATGAGGGCGGTCATCATGACCAATCTGTTGTGCTTCGCATTCCATTAAAAAAAGAATGCAACAAGCCGCATGTGCCAAGTGTGATAAATCACTCTCAGCATCCTTATGCTCTCCACCAAACCATGCTAATAAATGACGTAAAGCAGCACCGTGTAACCTGCTCCAGTGCATGCCATTACGCCAATTGTTTGCTCCGTACTTCTTTGCCCCAAACTCTAAAACTTTACCGATTTCAAGCAGTGCCAACGGCGGTATAAGCTCTATACGAGGCTTACCAGCATCATCCTTATGCGCTTCGTTTGTGCTATATGAAACGTGTTTACGTATGTAAACTTCGTCGTTATCGCTAACCTCTCCATAGCCACAAACCTTGGTATATCCACAAACCTTGGCATTTCCGTAAACACGAGCATTTTCACAAACCTTAGCATTCCCATACACATGCGCATTGCCATAAACCGAAGCATCATTACTAACACAGACATAGCCACAAACCTTGGCATTGCCATAAACACGGGCATGGTCACTAACATGCGCATGCCCACTAACACGAGCATTTTCATAAACTCTAGCTCTGCCATAAATATGGGCATTGCCATAAACATAGCTATCTCCATAAATAAAAGCATCTATACCAACACGGGCATTGCCATAAACACGGGCGTTTCCATAAACGTTGGCTCCATTAAAAACCCATGCATTTTCATAAACCTTGGCATTATCAAAAACACAAGCCTTCGGAGCAACCCAACATTCACCATGATGACTTAAGTTGCTCTCTTTTTCGATATACCCCCCAATCTCTCCAGCCTTCACATCTCCAAAATCTCTTAAGGCTTTAATACGATGAAGTGTGTGATTACCAAAAACACGTGTCTCATCCGTGAATTCATATTTCTTTTCTACAGCCATCTTTATCTCCTTAAGGCTGCAAAGTCTCACGCGCGCTATCAACGCTGGAACTTTTGCAAATTTTCGTAATTGGGGGGTGTTGCTCTTGCATTAATCTCTGCAAGCGCTCGGGATAAAAAAAATCTTCTGGACGCAAATCTATCCCATGCTCACGTGCATAGTTCAAAAGCATAATTTGGTATTTAGCTGGAATGATGCCGCCTTTACCCTCTCGCTTTTCAAAGGGGTAAGTCCATTTATAAACAGCAGACACATGGCATTGAGAAATCAACGACACACGTTTTGCACCACCTAAATATTTTATAATCATAACTGCTGGAGTAATCATGTAATCCAAAATTTCTGTCATATATTTACGTATTACGCAAATATACGCAAAATTTTCGTAATACGCAATATTGATTATTTAATAATTTTAAGAGAGAAAAATAAAATGGATTTTCAAAAGCTAATAAAAATGTGGATTAATGAAAAATTAAATGAAATGGGGCATGGAAGCCGTAAGGCTTTAGGGCAACATTTAGGATTGAGTCCATCATCTATTACGCGCTTATTATCGATTGATGACTCTGACTCTAAAGCCTACCGTGATATCACCGCAGAAGAGCTAGTGAAGCTACACAGTTTCTTTAAGGAGTATCCTCCGTATCCGGCTTTAAGCAAGATAGATCAAGATTTTTATGATCTATATTCGTCTTGCAATGAAGAAGAACGGAGGGCAGTTTTAGCGTTTCTTCATACTTTAATCGAATCAAAAAAGCGATAACTGCTATTTTTTCTTCATTTGACAATTGTAAAAATTTTCTTTTGGCAGTCTTATAACCTTTCATAAAATCTCCAAATATCTATAAAAACACACTAATCTTTAGATGAATACTCATAAAATAATTTTCGTTATACGGTATTTTTATGTTGACATTACCGTAAAGCGAAAATATATTCACTCCATATCTTAGAAAATAACTTTTGCCAATAGGCTCTATGGAGGCATTTGTGACAAAACCAGTGTTTATAAAATCTGATGAAATTCTCTTAGTGATGTGCGAAAATGAAGAGCAAAATCTCGCTAAATATGGAACTTTCTTCGAAGAAAAGGACATTATCAATTTTATCGACCAAGCCGATAATGCTGTCCAAATCTTGCGTATTGAACCAACGACTAATCGTTGCGAAGACATCTCTGAAGATATTGCCGAATTCTATCTTAAAGAATGTGAAGAGCAGTGTTTCAACGGAAACATTCCTCACGACTTTGTTACGCATAGTTCAGCATACGGTTTTTTTTTAGATGATATAAAACAGCGCGAATATGATGATGCAATGTATGGTTCTTACGAAAAACAACACCGTTTGCGTCCTTGTGATGTGCTTTAAAAGCTAAAGGCGTTTTTAAAAGACGCCACCTTTTCAAAAAATTCACCACACAATGCAATGCCGTTCTTTTGCAAGAACGACAAAGGCAGAATCTAACTTAAAGGAGTAAAACCATGGAAAAAAAATACGAAATGACTGATGAAACAATCGAAGTTGGGCGCAGAACGCTCCGCCGCATTCGTGCATTAAGGGATTTCGATGATGTCAAGGCTGGTGATCTTGGCGGCTATATCGAGAAAGAAGACAATCTAAGTCATGATGGCAATTGCTGGGTTGGGGGCTATGCCAAGGTTTATGATGATGCTAAGGTTTACGAAAATGCACAAGTTTACGGTTATGCCGAGGTTTACGACAATTCTCGTATTTATGGCAAAGCAGAAGTTTTCGATGAACCATGCATTTACGGTCATGCAGAAGTTTACGGTGAGGCATATATTTGCGGTGAACCGCATGTCTTTGATAATGCAGAAGTTTATGGCAATGCACAAGTTTACGGTGAGGCATACATTTACGACAATTCTCGTATTTATGGAAGTGCACAAGTTTACGGTGATGCGCATGTTTACGGTCATGCAAAAATTTACGGTGATGCATGTGTATGTTGGGACGACTGGATTAATGACAATAGAAGAATCTCAACTAGGAAACAAACCAGATGAGAAAATACGAACTTACTGATGAAACAATTCAGTTTGATGGAAAAACTCTTCACCGTATTCGTGCTTTAAGGGATTTTGATGATGTCAAAAAAGGAGATCTTGGTGGTTTTATTGAAAAGGAATATAACTTAGGTCATAAAGGTAATTGCTGGGTGTATGATGATGCCAAGGTGTATGAAAGCGCTACCATTTTTCATAATGCTAAGATATTTGATGGCGCTTGTATTAGTGGAAATGCTTCAGTTTATTCTGATGCACAAGTTTACAGTCGTGCTGTTGTTTACGGTAATGCCAAGGTTTCTGGTAGAGCACATGTTTTTGGTGATGCTGTTGTTCGCGACAAATCTCATGTTTGCGGTGATGCAGAAGTTTACAATGACGCACGTATTTATGGTGACGCAGCAGTTTTTGAGAATGCACGAATAAAGAATAGTGCCAAGGTTTACGACAATGCTCGTGTATATGGGAACGCAATAATTTGTGGTCCTGCTCTCATTTATAACAATGCTAAAGTTTATGGTGATGTCATTATATCATGCTCCAATTTCACGTATGAGGATGATGTTAATTATGGAAATGTTGAGATTTTTGGAGATGCAAAAGTTTATGATAGTGCTCGCATTTATGACGCAGTCAAGATTTTTAGAAATGCCGAAATTCGTGGATTAGCTAATATTCGCGGAAACACGAGAATTCCTCAAGACATAAAAATTTAACAACCAACCAGCCTTTTAACAGATGCGTGATTCACGACACGGGTGAATTGCGCGCAATGTAGGAAATCAAGATGACAAATTCTACTTTTTTAAAAGAAATGGCAGAAAAATATGGATTTTCTGCTGAAGAATTTCGAGCCACAATCATAAAAACTTGTATTGGAGATAAAAATGCTAGTGTCATCACTGATGCAGAATTTGCCGTTTTTCTTTTTGTTGCCAATACTTATGGACTTAACCCTTTAACAAAAGAAATCTATGCACTCCCTAAAAAAGGCGGCGGCATCATACCCGTTGTTTCTATCGACGGTTGGATAAAGATCATCAAATCAAATCCTGACTTTGATGGCATGACCTTTCAAGATCAACTCAATGAGGATGGGAATATCATTGCTATCAAATGTGCTATTCGTCTCAAAGGCATTAAAGACCCTATCGAAGTCACCGAATATCGCAAAGAATGCGAACAAGCCCACAGTGAACCTTGGAAAAAATACCCCGCACGTATGTTGCGCCATAAAGCCACTATACAATGTGCTCGCTATGCTTTCGGGCTTTCCGGTATTTATGAAGAAGATGAAGCCGCACGTATCCATGAAGCAAACCATAACGTACAAACGAAGTTAGTTTCTTATGACGTGCTTACGCAAATCAAACAATTAATAAACATCACTCAAACAGAAGAAGAAAAAGTGCTTGAGTATGGACGAGTCCAAAAGCTTGAAGATCTTCCTGATGAAAGAGCACAAAGGATTTTGGATGTTTTGCAAAAGAGACAGCATGAAAAAGAACAATCTTTCCTACAACAAAAGCAAATAGAAGCGCCTATACAAGATGCCGAATATATTCACGTCCAAGATATAGAATATGCACCACAAGAACAAAGAACGGTGGTGTGAGATGGAACAAAGAACAGCAGAATGGTTCCAAGCACGCTTGGGTAAAGTCACCGCATCTAATGTTTACAACATTATCAGTAAGACAGCAAAAGGATTGCCTACAAGCAAATATGAAGACTACAAAATCAAACTCATAACAGAGCGCTTAACAAGAGAAACAAGCCCCTATTATGAAACTGAAGATATGCGTTGGGGTATTGAGCATGAAGAAGATGCCTTGAGAGAATATGGCTTCATTTATGATGCCGATATAACAAAATGCGGCTTTATCCAACACCCCACAATCCAAATGGCGGGGGCTAGCCCCGATGGTCTCATTGGAGAAGACGGTTTAATCGAAGTCAAATGCCCCAGATCAGTAACACATATGCGCTTTTGTATAGGTGACGAAATCAAACCAGAATATCACGCACAAATGCAATTCCAAATGGCTTGTACAGAACGAAAATGGTGTGATTTCGTAAGCTATGACCCACGTTTTACGGGGGAATTCTTTCACTTACGCATGAAAGTCAAGCGTGTTTTCCGTGATGATCAACAAATTGAACAGATTAATCAAGCTGTTGAAACCTTTTTAGCAGAGATAGAACGAGAGATACAACAACTCTCAACAAAAGCTGCTTAACCTTATGGGGGTGTTTTGTTCCCCGCATATCTACGAGCACCCCCACCCTTCCTAACAACTTTCAACACAAGCGTGATTCACGCCACACGTGAATTGCATCTCAATGTAAGGAGAAAAGATATGGCGCCTCGTCCAGCTGCTATAACGCAACCAGCCATTGCACGCGCTTTAAGAGAAGCTAAAAAACAAGGTTGTGAACTCGTAGAAATCAAACCTACCGGTGAACTGCTTATCTATCTCAAATCCGATATTCCACTACCAAATTCAGCAGCGCATCCAGACAAACTTTTAGATTTGTCAAAGAATGAATATTACGAAACCGCGCTCTCTAAGATGTAAAATTGATTATGCCAAAACCACGCCCTCCTCATCTTGTCAAACAAATTACTCAACATGGCAAAATTGTATGGTATGTACGTATTGGTCATGGCAAACGCATTAGAATACGCGGTACCTATGGAACGCAAGAGTTTGTTGATAACTACAAAAGCGCACTTGCCGAGTTACAAGGACTTATACTTCCTAAATCCAAAACCGGTAAACTTGTTGAAGGTTCATTTGCATGGCTGCTTAAACAATACTTTAACAGCTCTAATTGGCATAGCTACTCTAATACTACAAAGAAACAAAAAGAATACATTCTTATGAAGATATGCGACTCCATAGGAAATATTCCATACCAAGCAATTGAAAAGAAACATATCATAGCCGGTGTTGAACGGCGCAAAGAAACACCAGCAATGGCTAGAAACTTTCTGAAAGCCCTTAATGGACTTTTTAATTGGGCAATTGATCAAGGTCTTTTGGAAAATAATCCAACTTTAGGCGTCAAAAAACCTCCTCTTAAAAATAAAAGCGGCTTTCCTATTTGGACAGAAGAAGATGTTGAGAAATATTATCAAAGATGGTCCCATGGTACCCATGAACGCGTTTGGATTGATGTTCTTTTATATACGGGCTTGCGTCGTGGTGATGCGGTACGAATTGGTTGGAAAGATGTGAAAGATAATATCATTCATCTTAAGACAGAGAAAAGTAAATTCCAAACAGATGTCTTTCTACCTATTTTACCGGAATTAGCCAAAACGCTTGAAGCTGGTCCTATTGGAGTAGAAACATTCATCTGTAGTAAAACTAATCAAAAACTCTCCAAAGAAAGCTTTGGCGATACATTTAGAGACGCTTGTAATGCGGCTGGCATTAAAAAATCGGCGCATGGATTAAGAAAATTAGCAGCAACACGCGCAGCTAACTCTGGTGCAACAGTATCACAACTCAAAGCAATTTTTGGCTGGACAAATGATGCTATGGCATCTCTTTACACAAAGAGCGCAGATCGTAAAAGACTAGCTCTTGAAGCTATAAAAAAGCTCCAAAAAGATGAGGGATAGAGGCAAAAAAACTCAATAGAATCAAGATTCACCTATTCCCCCATATTAGACATAACTATTTTATTTTACTTGCTTTTTATATACCATTCACAGACGCCGTCGCGAAATAGGAGTTGAGTTCCTTAAGAAAGCTTTCTTTAAAAAAAAAGCACAGCTCAAATTGCATACAAAATATATGAAATAATGCACTTTCATTATCAAAACAACAAATGTTCCCTTGTCAAACTTTTCATCTTAAACTGAAGTTTATTTTAGTTTATAAACTTCATTATCCGCTGGGAAAGCACGAGATGTGACATCCTTTGCATAATTCTTTATTGCAGTTTCCATGGCTTGTTCAAGGTCTCCATAACGGCGTACAAATTTTGGCACATGAGCACCATAGCCCAACATATCTTCCATAACCAATACTTGTCCATCGCACTGATTGGATGCACCAATACCGATCGTAGGGATAGAAAGCTTTTCTGTCAGTTTTACTGCTAAAGGTTCGACAATCCCTTCTAAAACAATAGCAAAAGCACCGGCCTCCTCAATTGCAGCCCCATCGGCTTCAATTCTTTGCCAATCACTCTGTTTTCGTCCTTGTGTTTTGAAACCACCAAAACGATTCACCGCCTGGGGTGTGAGACCGATGTGCCCCATCACTGGAATGCCACGTTTACACAAAAAATCAATTGTTTCCGCTATATAAACACCACCTTCAAGCTTAACTGCACCACACCCCGTTTGAGCAAGAATACGCGATGCATTAAAAAAAGCTTGCTCTGGACTTTCCTCATAAGAGCCAAAAGGCATATCAATAACCACAAGAGCTTTTTGAGATCCACGCACCACGGCTTGTCCGTGTAAAATCATCATATCTAAATTAACAGGAAGCGTTGTCTCAAACCCATACACAACCATACCAACGCTATCACCAACCAAAAGGATATCGCAATATGGATCAGCAATCCGCGCAGTATAAGCTTGATAAGCTGTTAAAGAAACAATTGGCTGTTGTCCCTTTCTTGCACGTATTTCGGAAGATGTTATACGCTTTACGGTTTTATGTACACTCATTTTCCGCCCTTCTCTTGCAATATATATTGATCAATCAGCCTTACCTCTCCAAAGCGAACAGTAAGAAGTAAAACTGCTGGTTTATTCAATGTTCCTTTAACCACGCATAAAGTTTCCATATCCCGTAAATCTATTGCTTCAATGATTGCACGCGTTTCTTGTTGTAAAATATCACGAACAGTTTTGCATAATTTATCAACCGACCGTTCACCTTCATGGTAAAGCTTTTCAGCTGCTTTCCCACTTTCAGGAATAATTTTGGCAGCTTTACGATCTTCTAATGTTAAAAACTGATTGCGTGAAGAACAAGCTACACCATCTGACTCCCGTAGAATAGGAACTCCAACAATTTCAATAGGAAAAGCCAAATCTTCAACCATACGCCGAATAATTAAAATTTGTTGAAAATCCTTTTCCCCAAAAAAAGCCTTATCTGGTTGGACAATGTTAAAAAGTTTAGCAACAACGCTTGTCACACCACAAAAGTGCCCTGGACGTAATTTTCCCATCAAAATACGTGATAATTTTTTCACTTGCACAATTGTATCATTTCCCAGTGGCCACATTTCATCTACAGAAGGGGCAAAAACACATTCAACACCTGCTTCTTCTAACAAAGCACAATCGCCCTTCAAATCTCTTGGATATTGAGCAAAATCTTCATGAGGTCCAAATTGCTTTGGATTGACAAAAATAGAAACCAATACGCGATCACACATTGCTCTTGCATACTGTACTAATGCAAGATGACCATCATGCAATGCCCCCATTGTTGGAACAAAACCAATCGAAAAACCTAAACGTCGTTCCTCTGAAGTATATTGTCGGACTTCAGCAATTGTCTTTAAAACTTTCATTTTCCCATTCAATTATCATCAGATTAATAAATTAATGCTTGTATATCAAATTGGCGCTCAAATAATTGTATCAAATTCATGCGCACTGACGGCTGCTTTATATCTCGTGGCTCCCAGACATGACGCATAAGAAAAAAACCCGTCAGTATAAAACCATTTATTATGTCACTAGAATCAGTAGGACGAGTCGTTCTTTGCACAAGAAATTGTGGTAGAATGAGAAGCTTTTTTTTCCAAGGTTCCCCTGCTTCTTCACAGACAGCCCGTCCAGATTTTGGTGATACGTAATGAAGCCTTTCCTGACGACCTGTTGCAGCACAACAAGATAAATCAAGACCAAAACCAAGTTCTTCAAGAAGCCGCATTTCAAAACGTACAAGCAATTCTGCATTTACAAATGGTTCATCAAAATTCTGCATAAAAAGGTGTAAAATATCATATAAAACGGGGTGCGGATCACGTTCGGGAAGAAGTCGCAAATGAAAAGCTATCAATTGCAAAGCATAAAGTGCTTCTGGTAGACAGATTAATCTTGCCGCATGTAAATCAAGAGCTTCAAGCCGAAAAAGTCCCAAATGTTCTTCTAAACGAGCCCACCATTCAGCCTCCACAAAATTTCCAGGTTGAAGAAGAGCTGCCATACGACGCGATCGCCCCCCTTTTACCACTCCCATATAACGACCATGTTCACGTGTCATAACCTCAAGAATAACACTTGTTTCACCATATTGGCGTGTACCAAGAATAACAGCTTGTTCTTTCCACTTCATTTTACTTTAATTATTTTTAAAAATCTTATTTTAAAAAATCCAATCCCATTTCGCGATAACGTTCTGGATCGGTATCCCAATTATCGCGCACTTTCACAAAGAGAAAAAGATGAACCTTTTGATCCATAATTTCCATGAGTTCTTTACGTGCTGCTTGACCAATCGCTTTAATTGTATCGCCTTTTGCTCCTAAGACAATTTTTTTCTGACTCTCACGCTCGACATAAATAACTTGATTAATTTTAACGGAACCATCTGAACGCTCTTCCCAGTTTTCTGTTTCAACCGTTGAGGAATAAGGAAGTTCATCATGAAGACGAAGAAAAAGTTTTTCACGCGTAATTTCAGCAGCAAGATGACGCATGGGCATATCGGAAATTTGATCTTCCGGATAATACCATGGTCCCTCCTGCATCATATTACTCAACGCATGAAGTAAATCCTTGCAACCAGAACCGTTTAGAGCAGAAATCATAAATGTTTGCGCAAACTTTACACGTTCATTTATTTTAGTGGTTAACGCTAGAAGAGATGATTTAACAACTGTATCAACCTTATTAAGAACAAGAACTTTTTCTTGTTTCATGTTGTTTACAATATCTAACATCATATCAACTTCATCCGAAAGACCACTTTGAGCGTCAATTAAAACGAGCAGAACATCCGCGCTCTTAGCCCCTCCCCAAGCAGCAGAGACCATGGCACGTTCTAAGCGCTTATGGGGACGAAAAACACCCGGTGTATCGACCAACACAATTTGCACATCATCATGAATGACAATACCGCGGATTAAAGTTCGTGTTGTTTGTACCTTATGTGTTACAATTGAAACCTTTGTTCCAACCAATTGATTAACCAATGTCGATTTACCGGCATTAGGCATCCCAATAAGCACAACAAACCCAGAACGCGTTTTCATAACGTCACTCATGATCATTTTTTCCCACTGTTTTCCATACACCCTCTCGTCGCAAAATTTTTTCAGCTGCCATTCTTTCGGCATATCTTTTGGAGCTTCCCTGCCCAATCTCTGAAGCAAACCCAGAAATACTTACCTCTACCATAAAAACAGGATCGTGATCTGGACCTGAACGTTTTATAACCTGATAATGTGGTTGTGCATTGCCTTGGATATGCGCCCATTCCTGTAATTCGGTCTTGGCATCACGCCGACCAGCATCCATTTTCTTTGCCCGACTATGCCAATATTTTTGAATAAAAGGGCGAACGCTTTCCAATCCTCCATCGAGATATATCACGGCAATCAAAGCTTCCACGACATCTGCATGCATATTGATGAGTCGACGCCCCTCGAAATTTTTCATCTCAAAACCAACACGGATCATATCAGGCAGCCTCATTTCACGCGCAATATCAGCACATGTCTGGGCATTGACCAGATGATTCAAACGGACTGATAATTCACCTTCACTTGCCTGAGGAAAAAGTTGATACAGCATTTCTGCAATCAAAAGCCCTAAAACCCGATCCCCTAGAAACTCTAGTCGTTCATAATTCCCCTGTTCCGAATCTTGTACACTCGAGTGTGTTAATGCCTTCTTTAACCTCTCTTCATCTTTAAAACGATGCCCCGTCAGCTTGAAAAGCTGATCAATCATTAGACGTTTCATCGTTGTTTCCTTGCTTGATAAGCGGCAAATCATGAACCGTATTTATGAAAGAAAACAAACGCTTCCAACGCACATCAAATGGCCAGCGCCAAACCTGCCAAGCACTTGAACCGTTACTGATAGAAAAGAAAATCACGCTCGCGCGACCAATAAGATTTTCTTCTGGAACATAGCCTACATCTAAACGACTATCATCTGAATTGTCGCGGTTATCTCCCATCATAAAGTAATGTCCTTGAGGAACTTCAAAAACTTTTGTATCATCAACTTTCGGGATGAAAGCTAAATCAAGTGTATCATAACTAACACCGTTAGGCATTGTCTCGCGATAAACCTCAACAGGATAGTTAACCTCTGTTATATCAGAATTATCAATCTCCCCCATAAAGTGACGTGAAACAGCCTCATCATTAATATAAAGAACACTTTGACGGACTTGTATACGATCACCTGGTAGCCCAACAACGCGTTTTATATAATCAATCTTCGGATTACTTGGTAAGCGAAAAACGACCACATCTCCACGTTGAGGTTGAGATGCCCAAATCCGTCCAGAAAAAAGAGGAGGAGAAAAGGGGATGGAAAAACGAGAATACCCATATGCATACTTAGAAACAAACAGATAATCTCCCACCAACAAAGTAGGACGCATTGAACCGGACGGAATACTAAAAGGCTGGAAAAAAAGTGTCCGAATAACCGCTGCTAAAAGCAGAGCCTGTACTAAAACAGAAATAAATTCACGAACCCCGCCTTTTTTTTCTTTTTTATGCACTTTATCTTTTTGGATCATCACCAACTGCCTTCTCATCACAGATATAATTTATTTCATCATAATATTCAAATAACAAAAGCACAATCTCTCACACCATCTATCCACGTGGAAGTGCTTCGATAATAATAAATGCCTGTGCCCAAGGAAAATCATCTGTTATGCTAAGATGAATAACTGCATCATGATGAGGAGGTAATAACTTTTGAAGTTGCACTTGCGCACGATTTGTTAATTGCATTATTGGTTTACCAGATGGCAAATTAACGACCCCCATGTCTTTCCAATTGATACCACAAGCGATTCCCGTTCCTAAGGCTTTAGCGCATGCTTCTTTAGCAGCAAATCTTTTTGCATAGGAAGAGGAGCTTTTTTTGAGATTTTCGGATCTATTCCTTTCAATATCCGTAAAAATACGTTGGGTAAAACGCTCACCATAGCGAACCAACATTTTCTCAATACGTCGTATATCAACCAGATCATTTCCAAGACCAACAATCATACGGTATTACCCGATCTTTCTTCCGATGAACGCTTCTTTAAACGCCTTTTTTTTATAATCTTTTGATATCGCTTTTGTTTAAAACGAACCGTTGCTCTGTAAACACCTATATAAGATAAACCACCAAAAACAATACCTAAAAGAGTTCCACCTAAAATCATAGGACTCATAATTGTGTCCCATGCGCCTTTAAAGAGGAGAGAGAGATTTGACAATGTCAAACCATTAAATAGAGCACGAATTTGCGAAAGAGAAATCTCTTTGACATCGCTAAAAAGTGATAAACAAAAATACCCTACTTTATAATCAGCCATGACAATCAATAAAAATGTGAGTGGATTAGAAAAAATCGTCCCAATGATTGCGGCAGCAAAGTTTGCACGCAAAAGCCAAGAAAAAAATATTGCCAAAATAATATGCAACCCAAAGAAAGGGGAACAAGCTAAAAAAATGCCAACAGCAACCCCTAATGCTACTTCATGCGGTGTTGCTGATATACGCAAAATACGTTTATGTATGTAGCAAAATGAGCGAGAAAATGAACGACGTGGCCATAACCAAAGTCGAATACGCGTTACAAAATCTATTGGTTCTCGACTACGAAAAAGCATATGACTCTCAATATACATCTTTTGATGATGAAATAATTTATATCATCCAAATTAATCTTTTTAAGCTTTTGCACAAAAAAAATAGAACGACAATTAAATATTTCGACTGCCTGGTTTAATCGCTGGAAGAACAGAAAGCTCTGCAGGAAGTGCATCACTAGTATAAGAGGTTATCTCATATTCAGCAAGCGCAATCAATGGAACTCCAACATTGACCTTACCACCAGAACGATCAAGGATACATGCACTGGCCAATACCTCTGCTCCTGCTGCAACAAGCGCCTCAATAGTCTCACGAATGGAAAGACCCGTTGTCACAATATCTTCGACAATAACAACCCGTGCACCCTTCTTGATTTCAAAACGACGCAAT
The DNA here is from genome assembly GCF_042194115.1 of Bartonella sp. MR90HLJMH. Lineage (NCBI taxonomy): Bacteria > Pseudomonadati > Pseudomonadota > Alphaproteobacteria > Hyphomicrobiales > Bartonellaceae > Bartonella > Bartonella sp. MR90HLJMH. The sequence continues at coordinate 25,950 of NZ_JBHIMM010000003.1, forward strand.
TCAAAGATGCCATTTACACGCTCTACCCAAAGAGAAGGAACACCAAGTTGACGTGAAGTTTCATAGGAAGGAATAAGGCCGCCAATTGCGGGACCAACAACATAATCAATTTTTCCCTCGATAGATTTTTTGATTTTTTCAGCCAATCCACGACATAACTTTTCCGTCAAGTCAGCATGCATGAATACTTTCGCTTTTTGCATATAAGTCGCACTATGGCGCCCCGATGTTAAAATAAAATGCCCTTCTAGAATAGCATCTGCTTGTTTAAAAATATCAATGACATCTTGTGTATTCATTGCAAAATCTTTCTTTTTATCCATGAACTCGCCGTACTGTACTTACTGAACCTGCCTCTTTTAACTGAGAAAAAATACGATTCAAATGTTTTAAATCCCACACTTCCAAATCAATCATAATTTCTGTAAAATCCGGTGCTGTACGGATAAAAGATAAATTTTGGATATTGGCATCGTTAGCAGAAATTATTTGTGTAATTTCAGCCAAAGAGCCAGGACTATTTACAACCAAAATATTTATCCGTGCAGGAAAACGTTCATTCATTTGGGCATCAATATCCCAGCGGACATCAATCCATCGTTCTGGCTGATCATCATATGCCATCAAAGCTGAAGACTGTATTGGATAAATAACGATCCCAGCTCCGGGCTGCATAATACCAACAATCCGATCTCCAGGTACTGCTCCTTCCGGTGAAAAACGTACGGGTATATCTCCACGGGTTCCTCTAATAGGCAATGCTTTAGATTGATGATTCTCGACCATTGCATTTTTTTCATTTTCTGGAACTTTAAAAATCATACCTTGAGCATTCTCAATATTAAACCAACCTTCTTCCCCAGGCTTAAAAGATGACTTTTGTACCACACGGTGATCTTGATAATCAGGATAAACCGCTTTAATCACATCAGCGGAAAACAGCTCTCCACGCCCAACAGCAGCCAATACATCCTCTACATCTTTACGTGCTAAACGTGGCAAAACTTTCTTCAAAACGTCTTTTGAAAATTGTTTTCCCATATATTCAAATGAACGCTCGAGAATACGATATCCTAAACCCGAATATTGTTTACGTACCGCGGCACGACTTGCTCGTCGAATAGCTGAACGTGCTTTACCTGTGACAACAAGAAATTCCCATGCAGCTGGCGGAATTTGAGCGTGTGAACGAATAATATCAACCTCATCACCATTTTTTAATTTGGTCATTAAAGGCATAATACGACCATTGATTTTTACACCCACACAAGAATCACCGATGTCTGTATGGACGGCATAAGCAAAATCAATAGGCGTAGCTCCTTTAGGAAAAGCAATTAATCGACCTTTCGGCGTAAAACAAAAAACTTGGTCTTGAAAAAGCTCAAGCTTTGTGTGTTCTAAAAATTCTTCCGGATTATCTCCATCTGACAAAGATTGAATCGTTTGACGCAACCATGCATACGCATTTGTTTCATTTGATAACCTCGAAGCCGAATAATTAGAACCTTGCTCTTTATAAATGGAATGTGCCGCAACGCCATATTCAGCAATTTCATCCATAGCAGCAGTTCTAATCTGCAATTCAACACGTTGTCGCGATGGTCCCACAATCGTTGTATGAATGGAACGATAATCATTCTGCTTTGGTATAGAAATATAATCTTTAAAACGACCAGGAACCATTGGCCACGTCGTATGAATGACACCAAGAGCGCGATAACAATCATGCACTGTTTCAACAATCACACGAAATCCAAAAATATCGGATAATTGTTCAAAAGAAAGCGCCTTGCTTTCCATTTTGCGAAAGACGGAATACGATTTTTTCTGACGGCTTTTAACATTCGCTTTAATGCCATGCTCGAAAAAAAGTTTTGTCAACTCGTTTTCAATTGTGGAAAGCAAATCACGATTGCGTTTTGATAACTCAGAAAGACGATTGGTAATCGTACGATAACCTTCTGGATTTAAATAAAAGAAAGAAAGATCCTCTAATTCCTCGCGCATATCTTGCATACCCATACGACCAGCAAGCGGCGCATAAATATCCATCGTCTCCTCAGCAATTCGCCGACGTTTATCATCACGCATAACACCAAGGGTGCGCATATTATGAAGACGATCAGCAAGTTTGACTAAAAGAACACGAACATCATCAGAGATGGCAATAAGAAGCTTACGAAGATTTTCTGCCTGTACGGCTTTCTTTGATACAAGATCAAGCTTATTAAGCTTTGTAAGTCCTTCAACCAACTTCCCAATTTCAGAACCAAAAAGCTGATCAATTTCTGCTCGTGTAGCGCTTGTATCTTCAATTGTATCATGCAAAAGAGCAACAGCAATCGTCGCCTCATCCAACCGCATATCTGTCAAAATAGCAGCAACTTCTAAAGGATGAGAAAAATAAAGATCACCTGAAGCACGCTTTTGATGTGCATGCTTTCTCATTGCATAATCATAGGCCCTGTTTAAAAGAGCCTCATCTACGTCAGACTTGTAACGTTGAACACGTCCAACAAGCTCACACTGACGCATCATACGAGCATATCCTTTATCTTTTCACACCCCTAATCCTTATTGAACACGTCTTATCAATAAAAAACAAGAAAAATAACTGCTCCTTACAGACAAGGTATCTTTACTCCTGTAATATAATATCTTTACTCCTGTAATATAAAATGCCGCAATTAATAATCGTCACTTTTTTCTGGAACGACCAAACCTTCAATACCCGCTAAAAGCTCTTCCTCTGACATATGATCAAATGAAGTACCTTCTTCTTGCGACGACGTATTAAAAACACTTTCAGCTTCACCTGAATGGGTAATAAATTCACTTGCCATTTCTGGCTCATCTACTTCCACATGCTTTTGCAGCGAATGAATAAGGTCTTCCTTTAAATCAGCAGGCGACAATGTTTCTTCTGCTATTTCACGCAAAGCAACAACTGGATTTTTATCATTATCACGATCAACCGTAATCTGTGCTCCTTGTGAAATCTGACGCGCTCGATGACCTGCTAAAAGTACCAATTCAAAGCGGTTGTCAACTTTATCAATACAATCTTCTACCGTTACGCGGGCCATTTATGCCTCTTTCTCAAATAAAAAAATTTAATAGCGGATAGAGGAGTATATACAATAATCAAAATAAAACACAAGAAAAACAACACAAACTTTTATATTTTTTGATTAAAGAACTTATTTAAGAAAATTCTTGGAAAATTTATAAAAATGTATAACCTATTCATGCTCGTTATCAAAGCTGCTCTTAAAAGCATTCCAATAGATTGGCTTCAAACAAGGGGAGGTCTTTCTTGACAAAATACTTGTCTGGAGTCTTCATCCTTTTAAAAGGAACACCAGCTGTTTAAAATCCTTTGCAATAACGACAGCCTTATGCATACTTTTTATGATAATATCTTTATTTAAAGAGAGAACTTTTTTTCTTTGAACATCATGTGTATTGTACTCTTATTCATCAAATAAATTACTGAAAGATTACCTCTCTGTACATAATAATTAGCAATAAGTTTATATTAAACTTTATTTATATTCATTATAGATTGTTTATCAAAACATAACCCGTCATATACGCTATACAAAGACTCAAAAAAATAGAAAAAATGATTGATGCCTAACACCACGAATAGCCAATTAACATCGCTTTGCCCAGAACCACCCCAAAATTGCAATTTATGTCCTAGGCTCCATCAGTTTATCGCTGACTGGCGTATCAAAGAACCAAGTTGGTATAACGCACCGGTGCGCCCCTTCTTTCCTTATAAAGGAGCAGACACAACGCGCCTTCTTATTGTCGGGCTTGCTCCTGGATTACGCGGAGCAAATCGAACTGGACGTCCATTCACTGGTGATTATGCTGGGCACTTACTTTATTCAACTTTAAAAAAATTTGGTTTTGCCCAAGGAACCTTTGAAGAAAGAGCAGACGATACTCTTGAGCTGATTGATGCAGCAATCGTCAACTCTGTTCGTTGTGTTCCCCCAGAAAATAAACCCACCGGTGCAGAAATTAACACGTGCCGCTATTTCTTCTCACCTCTTTTAACAAATCTTCCCAAACTTAAAGCCGTTATTACCTTAGGCACCATTGCGCACCATTCAACGATACGTGCCCTTAATGCAAAAGTTTTAGCTCACCCTTTTGGACACGGCGAAATTCATAACATCGGCAGATTACGCATCTTTTCGAGCTATCACTGTTCTCGTTATAATACAAATACTGGACGCTTGACAGACGCCATGTTTCACCAAATTTTTCAAGCAGCAAAAACATACTTAGATCAATGCTAAAACTGTTTTAAACCAGCGCTATAAATAAAGGATATCTAAATCGCATCCGTCATCCATATCTTTTTAAAAGTCTTGCTTTTTCACGTCCCCAATCGCGTTTTTTTTCCGTTTCGCGCTTATCATGAAGCTTTTTTCCCCGCGCTAGAGCAATCTCCAACTTAACACGCCCTCGTTCATTAAAATAAAGTTTAAGAGGAACAAGTGTCATTCCTTCACGAGACGTTGCATTAAAAAAACGTGCCATCTCACGTTTTGAAAGTAATAACTTGCGCAAACGTCGCGGTTCATGATTAAAACGATTAGCCTGCGTATATTCAGGAATATAGCTGTTTACTAACCATAATTCCCCATTCTCAAAACTCGCATAGCTTTCAGCAATATTGGCATGATTAGAACGTAAGGACTTTACTTCCGCTCCCTGAAGGACAAGACCGGCCTCGAGATTATTAAGGATTTCAAAATTAAAACGTGCTTTACGATTGTCAGCAATTATTTTCCGTACGGGCGCGTTCTTTTTTTTATTCATGGCTTTGTCAATATCATTTTATGCTTTTAAAATACCAGCATGACTGAGGGCTACATCAATAATCTTCTTTGTTCTTTCTGTTAATGGAACAATCGGAGAACGCACAGTATCACCACAAAATCCTAATTTTGCAGCAGCATATTTAATACCCGCTGGACTAGGCTCAATAAACACAGCACGATTAAGAGGCATCAAGCGATCATTTAATTCTCGTGCTGTTTTATAATCACCACGAAAACAAGCAGCTTGAAGCTCTGCACACAGCTTTGGAGCAACATTGGAGGAAACTGAAATACACCCCATACCTCCATGTGCATTAAAACCTAACGCTGTACAATCATCACCGGAAAGCTGTACAAAATCCTTCCCACACTTTTCACGTTGTTCACTAACGCGTTCAATTCTGCTCGTTGCATCTTTTACACCAATGATATTTTTAAAATCTTGATAAAGGTCTTTCATCGTTTCCACAGCCATATCGATAACAGAACGACCAGGAATATTATAAATTATAATCGGAATAGAAACAGCTTTGGCAATGGAAGAAAAATGTTTGTATAAACCAGATTGATTTGGTCTATTATAATAGGGAGTGACAACCAAAACTGCATCTGCACCAGCTTTTTGCGCGTATTGTGCAAGCTCTACAGCCTCACTTGTGCTATTTGATCCCGCTCCAGCAACAACAGGAACACGCTTTGCGACCTGCTCAACACACAATTCTATAATCCGCTTATGTTCTTCATGACTTAACGTTGCTGATTCACCGGTTGTCCCAACTGGGCTTACACCGTTAATCCCTTGTGTGATCTGCCATTCAATAAAATCACAAAACGCCTTCTCATCAATTGCGCCCTTATTATCAAACGGTGTAATAAGCGCAGTTATAGCTCCCTTGAGCATGATAAACTCCCTATAATATTCGCTTTTATTTTTTTAATAATCGCCTTTTATAAATTTTAAATAGAGCATAATCTTGCTCTATCATTGAAGCAAGATGAATTTCAAAAAAAGCCCTCATAAGATGAAAATGTCCCTCCTTAAATGTTGCACATTTATTTAAAATAAACCGTCTATATTAACGCGTTTTTCATGCTTGTGTTCTATAAATCCTTAAGTTTTTACAAAAAGCAAGGTCTCAAGGTCTTTTCTCTATGCGTGTATTTTCCACCTCTCTTTTCGTATCAACCTTTACTGCACTTATACTGGCAATAAGAATTTTATTTTCAAGTGCATCCGCGCAAACACCTCTTTTGCACGGGAAAGCGCCAATCCCTTTGGTGCGCCCTACTCTCTTTCCCGAAAAAGGAGCTCAAGAGCCTCTTCCACAGATACACACGACATCACACAATACTGCTACACTTCAGCAACTGAAAGCTGGGCTAGATGCACTAGCAAACAACAATATTGCAAAAACAATAAATCTTCGTAATTCAATGGAAAAACATAGCCTTGATCGTCATATTTTGACATGGGCGCTGGGGATATCAAACAAAGCTAATATACCAAGTTCTGAAATATTTAATGCAATCAACATGCTAAAAGGATGGCCCGGTATAGAAACGATGCAACGCAATGCTGAACGTGCTTTTCTTAACGAAACCAACGTCTCACGCGCAATCATCCAAAAATTTTCTCATCACCCGCCCCAAACAGCGCAAGGAATGGCTCTCTTCGCTAAAGCACTTATCGCAACGGGACAAACCACTCGTGCTCAACACGTTATTGCACCGTGGTGGCATAAGACACAGCTTAATGCAAAAGAAGAAATATTTGTTCTTAAAAATGCAAGCGTTGCATTAAAACCTATTGATCATTTGAAACGCATGCAATTTATGCTGTATGCATATCGTTTTGATTCAGCAGCACGCGTTGCAAAATTAGCCCATGCTCAATCTCTTTTTGATGCTTTTGTGGCCGTTGAAAAAAATGACCCTAGAGCTACACAAAAATTAAAAGCTGTAGAGAGATCATGGCAAAAAGATCCTCTTTTTCAGTTTGCTCGAATACGCCATCTTCGACGAACAGAGCAATATAATGCAGCCGCAGCACTCATGATGAAAACATCAAAAGATGCATTCCGCCTTATGAACCCTCATTCATTGTGGAAAGAACAACGCGCCCTTTCTCGTGAAATGCTCGATTTAAATAAACCAAAAATTGCTTACCAACTCGTTGCAATGCACACTGGTATAACATCTGCATTAGCTATCGATGCTGAGTTTCATGCAGGATGGTACGCACTACGGTTTCTTCATAACCCTAAATTGGCAATGCAGCATTTTTCACGTATTCCTCAACTCTCTTCTTCACCTTTTTCTGCATCACGTGGATATTACTGGATGGGACGAACAGCAGAAACGCTAGAAGAACATAAAAATGCCCAGCATTACTTTCATCGCGCAGCTCATTTTGGTGCAACTTACTATGGTCAATTAGCCGCTGCACGACTCAACCAAAAAAAGCTTAAAGTTTTCTTTCCCAAACCAACAACCGCTGAGCGACAACATTTTAGTGCACGAAAAGCGATCAAAGCAATTCAACGTCTTGAAGCAGCCGGCTATGCTGATTTTGCTAAAATTTTTTATAGAGAGCTCGGAAAAAAAATAGAAAGCCCCGGCGAATTAGCACTTCTGGCTGTTATGGCAGAAAAAAATGGAGACTATTATACCAGCCTCAAAATTGGAAAAATGGCTGTTTTTCAGGGAAAAAATGTCGGTGCACTCTCTCATCCTCTGGGAGCTATACCAGCTTCTACTAATATTTCTGTAGAAGAAAAATCGCTTATCTATGCCATTGCACGCCAAGAAAGCGAATTTAATCCAACAGCCATATCAAAAGCAGGCGCACAAGGTATACTCCAATTGCTTCCTACAACAGCAAAAGCATTGGCAAAAAAATACTCAATCGCATGGTCTCCTAAAAAATTTAGCAGTGATGCTCATTATAATGCAACATTAGGTGCCCATTTTCTCAATGAACAATTGGAACGTTTTAATGGATCCTATATACTAACTCTTATTGGCTATAATGCGGGTCCCCGTCGAGTCAATGAATGGATAAAACGTTATGGCGATCCTCGAGGACAATCTCTCGATAACGTCATTGATTGGATTGAGCGTATTCCTTATACAGAAACACGTAATTACGTGATGCGTGTCATGGAAAATTATGGTGTCTACAAAGCAAGACTCACTGGGAAAATAGATATAAAAACCGACCTGCTTTCTGGTCGACGGAAATGATATGCCTTAACTTCCCAAATAGTATTTGAAAGTGTTCATAAGAAGTGTTTTTATTCCTTTTTAAATAATACCCACATACCAACCTGCTTATGATATATATAAGCAAGTAATTTTAATTGATTCAGTATCAATAAATTCGAAATGAGAAAACCCTACGCTATTCAGATCTTTTATTTCAAACACAAAATGATAAATTATCATTATAAATCAACATGTTGTACAAATAGTTCATTTCTTCTCAACATAAACGACAATATCATAGATGATTACAAATAGGTCATTTTTTTACTGTTGCTTATTAGTGTCAATATTCAAATCTTGTACAACAGCATATTTTAAGACTATTTTGTTCTGCTTATAACATTTCTATACCAAATAAGAGTACGTTATTATGTATATCGTTTGGATTATCTCTAATAACAGAAAGACAGACTCATTGAGTTAGAAAGCTTTAAAGACAAACAATTCTCTTCTACCCCTTCCCTTTTCATTCGGGTTTACGACTTTTAAATATGTCAATATCTTTTAATTTAAATATGTCAATATCTTTTAATGATGAAGATAAAGCTTTGCTTTTTCCCCCATTTTTACATATAAGCTCACATCCTTCACACAAAACAGAGCATCTCAAAATAGTATGTTTTTCTTATTTATATTCTTGTTTTATTTTAATGTTTCTAAGGCCATTTCACAACGGTGTATCTGAAAAGTATTTACGAAAATCCTCTCACGAATGGTATAAAAATCGATGAGACACGATTAACCTTTACTGAATAAAAGCTATAGCTCTATCATCCCTTAACTCCCAATGTTGTAACAGCCCTTTCATTTAGAGCATTCATAAGAAATATATTCACTGCTTTTTAGAAGTTTTATATCCATGCTCCCCCTCAACTTGTGTCATAAGTAAGCGAATGGTTTTGATTGATACAACGTCAAAAAAATCGAACGAACTATATTTTAACTTTTGTTAAAATTATAAATAATTATTATAAATCAATATATTATAAGAATAAGCGCCCTATATAAAAAATCAGCTAAATATCAGGGATACTCTGATTATTTTATTCACTTTTGATAGTGGTGGTGGTGGAAAAGAACCAACGCGTTGAAGTGCCGCCATCGCTAATCGATCAAGTTCCGGATTACCAGCAGAGACTGCCACACGACTAGAAAAAATACTTCCTTGCTCATGCACCATAAATTCTAACTTCACCGTTCCTTTTGCACGACTGGTACGCTGTCCCACAATATAATTTTTTTGCCTTTCTAATTGTGACTGTACCTTTGCTAACCACTCCATTAACAACATATCTTCAAGCCCTGCCGTACCGACGCCCTTGTTGGTGGAAGAAGAACGTACCGCCTTTGCATTAGAGCGCTTTACTACAGCCTTTGTCATCGGTATTGTTTTTTTGATAAACGCTTTATGCTCCACTTTTTGAGGAAGCGGTTCTTCCAAAGACTTTAAGTCATCTTGTTCTATCATATGCTGAGGTTCTTCCGATTGAACTTCATCCACGGATTCCAATTCCTCTGACTCCTTCTCTAAAAGATCAGACTGTAATACTTTTGGCTCTGTATTAATATCCGACTCTGTATGAATATCTGACAAGTCTGTATCAACATCCGGATAGATAGTTTCTTGCACAAAAGTCAGCATAATCTCCGAAGAGAGCAAGCCATTACTTACACCCGTACTTTGAAAATAAAACTGCGCTCCCAATAATACATGCAAAAAGAAAGCTCCAATAAATGCACCAATCCAAAGAGTTAATAATTGCTTCGTATTTGCAAAATTCATCGTTTCTTCTGCCACTATTTTAAGCTTAGTATTGGTGTCCAATCTCATTAAAACAGGCTATTTTGAAATTGCAACTTTTTTCTTGACTGATTTTGTCATGTTTAATATGGTTTTCTAGTGGTTTTGTGTTGTTGTCAAAATCATTTCTACTTGGCTGGCAAGTTTTAATCAGCGGGTCCAGCTTTTTTTGTATGTAAATAAAATTTCAAAACAGAGAGGGGACGTTTAAAAGGGTTGTGATGTGTTATGCAAATAAGACGAAAAAATATCTATAGAAGCTGTGTGATTTTAAGTGCATTATCGGTCTGTATGCCTTCATTTGTTTTGGCACAAAATAAAGATGGAGGTTCTATCACTGAACTCAAGCCAATTGTTATTAAAGAGAAAAAAATAGGAACGGCCTTGGATTCGGTCACTATTTTGACAGATCGGAAAACCGCGAAGGATATTCGTGAGAAACAAATAACTGATGCCTATGATATTAGTCGTCTTTATCCAACCGTGGGGTATAACCCAAGCAATAACAGTTTTGTCATGCGTGGTTTAGAAGCAAACCGTGTTCTCACAACAATGGATGGTATTGTTCTTCCATGGTTCAATGATATATTGCGTGAGAACAGTGGTAACACAATGTTTGACTTTAGTGCGCTTTCCACACTTGATGTTATTCAGGGATCGGATTCTAGTCTTTATGGCTCTGGTGCACTAGGAGGAGTTGTTGCGTTGCGTACCCTTGATCCTGAAGATCTTATCACAGAAGGAAAAAATTGGGGTGGTCTTATAAGAGGTGGTTATCATTCTGTTGATAATAGTTGGCACGTAGATCAAGCTGTTGCAATGCGTGCTCAACAAACGTTTTTGCTTTTCCAAGGTTCTTATGCGGAAGGTCATGAGCGCAAAAATATGGGAACTCTAGAAGGCTATGAAGAGCGCACACGTAAAAACCCTGCTCATTTTGACCAAAATAATTTGCTCTTTAAAATTCACCAATACCTTGATGACAATCACCGGCTTGGTTTTACAGCAGAGCGTTTTGGTCACAATATTGATACACATTTATTGAATGCTTCTGAAAGATCTTATGCCCGTGGTTCCGTTTATGATAAGAGCGACAAACTCCGTGAACGCCTTTCTCTTTCTTATGACTATAACGGCAATGAAGATGCTATTTTTGATGCGTTTCGTGGACAGATTTATTGGCAAAGACAGTCAAGTCATGATATTACGACTTCATTTCGTGTTCGGGCGCCCAAAGGGGATTTTTTGAGAGATAATTTTTTGCGTAATACCAATTATGGTTTCAATGCTGATGCTCTCAAGAAAATTCATATTGGCACTGTAGATCATACGTTAAAGATTACCGCTAACGTCTTGTCATCTAAGTTTCATCATTATTTGTTCGGGAAAGATAATTGTCACTTGCCGGAAAATGCACGGGGGTGCCTCTTTGTACCCGCTAATCGGTCAGATTCACCAGATACAAATGGCTATAATTTGGGTTTTGTTTTTGAAGATGAAATTGGCTTTGCTGATAACCATTTCCGTATAACACCTGGAATTCGTTATGATTGGTATAAGTATATCCCTCAGAAAACGTCTTCTTATGAGAAAGCTCTGCTTTCTGACAAATTTCCTCCAGAAAGAAATGGTTCACGTTTTTCTCCCAAATTACGTATGGAGTGGGATGTTCGTGATCAAGTAACACTTTATGCTCAATGGGCACAGGCTTTTCGTGCACCACGTGTTGCAGAACTTTACGTCTCTTATATGAAACCCCCTGCTTATTACTCGAAGGGCAACCCTGATTTAAAAGCAGAAACGAGCAATGGGTATGATGTTGGCATAAGGTATGGAAATGGAAATTTCGGTGGTTCACTCAGTGCCTTTTTCAATCAATACAAGGACTTCATAGATACTGTGGATATAGGGCCATCAGAGGAATACCGATTGGGACGTCGCCATTATACAAATCGTGCGAATGTGCGTATTTATGGTGCTGAAGCAAAAATACATTTGGCTCTTAATGATGGATTCCATAGCAATTTTTCTCTTACCTATTCGCAAGGAAAGGATCTTGATAAAGATGAATATCTTAACTCAATTCCAGCTTTAAAAGTGATTGCTGGGATCGGATATGCAAAAGAAATCTGGGGAGCAGACGTCGTGCTTACCTCATCTGCCAAACGTGATAAAGTTGCTAAGGAATCGGACTATCAAAAAATTCCAGGTTATAATATTATTGATGTGTCAGGTTGGTTGAAGCCCTTTGGTGAAAAGGGTCCTGTTATAAGGGCTGGTGTTTATAATCTGTTCAATCAAAAATATTGGAATGTATCAGATCTTCCTTCCGGTGAAAGCTCAACGCCGAAGGATTATTATAGTCAGCCTGGTCGCAACTTTAAAGTTTCGTTCGTGCAAAAATTTTAGTCACTTTTGTTAACCATTAGATCAATGAAAAAGGTTATATCGATAAAGAATAAATTGTTGCGTTTCTATTCTTATTGTTCTTTGAACAACAAATTTTGAGGTTTGCGCTTTAACTCTTTGTAATTTATTGTTTTTTATTGTTCTATTGTTGATAAAATAAGGGCTTGTTTGGTGGTGAGTTGAACCATTAGTTGATAGTGGTTCAACTCACTTTCTTTGATTTGAAAAATTAAACAATTAACCTTTAAACAGGTAACATAAGGATAAGCCTATGTCATACACAGCCGAAATGATTATTCGCTTGCGTGAAGAAAAAAAAGAGATGCGTAGCCGCGATTTTGCGGACTCTATTGGTATATCCGAAGCAGAACTCATTGCGGCTTATTGTACAATTGGAAAAGCAAAAAAACTACGCGCTGATGTCGCTACTCTCTTGGAAAATGCTCCTAAACTTGGAATAGTCATGGCATTAACACGGAATGAAAATGCTGTCCATGAAATAACAGGATGTTTTGAGAAGATTGTTCAAAGTCAGCATATTCCGATAACACTCGGTGAAATTGACTTGCGTATTTTTTCAAAACAGTGGAAGTTTGGTTTCGAGCATGACGTGACTATTCTCGGAACACCTATGAAAAGTCTGCAATTTTTTGATCAATATGGCATTGCTATTTTCAAACTCTATTCTCAAGACGCAACAAATATGGAAGAATGGGCTGCACTTGTTGAAAAGTTGCTTCATGACGATCAATCATCCGCACTTGATATTTCTCCCGCTCCTACTCCAGTACAATGTGATACGGCAAAGTTAGATGTTGAAAAGTTCCGAGATCGTTGGCGACAGATGACTGATGTGCATCAACTTCATGGAATTATTTCTGAACTGAAAATTAATCGACATAATGCTGTAAAACATGCCGGAAATGAATTTGCCGATGAGTTAAAAATAGAAGCTGTTGAGATGATGCTCAAACAAGTTGTACGAGAAGAGTTACCAATTATGTGTTTTGTTGGAAATAAAGGATGTATCCAAATTTTCACTGGACAAGTAAAGAACATTAAGCAAATGGGACCTTGGCTTAATGTTCTCGATCAGAAATTTCACCTCCATTTACTCGTTTCTGGAATCAAGAAGGTATGGCGTGTTCGCAAACCTACAATTGATGGGTATGTCAACTCACTTGAAGTTTTCGATAAAGATGATGAGATGATTATTCAATTCTTTGGCGTACGCAAGGAGGGCCAAAAAGAACGTGACGATTGGCGCTCTTTATTGAATGGTTTACCATCGTGTCAAGAAAACAGCAGTAACTAAGATAAGGTAAGGTCAGACATGTTCATATCTCTTTTGCATAGGTTATCAAACCTTTTCCTTATATGTTTACTGCTCTCTCTTACCTGTTTTTCTAAACAAGTGATTGCTGAACCTACAACCCGTTTTCCTGAAAATGCTCGAATTGTTTCTATCGGCGGAGCACTTACAGAAATTGTCTATGCATTGGGAGCCCAAGATCAACTTGTCGCCCGTGATAGTACAAGCGTCTACCCACAAGAAGCGCTCAAGCTTCCTGTGCTTGGATATATGCGTGCTCTTTCACCGGAGGGTGTTTTATCACTTGCCCCAGAGGGCATATTACTTGTTGAAGGAAGCGGTCCCGCTTCAACAATTGATATTCTCAAAAAAACATCAATACCTCTGGTGATCATACCAGAAGACTACTCCCGTGAAAATGTGATCGAAAAGATTCGCCTCGTTGGCCAAGCTATTCATCGAGAAGTGCAAGCGGCTGCGTTAATTGAAAAATTGAAGCGTAATTTTTTAGAAAACGATGCGCTTTTGGCGAAAGTAACAACACCAAAGCGTGTTCTTTTTGTTTTCTCTGTGCAAAATGGACGCGTCATGGCATCTGGAACAGGTACTGCAGCTGATAGTATGATAAAACTTTCAGGTGCTATCAATGCTATCACCGATTATAAAGGATATAAACTTCTCAATGGCGAAGCGTTATTGAAATCAGATCCTGATGTTATCTTACTTGTAAAACATGGTGCAAGATCAACCAGCATTGATAAGATTTTAGCCATACCGGCAGTTCAAGCAACAACAGCAGCAAAAAATCATGCCATAAAACAGATGGATGCTATGTATTTTTTAGGATTTGGTCCACGCACTGCAGACGCATCAAGAGAGCTTATTGAGATACTTTATGGTGCAAATCAAAACGGTAAGAGCTGATAAAAATGGTAGACGGTACATCCATGATGCATTTACCTGAAGCAAAAGAAGGTAAAAAAATAAACCGTTCAAAGCAGGGGAAGATTTTATTATTAAGCTTAATAATATTCCTTATCTTCAGTATTTTTGGTGGGCTCTTGAATGGTGCCGCAAAGGTTTCTTTCGTTGATCTCCTCCATGTAATGCTTACACAAGATTTTTCAGTAAGTAGTAAAACGCGTGATTACCTCGTGCTTATCGACATAAGGCTTCCCCGTGTTATCTTTGGATTGTTGATTGGAGCAGCTTTAGCTGTCTCCGGTGTTCTTATGCAAGGGCTTTTCCGTAATCCTCTTGCAGATCCTGGAATTATAGGTGTATCAGCAGGTGCTGGACTTGGAGCAGTCTTAGCAATTGTTGTCGGTATTGCTTTTCCTATTTCATTTGCACCTTTTCTAGAGCCTTACAAAGTTATCATAGGTGCTTTTTTTGGTGGACTTTTATCAACGATTATTCTCTACATAATAGCAACGCATAATAGTTTTACCTCTATTGCAACCATGCTGCTTGCTGGTATTGCTCTTGGTGCATTAAGCAGTGCAGTTGTTGGAACATTGATTTTTATCGCAAATGACCAACAACTCCGTGATATCACTTTTTGGAGTCTTGGCTCTCTTGCGGGCGCTACGTGGTTGAAAGTATGGCTCGTTCTCCCTTTCATCGTTATTGGTCTTCTTTTCTCTCCCTTTTTATCACGAGCACTTAATGCCCTTGCTCTTGGAGAAGCTGTTGCTGGCCATATTGGTTTCCATATTCAACGCGTTAAAAATATTGCTATTCCCCTTGTTGCTCTTATGTGTGGTAGTGCTGTTGCTGTCAGTGGTGGTATTGGTTTTATTGGTATTATTGTTCCTCATATTTTACGTCAACTCATTGGTCCTGATCATCGCTATCTCATTCCTTGCTCTGCTCTCTTGGGAGCAGCATTACTTATTTTTGCTGATACGTTTGCACGCTTAATTGTTGCCCCCGCAGAATTGCCAATTGGAATTGTAACAGCACTTTTTGGTGCACCTTTCTTTCTATGGATCCTTATATGCAAACGAGGAACAGACTTTTCATGATTGAAGCGACAAATATTTGTGTTCAGCGCGGAAAGAAGCAGATTCTTAAACACATTAATCTTCAAGCTAAAAGTGGTGCTTTTACCATTATTATTGGTCCTAATGGATCAGGAAAAAGTACTTTTATCAAAGCTCTGAGTGGTGAAATTCCTTACAGTGGAAAAATAACCTTAAATGGTTATAATGTATGCCAAACAAAAACTCATGAAATGGCCAAAATGCGCGCTATACTACCACAATCAACAACGCTCGTATTTCCATTCTTAGTCCATGAAGTTGTAGGGCTTGGCCTTTCTGTAAACCAATTTACCATTACCAAAGCCGAAGTGCAAAATCTTATCCAAAAAGCTTTAGAGTGCGTTGACCTTGCTGATTATGGCAACCTATATTATCACCAATTATCAGGCGGAGAACAAGCTAGAGTACAACTTGCCCGTGTACTTTGCCAAATCTGGAAACCTGTTCATAATGGAATTCCTCGCTGGATGATATTAGATGAACCTATTGCTAGCCTCGATATTCAACATCAAATCATCGTTATGGATATTGCCAAAAATTTCGCCCATTCTGGTGGCGGCGTTCTTGCTGTTCTTCATGACCTCAATCTCGCAGCACATTATGCAGATAACATGATTTTGCTCAAGGAAGGAGAGGTTTATTGCGAAGGAAATGCAACTAACGTTTTAACAACACAAAATCTCCGCGATGTTTATCATTGTTCTTTAAACGTTTCTGAATTACCTAAAGAAGATATCCCTTTTATACTCCCTCAAACGGCATCCTCCTATGAAATTAAATCTCTAAGCTATCGGTTTCAATCTAAAAACTAAAGTCCATAGAAAAATAAAACATGCAAATATTCAAGAATTTTTTTATTTTTATATGAGTTTTTTTTGTCATCTGTCATTTTAAAAAATTGTTTTTTTCGACTCTCTCAAGTATCATATTAACAGTATAGATTTCCTCTTCATACGCTAGAAAATAACGCGGAATTGCTCTGCGTTAACAAAATTATCAGGGTGGATGAATTATTATTACTCAAACATACTCATGATTTTATAGCATAGACAACGGTTGCATTAACAGGGCGCGTTTCTGCCTCACCCGTATGGGAAAGAGTTACCTTGTGTGTATGTGCACCAGCAGAACCTGTTCTCCCTTTCAGGGTCGCATTATAAGTATAATGATTCGGTAGTCTCCCAATATCACCAACTGGCCATCCTACCCCTTGATACTCAAAATTATGCGCATGCTCGCCTGCATTTTCAATACTCCCAATATGCGTATGCGATTTTATGCTATCTTGTTGTTCATCTGCAAATTTTCTACCACCATCTAAACCCCGACCATTATCAAAGCCGCGTAAAAACATGCCTCTAAAATCAGGAACTTTAAAAGTTTTATTGCTGTCTTTTCCCCATTTATCACCTATTGCGTTGAATAACTGCGGATAATCTTCACGCTTATAGGCCTTACCATCACACAAAAGCCAACCATTTGGCACATTTTGCATAGCAAATGTTGCAATGAATCCAGAGGGAAAACTTTCTATCTTTGGTGGTGTAGGATTTAATAAGTACCACCCCTCATGCTCTTTTATTAAAACACCATTATTGTATACCATTTCATAAATGCCATCTGTTTGAAGTTCTCCACCTTCTAATGGTATAACCCCCACATCAGTTGCTTTATAGATAAGCTTTTCTCCTATATTATTAACAGTTATTTTTGTCGCGCCAATATTTACACCACAAGCTTTAAAACGTATGACGATATCATTGTTGTATTTCTTTATAGGCGAAACTGTCTTTAAGGTAATTAATGTTGTTTTATCTTCCACATTTACTATAAAGCTTGAATTAATAGATCCACCATTATCTGCAAGATATTCACGCACGCGCTGCATCATCGCCCGTGCACTATCATTAACAGAACTAGGCGGCTGACCTTCTGCCCAATTAATGATACTATCTGAATAAGCATTTTCATCAGCCTTTAGAGACCAATCGTAAATATTAGACATTATAAATCCCCCATTATTTTCATAGTTTTTTTAACAAATTCTCGTTCTGTGCACTAAAATGTGCTGCCGCTGTTGATTGGTACATCATAATCACTGCACCATCCGTATTTACGCATTTTACCTCTCTTCACTCCTTACAATTTAATAACCTAAATTCACCAGATGCTTTTCATAACATTAGTATTAATGTTTTCTCTTCTAATGTGTAATGTAACACCTCATCTGATGTTACTTAATATCTTGTTTTGTTGCTTTGCTGTTGTTATATAATTATTTTTTAAATCTTGCATCTTGTTGCAAAATTTATAAATACTGTTCAAAATTTTCCTTATTATGGATTTCATACAACCATTATCGAATGTAATAACTTATCATCCACATAGAAAGTTTCTGATTTAAACATTATCTTTTTTTATTTTTTTTCAATAGTTTAAATCTATCGCGTCGATATTTTAAAACAAAAAAACTCTATCTTTTGGCTATCACTTGTATTAAAATTTTAAAAGTTAGCTTCAACTTCGTTGCATGCTTCATTATGTTTTTATTCACATGCAGATGCTTTGTTATATTTTATTCAATTTATTCCTGAAATTGTATTACAAGGTCAGCACCAATGTTTTTTTGAACAAGCTTTTGTCTAATCTAAATGCACCATAGAAAATATATTCAATATGGACATTTCTTCACACTTTCATTGAACTGGAAATGAAATACTTTGAAATACTAAAGAAACACCACACACCCTCACCAAATCTGAAGGTTGTATCCAATCCGGAAAATATTAAAAAACATAACCTAGCACCCTCCCCCAATTTTTATGAACAATACCCTTGTTTTTTAAACGCCCCGTAATCAAATTCTCCCCTCCCGCACTTAGCATATCTCTATATATATTATTATATGTATATTTTTTTTGCAAGAATAATAAATCATTCTCAACAACATCTTGCAATTATTGGTGCTCTTCTCTATTCTTTCCGGCGTTTACCTCATTATTTAGTATAAGTGCACTACTTAAAAATGATTTTTTTACAAGATCTAAAAGATAAACTGTTTTTTATATCTTTCATAATGTTCATAACCAGTTTTATGGTATTAGTGGGACAATGCAAAGCGATTATAGAATGCTATAATAGTGTAGATAAAGAACTTACTAACGAATTTACCTATGAGTCTCTTGTTAACACATTTGTCTATCTCTGGAGTATACCAATCATCTTTTCCTGTATAGCTGCAGCTTTTATATGGCTACCAATTGTAACATTGCTAATAATAGCAATATTAGTGGGAATTTGGTTACTCCTCCTCATAATTCCCTACTTATTCCAAAATTAGTTTTTGGCTTTGTTAATCATTATCATAATAATTCTTTGTTTGCGTTTGTTTTATTTATTACCTATTTTAGTGTTTAAAAATTTTTTTGATGAAAATTTACTCAATTTTTCTCTTGTTCTATTATAATAATAAGAGCACTTCGTTATAATTAGAAAGCTTTTTGTATATAATTAATGATTTTTTATCTGTAATATTGTTGCATGATATCACATGACTATTGAATAACTTTACCTTGAAAACAAAGAGCTTTATGTCTCAGAAAATGAATTTTTGCCTCGTCTTAAGCTAAAACACAGCGCTTTGTGCGCATTTCTATTGCAAACTAATTAATGAATTTACGTAGTACTTTATGCTGAGATACATCCTTTTTCTTTCCTCTCTCTTCCAACTCTTTAAAAGTGTTGATGAAATTTCAAGATGAAAAGCCTTTGTTCATTTTCATCATCATTTTTTAATTCCGCTTTACGATTTTTAAAACATTCAAGGCAATATTATTTTTAATAATAAAGATTAGGTATTGTTTCACGCTTTTGTTTATCGCACTCTTAATGGGAACATCCCCTCATGAAAAATAGAATGCCCCACACAAAATATAATGATATTGCATATCACGCACTTTATTAAAGAAATATTGCTTAAAATATACTCCGTTCATTTTACGACAGCGCACGTCAATGATACAATGATAAGCTATTACAGATCATCATCTTTAAGCTTTTGAAGATACAAGCTGGAACCCATCATACATTTTGTTGGCCCCCACATTGCGATAGTCCTCGCATCTGAGAATGTTCATGAATGACTTTTGGCTTCCTTTCTTCAAGTATTTTGCCCCATATGCTCCCACTTATGACGTGCAAGGAAGTGATTTTATATGAAAAGATGTATGATGAGAGAATCTTATAGTATTCTGAGTTATTATTTTAATATGAAAAAATCTCAATCAGAGCTATAAACTATCTACTTTTTCCTTGATAATCCGTTTTTAACTTTATTCTTGTTTATAAAAGCTTCAATATCACAGTTTATCACTTCATAATATCTATTTTCACTCTTAAAAAACACACCAAAATCGTTTAAATATATTTTTATGATTGACAATATAGATATTTAAGCCAACCATATTCGTATTAGCAAAAATACTTTAAGTGGGAGGAGGCATGCAAATATGAGAATAGATATTGTATCAATTTTTCAAAATAAATTTTCTTGATCTTTATTGGGTTTGCTTTGCTATAAAGCAATACTATTCCTATTCATCCGAATACTCGTGATTGATAATTTGAATACATCCCCATTAACATCGTAACCTATTTTTGAACTCTGTGTCTATAAGGAAAAAGTTTGTGCAGAAAAATACTCCATCAATTAGTTGTAGCCCCTTTCCCGCTTCACGCAAAATTTATCAACAAAGTCCTATCTTTTCTGATGTGCGCGTACCATTGCGTGAAATTTCACTGACTGATGGCAGTGGTGAGAAACCTTTAAACGTTTACGATACTTCTGGCCCCTACACAGATAAAGATATGATCATTGATATTACAAAAGGCTTGCCAGCAATTAGCTTGCCTTGGCTCTCTAAGCGGGATGATACTGAAACTTATCCTGCACGATTAGTAAAACCTGAAGATAATGGATTGGCTTCTGATAAAAACCTTACACCAACATTTAAACAAAAACGTCCCATTTTACGAGCAAAAAATGGCAAAGCAATTACACAAATGGCTTATGCGCGCGCAGGCATTATTACAGCGGAAATGGAATATGTGGCTATACGAGAAAATGAAGGATTAGCAGTAAAAGAACGGCAGAATGTACCATCAAATGAAACATTTTCTGGATCAATACCAGAAATTTATACTGCCGAATTTGTTCGCAATGAAATTGCTTGTGGACGCGCCATTATTCCACAAAACATTAATCATCCAGAGTGCGAACCCATGATTATTGGGCGTAATTTTCGTGTTAAAATTAATGCCAATATTGGCAATTCAGCAGTGACTTCATCTATGGAAGAAGAAGTTGATAAAATGGTTTGGGCCATTCGCTGGGGAGCAGATACAGTTATGGATCTCTCAACAGGTCGAAATATTCATAATATTCGTGAGTGGATTATTCGAAATGCCCCTGTTCCCATTGGGACTGTTCCACTTTATCAAGCACTCGAAAAAGTACAGGGTATTGCCGAAAACTTAACATGGGATATTTTCCGTGATACCCTTATTGAACAAGCAGAGCAAGGTGTTGATTATTTTACCATTCATGCGGGATTAAGATTACCTTTTATCCCTTTAACCGTTGATCGGGTAACAGGTATTGTTTCACGAGGTGGTTCTATTATGGCAAAATGGTGCTTGCATCATCACAAAGAAAGTTTTCTTTATGAACATTTTGATGAAATTTGTGATATTGCACGCACGTATGACATCTCTCTTTCCTTGGGGGATGGATTGCGCCCTGGCTCTATTGCCGATGCCAATGATGAAGCCCAATTTGCAGAGCTTAAAACTTTGGGAGAATTGACAAAAATTGCTTGGGAAAAAGATGTACAGGTTATGATTGAAGGTCCTGGGCATGTCCCAATGCACAAAATTAAAGAAAATATGGAGCAACAATTAGATCTCTGTCACGAGGCGCCTTTTTATACTTTGGGACCTCTTACAACCGACATTGCTCCTGGTTATGATCATATTACATCAGCAATTGGTGCCGCTATGATTGGATGGTTTGGAACAGCTATGTTGTGTTATGTAACACCTAAAGAACACCTAGGACTCCCCGATAGGAATGACGTAAAAACTGGTGTGATCACTTATAAAATTGCTGCTCATGCCGCTGACCTTGCCAAAGGTTTGCCTAGAGCACAATTGCGCGATAATGCTCTTTCGCGTGCACGATTTGATTTTAGATGGCATGATCAATTCAACCTTTCTCTTGATCCGGAAACAGCCAGTGCCTTTCATGATGAGACAATGCCTAAAGAAGCCCATAAATTGGTACATTTTTGTTCCATGTGTGGACCAAAATTCTGTTCTATGCGTATTTCTCATGATATTCGTGAGGCAGCAGCAATAAGAAAAACAAAAGGGGAAGGTATGATCGCCATGGCCGAGAAATATCAGAAAAATGGTGACCTTTATATGGAAATTGTTCCTCCTCAAAAAGAGAAAGTAAACAGTTGAAGAACATTCTTATCAAAGGTGCAGGTGTAGGCGGCTTAACGGTTGCCTTTATGTTACAGCAAAAAGGTGTTTCTGTTACTATATCAGCTCCCCCTCATTCTCCTATAGGAAGTGCTAGTTGGTATGCAGGAGGAATGCTCGCACCTTACTGTGAGAAAGAAAATGCGGAACAGATTGTTGAAGATCTTGGTATACAAGCTATACAGTGGTGGCGTAAAACGCTTCCCAACCTTGTCATACAAAAAGGCACTTTAGTGGTTGCACCTACACGAGATAGAGGAGAGCTTGAACGGTTTTCTGGACGCACGCATAATCACAAAACCATAGATAATATAGAAATAGCTCATCTTGAACCAGATCTTGCGGAACGTTTTAACTGTGCGCTCTTTTATGAAAATGAAGCCCATATTGATCCTCGCAAAGCACTTATGGCTTTAAAAGAAAAGCTTCTCAACAATGGAGCGTGTTTTGTTGATGTAGAGACGGCTGAAACAAATTTTGATATTGTTATTGATGCAACAGGAATAGCACGTTTAGGAAAAGATAAAAATATACGGGGCGTGCGCGGCGAAATGCTTCTCGTGCGCTGCACCGATATTAAAATTTTGCGTCCAATTCGTCTTCTTCATCCACGGTTTCCTCTCTATATTGTACCTCGACAAGATAATATTTTTATGATTGGTGCAACAATGATTGAAAGTGACTTTGATGGTGCAATCTCAGTGAGATCAATGATGGAACTGCTCAACGCGGCTTATACTTTACATCCTGCTTTTGCTGAAGCAGAAATTATTGAATCTGGCGTTGGTGTTCGTCCATGTTATCCTGATAACTTCCCTTCTGTGCATAAAGATGGTAATTGTATTTCTATTAATGGATTTTATAGACATGGTTTTCTTTTGTCTCCAGAAATGGCAAAACGAGCAATGAAATTGGCATTGGAATAAAGCATGCAAATATTTGTTAATGGTGAAACAGTCCAAACAGAAGTTATGACTCTCGGTCTCTTACTTGAAGAATTGGGGTATGAAGGAAATTGGCTTGCAACCGCTGTTAACGCTGAAGTTGTTTCCATAGATGCACGAAGCCAATTTGTCTTGCATGAAGGAGATAAAATTGAAATTTTAAGCCCAATGCAAGGAGGCTAAAATTATGCTGAATCTTTATGGACGACAATTCTCTTCCCGTCTTCTATTAGGTACAGCGCAATATCCTTCACCAGCAATTCTTCGTGATGCTATTCATAAATCGAATACGGAAATTGTGACTGTTTCCTTGCGTCGTGAAACGGCAGGTGGAAAACAAGGTGGACAATTTTGGCAATTTCTTCAAGAACTTGGGGTAACAGTGCTTCCTAATACTGCTGGTTGTTATACTGTTAAAGAGGCCGTAACCACAGCGCAATTAGCAAGAGATCTCTTTAAAACAGCTTGGATTAAACTCGAAGTGATAGGAAACCCAGACACCTTACAGCCAAATATTTTTTCCTTAATCGAAGCAGCGCAAATTTTAAACAATGAAGGTTTCAAAATTTTTGCTTACACAACGGATGATCTCATTGTTGCTGAAAAACTTTTCGACATTGGTTGCCGTGTTATTATGCCTTGGTGTGCTCCTATTGGTTCTGCCAAAGGACCTCATAATACTGATGGATTGCGTTCTATCCGTGCTTACCTTCCTGACGCTACTCTTGTTATTGATGCCGGCATTGGACGCCCATCACATGCCGCCATTGCGATGGAACTCGGTTATGATGCAGTACTGCTTAATACCGCAGTTGCTAAAGCAGGTGATCCTGTCTTAATGGCTGAAGCATTTTCTAAAGCTGTTCAAGCAGGACGTATGGGATATAAAGCTGGCATGATCGAAGCACGCAATGTAGCAGTCCCTTCAACGCCAGTCATTGGAAAAGCAGTATTTTCATGAAACTGGATCCATTTTACCTCATCGTTGATAACGCTGATTGGATTGAACGTTTGCTCCCTCTTGGCATCAAGCTCGTACAATTGCGTATGAAACATGAAAATCAACAAATAATCCGTCAACATATCAAGCGCGCAAAAAACATATGCAATAAATTGGGAGCACAATTAATTATTAATGATCATTGGGAAATAGCAATTGATGAAAAGTGCAATTTTATTCATCTGGGACAAGAAGACCTAAGCAATGCTGATCTTCACGCAATTCGTAAAAGTGGTATAAAAGTTGGTCTTAGTACACATGATGAACATGAATTGGATATCGCACTCTCTGTTAATCCTGAGTATATTGCACTTGGTCCTATTTATCCGACAATCTTAAAAAAAATGAAATGGATGCCGCAAGGACTAGAAAAAATCAAACAATGGAGAAAGCGGATTGGTGCTTTACCTTTGGTGGGTATTGGTGGTTTAACACCAGAACGCGCAGTTGGTGTTTTAAAAGCGGGAGCAAATAGTGCTGCTGTTGTGACTGATATTATCCTCCATAAAAAACCTGAAGAACGTGTCCAACAGTGGATAAAAGTGACACAAACATGGCGTTGATACCTTCCATTCTTATTGTTGCAGGCACGGATCCAACAGGAGGTGCCGGTATTGTTCGTGATATAGAAACCGCTGCACATTTTCAAATAAAAGCAAATTTGGCAATCACTTGTGTTAACGTACAAGATGATAATCGCGTTGCCGAAATCATTCCAATGCGTGAAGACCTCGTCGCTGCGCAAATGCGTGCTGCCCTAGAAGCAAATCCAATAAGCGCAATAAAAATCGGTATGATGGGTACAAAAGCAATTATAACAGCAATCTGTAACGTACTCAAAGACTATCCCCATGTTCCAGTTATTTTGGACCCCGTACTTGTCGCTTCATCAGGAGGAAAACTAACAACGGAAGCAATCATCGACACGATGATCGATAAACTGCTTTCTCATGTTACTCTTTTAACACCGAATAGAGAAGAACTTGCTCTTCTTAGCCAAAGTCCATTGGCATCTCATGATGAGCAAGCAATACAACAAGCAAAAAAACTTTTGTCATTGGGAGCTCGATCTATTTTAGTAAAAGGGGGACATGCAGAGGGTCCTCTTGCAATTGATAGCTTCATTGACAAAACTGAAGTCATAAATATTTCTACGCCACGTTTAAAAGGAACAATGCGAGGAACAGGTTGCATTCTCTCAAGCGCTATTGCTGCGCATTTAGCATTAAATGAACCTCTCATTTCAGCTGTAAAAAAAGCAAAAGCATATATCTACACATTGCTTTTAACCCATTGCAAAAACAGTTTGTAAAGTCTTAGTATTTTCTCATATATCTAATATTTTCTCATATAAAAGTAATATTTATATATCTCATTAATATATTTAATATTTTTAATAAAAATTATTAAAAAAAAGATAAAAATATAATAATAAAAAATTTATACTTAATTATTACAAATAAAATACTACAAAAATCACTTTCATTAATTATTAAATATAGAATATAATGATCAAAAATGTTATCATACCACTTGCATTCAGTAGAGAATTCTTTTATTATAAAGAGCTTAGTCTGTTTAAAAATTTAAAATAGCGTAATTTAAACAAATTGTACATTTAAAGATGTATATAATCGCGAACACTCGCATTTTACGATTTGCCTTTTTTGTGAAAAGAGAGAATCCTATCAGCGTTCTTGTACATTAATGGCTAGCGAATACATTTATAAAACTTGAAGGATAATTTTGTTTGATCTATAGTTGCTAGATCATTAGAAAAAATAAAATGTTAAATCAAACGCCGTGCTCAATTTCCTATGAAGAACTCTTAAACTTTTATAAAGAAAGTGGTGCGGATGCTGTTCTGACAAATTTCCCTATTAATCGTTTTAAGCAGTCTGCTTGTTCAGAGAGCAAATTAATATCTGTCGTGAACATTTCTCATAATCAACAAACATCTCCCACCGTAAAATCAGATCATCGTCCGCTGCATAACTCTAGGGGGGCTATACAAAATGAACCCACAGCTATAGAGAGTGCAAACAATGCAAAAACACTTGATGAATTAAAATCTGCGCTCCTCGCATTTAATGGCTGTTCACTAAAATTGACAGCAAAAAATACCTGCTTTTCAGATGGAACAGCAGGAAGCCCCCTGATGCTTATAGGCGAAGCACCAGGACGAGAAGAGGATATACAAGGAATTCCTTTTGTGGGAAAAGCAGGGATGTTGCTTAATAAAATCCTCGCATCAATTGGCTTAACAAGAAATAATGTTTACATTGCCAACACTATTCCTTGGCGTCCACCAGGAAATCGTACACCAACACCAAGAGAAGTTGCCTTGTGCCGCCCTTTTATTGAACGGCACATTTATTTAGCGCGTCCTCGTGTACTTATAGCACTGGGAGGCATTGCTGCACAGTTTCTTACGGGATCTCAAAATGGGATTATCCGAACACGAGGGAAATGGCATATTTATGAAAGTGAGGATAATATAAAAATACCTGTTATGCCAACTTTCCACCCTGCCTACCTTCTCCGAACCCCTAGTCAAAAAAAACTTACATGGACAGACTTCTTAGAAGTAAAAAATCGCCTCGATAGCCTTTTGTAATTCTGTAATCTTCTTTGACTCTAAAATTAAACACCTTCTTTAACTCTTAAAATACGAATGGGAAAAACTATGGAACAGCCAACAACATCTATTTATCGTTTGGAAGACTACCAGCCAACCCCTTACGCTATCCCTAAAACACAACTTTCCTTCCAATTGGCACCAACAAAAACCTATGTTACAGCCATATTGTCTATTGAACCCCGTCACAATACAAAAGAATTAACACCTCTTGTTCTTTCTGGTGATGATCTTACTTTAATTTCCGTTTCTATCAATGGTGAGACGTTAGCTCCAAACACTTATAAAGTGACGCCTTCACGTTTAGAAATTACAAACCCACCAGCGGCTCCTTTTACATTGAAATTGGTTACGGAACTGAATCCTGAAAGCAACCGCCAACTTATGGGCCTTTATCTTTCAAATGGTGTTTATTGC
This sequence comes from Bartonella sp. MR90HLJMH, assembly GCF_042194115.1. Lineage (NCBI taxonomy): Bacteria > Pseudomonadati > Pseudomonadota > Alphaproteobacteria > Hyphomicrobiales > Bartonellaceae > Bartonella > Bartonella sp. MR90HLJMH. The sequence goes on from NZ_JBHIMM010000003.1 coordinate 53,167, forward strand.
ACACAATGCGAATCGGAAGGCTTTCGTCGTATTACTTATTTTTACGACCGCCCAGATGTTCTTTCTATCTATAGAGTGAAAATTGAAGCAGATTCCCAAACAATCCCAATCTTGCTTTCAAATGGTAATCTAGTGGAAACAGGAACTTTAGAGAATAATCGCCATTTTGCCATTTGGGAAGATCCTTATCCCAAACCATCTTATCTCTTTGCTTTAGTAGGTGGAGATCTTGATAAGTTAGAAGATCATTTTACAACTGTATCTGGACGACGTATCGAGCTTGGTATCTATGTGGAAAAAGGAAAAACCAAACGCGCAACCTATGCAATGGATGCTCTTAAACGTTCCATGCGTTGGGATGAACAATGTTTTGGGCGCGAATATGATCTTGATGTTTTCAATATTGTTGCTGTGTCCGACTTTAACATGGGAGCAATGGAAAACAAGGGACTTAACGTTTTTAATGATAAATATGTTCTGGCAGATCCTGAAACAGCAACCGATCAAGATTATAGAAATGTTGAACGTGTCATTGCACATGAATATTTCCATAATTGGAGCGGTAATCGTATTACCTGTCGCGATTGGTTTCAACTCTGTTTAAAAGAAGGATTCACTGTTTATCGTGATCAGGAATTTTCATCAGATCAAAATGTACGCAGCCTACAGCGAATTGAAAATATAAAAACATTAAAAGCTACTCAATTTGCCGAAGACGCTGGTCCCCTCGCTCATCCTGTACGTCCTCGTCAATATAGCCAAATTAACAATTTTTACACCACAACTGTTTATGAAAAAGGTGCTGAAGTTGTTCGCATGATACGGACTATTTTAGGACCCTCTCTGTTTCGTAAAGGTACTGATCTTTATTTTCAACGTCATGATGGACAAGCTTGTACAATTGAAGATTTTATCACCTGTTTTGCTGAAGTATCTGGTCAAGACTTTTCCCAATTCATGTTGTGGTATGAACAAGCTGGAACACCAAATGTAGAAATCGATAGTCATTATAGCGATGGTGTTTTAACAATTCATGCAAAGCAACATATTCCGGCAACCCCACAACAAAATACAAAAAAGCCCATGCTTATCCCTATATTATTTGGCTTGTTAGGACCTAATGGAGAAAACCTCACCTATGAAGCGGATACAGATATTCAATCAAACGTTATGCTTTTATCCAAGGAAAACCAAACGTTTACATTAAAGGGTCTGCGTGAAAAACCTGTTTTATCACTGCTTAGAGACTTCTCTGCGCCAATCAATCTACAAACTCCATTCAATGAAAGCGAACTTATTTTTCTTGCACAACATGATGACAATCACATCAATCGCTGGCAATCTCTTAATCATTTAATGACGCAAGCTTTGATTCAAAGCATTCAAGATGAAACAAAAGCAAAAGAGGGGATGCCCTCTGCTTTGATAAAATTGATTGAAGCTATCATTACAGATGAAAGTCTTGAACCTGAGTTTCGTGCATTTTGTTTAAGTTTACCGAGCGAAGTTGAACTTGCCCATACACTTGGTAAAAATGTTGACCCAGAGCGTATTCATCATGTGCGCAATCAGTTTTTAGCTTCGCTCGCACATACACATCAAGGGCTCTTCACAAAATTTTATGGGCAAATGCAAACCAAAGAGCCCTATTCATCAAACACTGTACAAGCTGGAAAGCGAGCATTAAAGAATATAATACTGGATTATCTTTCCATTACTGAGGCCAATCCAAATCGTGCTGCCGCACAATATGCAACAGCTGATAATATGACTGACCGTATGGCTAGTATCGCTGTTCTCGTGAAGCGTTTTAATGAAAGTGAGCAGGCGCAAAATGCCTTAAATGATTTTGAAAACCGCTATCACCATGATCCTTTGGTCATGGATAAATGGTTCTCCATTCAAGCAATGGTTGCAGGGGCATCAACGCTCGAGAATGTTCAAAAGCTCATGCAACACCCGCTATTTTCAAAAGACAATCCCAATCGTGTGCGTTCCCTAATCGGTGTCTTTTCCTCTAACAATCTCACGGGCTTTAACAGGATGGATGGAGCATCTTATCATTTTCTTTGCCAAATCATTTTGGAAATTGACAAAAAAAATCCACAGCTCGCTTCACGATTATTAACGACGATGCGCTCTTGGCGACAATTAGAACCCATTCGACAACAAAAACTTGAAACTGAATTAAAAACAATTGCTGCTGCGCCAAAATTATCAAGCGATGTCGCTGATATTATCAACCGTCTGCTCACTTGAAACGAAAAATTATTTTAAATCAATATTCTATAATATTTTTTAAATAAATTCTACAGACTATTCGATCATCATTAAATCTATAAACAGGCAATCTAAGCCTGTTTATAGATCATGTTTAAAGTGCCTTTTCCTTTTCATATTCCAAGTTCATAGAAGTAAAATTATTTTTTTTAAAAAAAAGACTGGACAGAAGACTCCTGTTTTGATTCATTGCACTCGATGGGGTTACTATGAATATCGAAGCAGTTTTTAAATCACATTATTCCATAATTAAAGGAACTGGAAATGGCTAAATTGGACGCATATCATGCGCCAACGGAGGTGTATACTGATTCAAAATCGAGCGCTCCAAGTCATAAAGCGCAGAAAAAACGTATTCATCTGCTTTCTGGCTCCGCCTATCAAAAGCTTCTCTTTATTGAACCTTGGTTGCGTCGCTCGCTTCCGTTTGTTATTTTAGCATTTCTTATTGTACTTGCATCAATTCGTTTTATATCACTCTATGATTGGCGTAACACGATTGATAAGAACACGCGTTCTACCATCACTTTCTTAGCTTCTCATATTACCAATACAATTAATCATGACTTACTGGCTGTTTCTCAGAAAGGAAAAGTCTCTGCCCTTTCTCATAGTCATTTCCAAAATATCCTCACCACTTTTCGTAATCAAGATCTTATTAATCCTAGCACTCTGATCGCCATTATTGATCAAAAAGGAAATGTCTTAGCTTCATCCAGTTCAGAGATTTCTTTAGGAAAACCTTTGCAAGATTTTATCTCTGACAGCATTGCTTTACAATCTCTTGGACAGCACGTTGGAATTATGAAAATCACAATAGGAAAAGATGCCCCTGCTCTTGCTTCATTTCAGCAAACAGAAAATGGGCAATATGGCGTATTCATTAGCGAAAAAATGCAAGATAGCGCCATGGAATGGCGGAAAATTCTCTCGTTAAATATAACCCTGTTCATTGGAACTAGTGGCGTTATCCTCGCTCTTCTTTATGCTTATTACAACCAAATTGTACGAGCACGCAAAACGGATCTTGTCTCAGAAAAAATTCAAAACCGTATTGATATGGCAATGATGCGTGGACGCTGTGGACTATGGGATTGGAATATGGCAAGTGGACGCGTCTACTGGTCACGAGCAATGTATGAAATGCTGGGCTATGTCCCTCAAGATGCATTGCTCTCAATTTCCCAAATTAGCGCCATTATCAATCCAAATGATGCGAATTTTTTTGATCTTGCTCAGGAATTAATGAGCGGTAAAAAAAAGCATATCGATATTAACGTTCCCATGCGTCATGCCGATGGCCATTATGTCTGGATGCGCATTCGTGCTGAAGTTACTGAAGAAGAAGAACCCCATTTGGTTGGTATTTCCTTCGATATTAGTGAACAGCAACAATTGGCTGAACAAACAGCGCAAGCCGACCTTCGTATCCGTGATGCAATTGAAAACATTTCAGAATCTTTCGTCTTGTGGGATTCAGAAGGACGTTTAGTCATGTCCAACAGCAAATTTTGCGAATATGCTGCTATTCCTAAACAAATTCTACAATCCGGTATCCAACGTGCAACCGTCGAAGCCATGGCACGCCCTGCTATCAGTGAATATCCCCTTAAAGATGATGGTACTGGTAACTTAACCAGTATTCGCCAAACGGCAGATGGTTGTTGGCTCAAAATTAACGAACGGCGGACCCAAGACGGAGGATTGGTTTGTATTGGTACTGACATTTCTGAGCTTAAACAACAACAGGAAAAATTTGAAGACAGTGAAAGGCGTCTTTTTTCTTTTATTCAAGAACTCAAACGTGCTCGAGGAAGTGCTCAACAACGTGCCTCAGAAGTTGAAAAACTTAATAAAAGTCTCAAGGCAGAAAAAGAGCGTGCTGAAAGTGCTAACAAAGCTAAATCAGAGTTTTTGGCTAATATGTCCCATGAATTGCGCACTCCTCTTAACGCTATTCTCGGCTTTTCAGATATCATGTTGCAATCGACTTTTGGACCTCTTGGCTCACAACGCTATAAGGAATATATGCATGATATTTACAATTCGGGAACCCATCTTCTAACCCTTATCAATGACATCCTTGATATGTCAAAAATTGAAGCTGGAAGATTTTCGCTTGATTGTAAAAATACCGATCTTGAGCCCATCATTAGTGAAGCAGTACGAACACTAACGCCTCAAGCTCAAGAAAAAAATATTGTTGTTACAACAAACATTACGCCAGAACTTCATGCTGAAGTTGATGGTCGTGCTATGAAACAGATTTTCCTTAATCTCATCTCTAATGCCGTTAAATTTACGCCTTCTGGCGGAAATATTGATGTTTGCGCTTTCAAGAAAAAAAACAACCTTATTTTTAAAATTACAGATACAGGTGTTGGTATTCCCCAATCAGCAATTAAAAAACTTGGGCAACCTTTTGAACAAGTTGAAAATCAGCTTACTAAATCTCACACGGGCTCAGGTCTTGGCTTAGCCATTTCACGCTCCTTGCTAGAACTCCACAAAGGAAAACTTGAAATTACCTCAAAAGAAATGAAAGGGACAACTGTAACGATTATAATGCCCATCACACAAAATTAAATTCCTCCATTTTGTTCTCGTTGTAGCAAAATCTGTTTCCGTTTGGATCCCCAACGATACCCTGAAATAAAACCATTTTTACGCACAACACGATGACACGGAATGATAACAGCCAATTCGTTACGTGCACACGCATTAGCAACGGCACGAAAAGCGTTCGGTATACCAATACGGCATGCTAAGACTTCATATGAAATTGTTTCACCACATGGTATATCACATAATACTGCCCATACTTGTCGTTGAAAAACTGTACCATTTATATCTAAGGGAAAATTATATTTTTTGACCAACTTAGGTGTTTCTATCATAGCTATAATATGAGCAACTTCTCTCTTAAATGTATTGTCACCTACAACTTGTTGTGCATTGCCAAATCGTATCGTAAACTCCTGTAATAATTGTTCTATAGTATCTCCTAACGCTATATAACAAATCCCTTTTTGAGACCTAGCCACCAAAAGCTTTCCTATTGATACATCTTTCAGACAGAATATTCTCGTTTGGGAAATGTTCAGCATTTTAGCCTTCTTTATATTTTTAAATATTTTTGAACATCATCCATAAAGTAAAGAGAGAGTATTCACTATCTTTTAACAGCAAACAAAATCATTCTGAAATTATCTCCTTAGCCATTGTATTAAAATACACTCTCACCCTTTTATGAAATGGAAATATACATCAATTGACTTTCTTCCTACCCTAAAACGGAAAATTCGACCAGAACAGATCTATCAACAATCTTGCTTTTTATATAACAGATTCCAACTAAGACCATTTCATATGGTTTATTTCACAAGCTCTCTAAAAACAAATCCCGCCCTGAATTCTATCATATACTCTAACAAAAAACACCTTAATGTGGTAAATTTTCATACCTTATATCACAGCTCTAAACGGCAGTATTTTACGGAACAACAAGATAAACTTCCCATTTTATTTTACGAAATCCCATCGAACCATCAATAGTGGCTTATGTTTTACAAGAAACAGAAAAAGTGCGCGCCCTCTCTTTAGGAAAACAACGTCATAAAACACAAAATGTGCCGGCAATGGACTGAAAAGATGTTCCGGCTTTTATTCTCCACAGTATGCTTAAATATTCTAATTTGTTGGAGTACTACTATTATTTTTTTATCAAAGATCATACTTTTGATATACTTACGAGATGACTCAGCTCAAAAAAGAAATTTATCTTCAATTTTATGAAAAAAAGCATGGAAAAGGTATTTTAGTGCTTACTTTCTTTGTCACTTAACTTATAAAATGACTGTAGCCTCAGAACTGAAATATTTTACCCGCAACAATCGCGCACAGATATTTGTCATAGGAAAAAGCCATGCCCAAACGCACAGATATAAAATCTATTCTTATCATCGGAGCAGGACCTATTATCATTGGTCAGGCATGTGAATTTGATTATTCAGGCACACAAGCCTGTAAAGCATTAAAAGAAGAAGGTTATCGAATTATTTTGGTAAATTCTAATCCTGCCACGATTATGACAGATCCAGATCTAGCTGATGCAACTTATATAGAGCCCATTACTCCTGAAATAGTTGCCAAAATTATTGCCCACGAACGTCCCGATGCCCTTTTGCCCACTATGGGAGGACAAACAGCCCTCAACACTGCTTTATCATTAAAGCGTATGGGTATTTTAGACCGCTATCATGTTGAAATGATAGGGGCCAATGCTGATGCTATTGATAAAGCTGAAGATCGTGCTTTATTCCGCCAAGCGATGGCAAAAATCGGTTTGGAAACGCCACGCTCTATGTTAGCCAATGCAACAGAACTAAAAGAAGAAAATCGCCGACAGCACGCAAAAACGCGTGCTGAACTTAAAGCAAAACTTTCTGGTGCTGCACTTGACAAAGCACTCGAAGAACTTGAGCGCAACTGGCGACATACCGAAACTGATCGCAAACAACATTATATCGCCCATGCAACAGCAAAAGCAGTTCAAGCTCTTGATGTTGTTGGACTTCCAGCTATTATTCGTCCTTCATTTACCCTTGGTGGAACCGGTGGTGGAATCGCTTACAATCGTTCTGAATTTTATGAAATTATCGAACGCGGTCTTGAAGCTTCGCCTACAACTGAAGTTTTAATTGAAGAAAGTGTTTTAGGGTGGAAAGAATATGAGATGGAAGTTGTTCGTGATAAGAACGACAACTGTATCATTGTTTGTTCTATTGAAAACATTGATCCAATGGGGATTCATACCGGTGATTCGATCACTGTAGCGCCTGCTCTCACCTTAACAGATAAAGAATATCAATGTATGCGTAATGCTTCGATTGCTGTTTTGCGTGAAATTGGTGTTGAAACGGGGGGATCCAATGTACAGTTTGCTGTCAATCCTGAAAATGGGCGCCTCATTGTTATTGAAATGAATCCACGTGTTTCTCGCTCTTCAGCGCTTGCCTCAAAAGCAACGGGGTTTCCCATTGCCAAAGTAGCCGCTAAACTGGCTGTTGGTTATACTCTTGATGAATTAAAAAATGATATAACGGGTGGTGCAACACCAGCATCATTTGAACCTTCTATTGACTATATTGTGACAAAAATTCCTCGTTTTGCTTTCGAAAAATTTCCCGGTTCATCACCTGTCCTCACAACTGCGATGAAATCTGTAGGAGAAGTCATGGCAATTGGACGCACTTTTCAAGAATCGTTACAAAAAGCACTCCGTGGACTTGAAACAGGACTTACGGGTCTTGATGAAATTGTTATTCCAGAGCATGCTGAAGGTGATGAAAAAAGTTCTATACGCTCCGCCATTGCAATACCAAGCCCTGATCGTCTACGCTATATTGCTCAAGCCATGCGCACAGGCTTACCCTTAGATGAGATTCACCAAATTAGCAAAATTGATCCGTGGTTTTTAGAACAAATAGCCTCCATCATTGAAATGGAGCAGCGTATCCGCGTTCATGGATTACCCCAAGACGCAGATAACTTACGTATGTTAAAAGCTATGGGATTTTCAGATGCGCGATTAGCCTCCCTTACTGGAAAAGAACCCGATGATATCGCAGCTTTACGCAAATCACTGAATGTTAAACACGTCTTCAAACGGATTGACACTTGTGCCGCTGAATTTTCTTCTCCTACAGCCTATATGTATTCAACATATGAAGTTCCCTTTGCAGGTATAGAGCACTCGGAAGCACACATTTCTGAACGCAAAAAAATTGCTATTTTAGGCGGTGGACCAAACCGCATTGGGCAAGGTATTGAATTTGATTACTGTTGCTGCCACGCTGCTTTTGCACTGCGTGATGCAGGCTTTGAAGCGATTATGATTAACTGTAATCCTGAAACAGTTTCAACCGACTATGATACCTCTGATCGCCTTTACTTTGAATCTTTAACAACAGAAGATGTTATCGCTATTTTAGAAGCAGAACAGGAAAAAGGAGATTTGGTTGGAGTCATCGTCCAATTTGGCGGACAAACACCCTTGAAATTGGCAAGCGCTCTAGAAAAACACAACATTCCCATCTTGGGTACTTCACCTGACGCTATCGACTTAGCAGAAGATAGAGATCGCTTTCAAAAACTGTTATTTAAACTTAACTTAACACAACCTCAAAATGGTATTGCTCACTCCATCGAACAAGCACGCCTCATTGCCCACGAACTAGGCTTCCCATTGGTTGTACGTCCCTCTTATGTTTTAGGAGGACGTGCTATGCAAATTATCCGTGATGAACGTAGCTTACAAAATTATTTACTTGAAAGTGTCCCAGAATTAATTTCAGAAGATATCAAAGTCCGTTATCCTAACGACACAACAGGACAAATCAATATATTGCTTGGTAAAAATCCGCTTCTCTTTGATACCTATTTAACAGAAGCAATTGAAGTAGACGTTGATTGTCTATGTGATGGCAACGAAACACTGATTGTTGGTATTATGGAACACATTGAAGAAGCTGGTATCCACTCTGGTGATTCAGCATGTTCTTTACCAGTCCGTACGCTCTCAAATAAAATAGTTACTGAATTAGAGCGCCAAACCAAAGCATTAGCACAAGCACTTCATGTTCGCGGCTTAATGAATGTACAATATGCTATAAAAGATGACACCATTTATGTCTTAGAAGTCAATCCCCGTGCTTCACGTACTGTCCCATTTGTTGCAAAAACGATTGGTCGCCCTATTGCTAAAATGGCTGCACGTATTATGGCAGGAGAAACACTTCATGATGCTCTTCAAGCTTATGGTGGATTACCTTCCTTGCAGAAAAAACAACATATTGCCGTCAAGGAAGCAGTGTTTCCTTTTGCTCGTTTTTCAGGTGTTGATACACTTCTTGGTCCAGAAATGCGCTCAACCGGTGAAGTTATGGGACTTGACTATGAATTTTCGCTTGCTTTTGCTAAAGCACAACTTGGAGCTGGTGTAAAACTCCCTAAAGAGGGAACTTTGTTCGTTTCTGTAAGAGATGAAGATAAAAAACGCATCTTAAATCCTGTAAAACGTTTAACTGAGCTTGGCTTTTCTGTTGTTGCCACAAGTGGAACACATAAATTTCTTACCGAACACCACGTTGAAGCAACAAAAATCAACAAAGTCCTAGAAGGGCATCCTCATATTGAAGATTCCATTCGTAATCGCCAAATTCAATTGATTTTTAATACAACTAGCACTGCCAGTGCCATCTCAGACTCAAAATCATTACGTTATGCAGCACTCATGCAAAATGTTCCCTATTATACAACAATAGCTGGAGCCGAAGCCGTCGTAGAAGCGATCAAAGCACTCAAAAAAAGGCGCCTTGAAGTACGTTCACTACAAAGTTATTTCAGTTGAATTTTTTCTACTCAGCAAAAGGTACACTGCTTTCTTATTTTTTTTATATAAAAATTGATTAAGACTTGCTTTTTGTTCTAAAGACTTTTATAGAGGTTTCATCGAATTTTCGGTTACGTGACTTTCTTTCCTGTGCGATCTGCACTTTTGACGAAACTTCTCCCACCTAATTTCGATCTACAACCGTATTGAAGGAATGAAAGCTTCAATACTCAATATAATTATATATTCTAAGGAGTTTCCTATGTCTACAGGAACAGTTAAGTGGTTTAATACAACAAAAGGTTTCGGATTCATTCAGCCTAGTGATGGTAGTGCAGATGTATTTGTACACATTTCTGCCGTTGAGCGTTCTGGTCTAAACAGTCTTAATGAAGGGCAAAAAATTTCTTATGATGTTCTTCAAGATCGTCGTTCAGGAAAATTTGCCGCTGGCAACCTTGCTGCCCTTTAAAGTTTAAATTCTGCAGTATTTTATTTAAAAATCTTCGTCTGTAACGACGAAGATTTTTTATTTTGTATAAAGCATCATTTTACCTTGTTAAAATAAAAGACTGCTTACCTCCTTTGCACAATTTATCAAACCTCCCTTATACTTCCTCTAAAACTTTCATAAAATCTAAGAAGAAATTATCTTGTAAAAATCTCAAAAAAGAAGAATGTAAAGCCCGTGTAAGAGTATTTTGGAAGTTTTTTATTGCATACAATATAATCTCTTATAGAATATCCTTAAAGCAATAACTATTTGTTGATATAATATAAGGATTTAAAATTATGGCTTTTATTGCCGACAAACTGTCTCGTATCAAACCTTCTGCAACAATTGCTGCTTCCCAAAAAGCCCGTCATTTAAAAACATTAGGGCGCAACGTTATTGCTTTAAGCGCTGGAGAGCCAGACTTTGATACCCCAGACAACATCAAAAACGCGGCCATTGAAGCTATTCGAAGAGGAGAAACAAAATACCCTCCCATATCTGGAATTCCAGAATTGCGCCAAGCAATTTCTGCAAAGTTTAAAAGGGAAAATAATCTCAATTATGAACCAGAGCAAATTATTGTTGGTACCGGTGGAAAACAAATTCTCTTTAATGCATTGATGGCAACTTTGAATAAAGGGGATGAAGTCATCATTCCATCTCCTTATTGGGTAAGTTATCCAGAAATGGTTGCACTCAACGGTGGTACGCCTGTCTTTTTAGAAACAAAAGCCGAATTTTCTTATAAACTCCAACCACAAGAGCTAGAAGCTGCCATTACCCCCAAAACCAAATGGTTCATCTTTAACTCTCCTTCAAATCCATCAGGTGCCGCTTATACACATAATGAATTGAAAAAACTCACAGATGTTTTAGTAAAATATTCTCATGTTTATATTCTTTCCGATGATATATATGAACATCTCACATATGAGGGTTTTACCTTTGTTACTCCAGCTCAAGTAGAACCAGCGCTTTATGAGCGTACACTCACAATGAATGGTGTTTCCAAAGCCTATGCGATGACGGGATGGAGAATCGGCTATGCAGGGGGACCACAAGAATTAATTAAAGCTATGGATACCATTCAAGGTCAGCAAACATCTGGAACAAGTGTCATTTCACAATGGGCTGCTGTTGAAGCACTCAATGGGCCACAAAGCTTTATCGCTAAAAATAAAAGTATTTTTCAAGCACGCCGTGATTTCGTTGTTTCCATGCTAAACCAAGCTCCTGGCATTCACTGTCCAACGCCCGAAGGTGCTTTTTATGTTTATCCCTCTTGCACAGGACTTATTGGAAAGAAAACACCCAACGGTCAATGTATTACGAATGATGAAGACTTTGCCATAGCGCTTCTAGAAACAGAAGCTGTTGCTGTCGTCCAAGGATCTGCTTTTGGACTTGGATCAGCTTTTCGTATTTCTTATGCAACATCAGAAGAATTACTTGAAGAAGCTTGTATACGTATACAGCGCTTTTGCAACAGTTTAATTTAAAATTTTTAATATCATCTCTTGTGATCGTTTTTTTTGCCGAATGTCAGTATATCCGAGAAAATATCGGAAATTGTATCATGGTCTGAATCAATCGATTCAGTAAAAATATCCATGAATAAACACAACAATAGAGGCTGTAGATAAAGAGCAAAAAAATCTAGCGATCAAATAAATGAATCGGTTTATTATCATGAGAGATGAAAAAACTATTCTGCTTTCTCTATTCAATTTATAACTCTAAAAAAGATCGAGCACTTTTAAACACAATTGCCCTTATAATCAAATCTTTTCTATTTCTCGGCTTCTTCTTCGTCCTAAAATGAAGAAGAAGCCTCCTCCCGTCGTTATGTAAACAATCCAGTTTCCTTTAAGTTCTATCTAATAACGACTTGATTTACTTCATAGGCTTTATGAACAAGACCTGCCTTAAATATTCACCTCTCACTCTAATAAAAAGCACCTCAATGTATAAAGTTTTAAATATTTTATATCACGCCCCTAAAAGACAGACTTTTATGCTACAACAGAATAAATCTCTCTCAAACTCCTTATTGAATTTTAGTATTCTTAAAAAATTGTTGGATATCCACAAGTTTCGAAATTTTTTCCTTATCATCCTCCCATATATTGCAATTTCTAGGAGCTCTTTCAAAAATAAAAAAAAGCCGGACATACGTCCGGCAAATTTGGAAAATCCTCAGAGATAAAATCAATCTGATAGATCTTCGTAAGGGAACACTCAAGAAAATGCACTGGGAGGCAACATAATCAAGAGATAGCATTCTATGTCATTTTATAAGAAAAAGTACAATAAAGACTTAAGCGTATCTGCTATGCAATAAACACATAGCTTTAAATTTGTCTCCATCATGTACCACTCTTTATTAATTAAATATAAAAATGTAAGCTACACCATCACACGATTGTCCAGTTTTCAATATATAATAACTCTCACATTTGCTAGCATTCATAAAAAACATTTATCCCTTTTTTCAAAAGTATTTTTCCACACGGACTCCATCCACTTTTAATGTGCAACGAATAGTTTTAATTGATTCAATATGGGCAAATTTAAAACGAAAGAATATTAGGGGAGTCTCAAATTGTAAAAAAGTTAATTATTCCTTATAAATTAAGGCATTAACATTAAAAAGACCACTGACGGGCTTTTAAAAAAATATAATCTCGAAAAGCATTTAACCTTGCCAAATTCTTTAAATTATAAGGATAACAAAAAAAAGTATCAAAAGAAGGAATATCAACCATATCAGGAAAAAGACGCACCAAATGCTCATCATTATTGACGATATAATCAGGCAGCACAGCAATCCCAAGATCACGCATAAGCGCATTCTTTATTGAGATGATATTGTTGATTTGTAGAACTGAAACGCGCAATGATCCATCACTTCTACCAGCCTTTTCCAACCAATTTAAACCAGACAAATAAGGTGGGACAGGTTCACCGAACGAAATAATACGATGCTCATCGAGATCAGACAATTTTTCCGGCTTTCCATAATTTGCAATATACTTTTCCGAAGCATAAACATGCATATGAATTGTAAAGAGTTTTCTTTGTATAAGATCAGGTTGTTGGGGTTGATGTAAGCGAACAGCACAATCCGCATGACACATTGTCAAATCAAGCTCTTCATCGGAAAGCAAAAGCTGAACCTGCATATCAGGATAAAGACTAAGAAATTCTGGCATACGCTCTGCAATCCACCCTGCCCCCATTCCAAAGGTCGAGGTCACACGCAAGTGCCCCGTTGGTTTTGCATAGCTTTCACTTAGTTGCAAACGTACACTTTCAAGCTTCATCAAAACATCATGAGCTGTACGATAAAGAGTTTCTCCCTGTTCTGTAAGAATCAAACCACGCGCATGACGTTGAAATAAGGATACCCCAACCTCTTGTTCTAAAGCCGAAACCTGTCGTGAAACTGCTGACTGAGATAAATGAAGCTTTTGAGCAGCATGCGTAAAAGATCCCGCTTCTGCTGCAGCGTGAAAAACCCTTAACTTATCCCAATCCAACGGTGGCGCCACAATTAATTCTACCTCTAGATTCTTTATGTTCTCAATGAGTTACTAACGCTTAGATATATCTAAAAACCGTTCTGCCTCCAACGCTGCCATACATCCTCTTCCCGCAGCTGTTACAGCTTGGCGGAATATTTCATCTGTTACATCCCCAGCAGCAAAAACACCAGCAATGCTTGTTGCTGTTGAGTCCGGTGCTGTCCATAAATAGCCGCCTCGTTTTTGTTTCAGCTGTCCTTCAAACAGAGAAACAGCAGGATCATGCCCTATAGCAATAAATATTCCCTCTGCATTCACGGTCATCTCGTGACCTGTCTTAACATTTTTCAGACGTGCCCCTGTTACAACAGCGCCCACTGGCCCCTGTGCTGGCAGCCCCACAATTTCTTCCACCACATGATCCCAAATGATACGTACGTTCTTGCAAGCAAGCAACCTATCTTGCAAAATTTTTTCTGCCCGAAAATGATCTCGGCGATGAACCACGCTTACACTTTTAGCCAAATGCGATAAATAAAGTGCTTCTTCAACAGCGGTATTTCCTCCTCCCACGACAATAACGTCCTTATCACGGTAAAAAAAGCCATCACATGTAGCACAAGCGGACACACCACCGCCCATAAAGGTTTGTTCACTTTCTAAACCAAGCCAGCGCGCTTGAGCTCCTGTTGCAATAATCAGTGCATCACAAGAATATTGTGTTCCTGAATCCCCATATAAGACAAAAGGATACTTCAACAAATCAGCCTTTATAATTGTATCATAGACAATTTTTGTCCCCATATTCTCAGCTTGTTTCGCCATTTGTTCCATCAACCACGGTCCTTGAATGGGATCTGCAAAACCTGGATAATTCTCAACATCAGTTGTAATTGTCAATTGTCCACCCTGCTGCAAGCCCGTCACCAAAACCGGCTTAAGCATTGCTCTTGCTGCATAGATCGCCGCTGTATAACCAGCCGGACCTGAGCCAATAATCAGCAGACGAATATGCGATTGTATCATTAAATCCCCTTCACTTTATTATAACTTAATTATTCTATAAATGATAACGGAATGCAGCCTTTTAAAAAAATATTTTTCAAGAGCCTCGATTATGTTATATGTACTTCATTTTCAAGTTTTATGAAAAGGTCTGATTACCAATTCATCAAGGCATGCTAATGTTAAGGATTAATCTTTATCCTATAAAGAGAAAAACGTAAATTCTTATGAGCACAAAACCATAATAAAAAGAGATACAAAGATAGGGAACGGTCATTTTTCAGTTTATTATCAATGTCTGTGCACGTTTTGCGTTAATCATGGCAGGAGCAATGCTTTTGCCAATTTTTGTGGATCTGCACGACAACAATCGTAATTGGATAACCTTTCTCTATTCTTGTGCCATAACCACCATGTTAGCAACGCTGATTCTTTTAGCAACTAAGGGAGCTACTTGTCGTTTTTCAGCACGGCTTGGCTTTATGCTCACTGTTTGTCTTTGGCTAACAGGAAGCATCGTAGGTGCCTTACCTCTTTATCTTTCTCCTCTTCCCATTTCTCTAGCAGGAGCCATTTTTGAATCTGTTTCTGGAATTACAACAACAGGCTCCACAGTCCTTTCTGATCTTGATAATTTATCGCGAAGTATTTTGTTATGGCGTTCTCTTATATGCTGGATTGGGGGCATTGGTTTTATCGGTTTAGCCCTCTTACTTTTGCCTTCACTGCGTGTGGGTGGCGTACGACTTTTTCATATGGAATCATCTGATAAATCTGAAAAAATATTGCCTCGCATCAACCAAATTGCTAACGGAATTATCATCGCTTATGTTGGTCTCACATTGGCTTGTATGCTTTCTTATTTTGCTGCAGGCATGAATTTATTTGATGCCATTAACCATGCAATGAGTACAGTCGCAACAGCTGGTTTTTCAACGCATGATGCTTCTTTTGGTTATTTTTCAGATAAACCAGCCATCTTAATTATTTCAACAATCTTCATGTTGCTTTCTGCTTTGCCCTTCGTACTTTATGTTAAATTAGTCCTTCCTGGACACTCCAAACGCTTCCTTGACCCACAAGTGATTGTTTTTCTCCATATCGTTCTCCTTTTCAGCTTTGCTTTAGCGGCATGGCTACGGTTTTATGATCATCGCGCGTTCCACTTGATTTTCCTTGATGTCATTTTTCACCTTTCATCCATTATTAGCACCACAGGTTACAGCGCTGAAGATTATCAACTTTGGGGACCGTTTGCGCTTGGAATTTTCTTCATTGTTTCTTTTACAGGCGGATGTGCTGGTTCTACTTCTGGTGGCATGAAAATCAATCGCCTCATTATTCTTTGGCGTATTACACAAACAAATATAGAAAAACTTCTTTCTCCTAATGTCATTGTAAAGGCGCGCTACGATCACTCAAATATATCAAACGATGTTGCACAAGCCGTTTTGTTTTTTGTCTGTCTTTATATGTTTTGCCTTATTATCGGCACTGCACTTTTGCTTACAACCGGTCTTGACTTTACTTCTGCCTTTACAGGGGTCTTAACCGCACTTTCAAATGTTGGTCCAGGCTTTGGAGATATTATTGGCCCCGCTGGTAATTTCTCTACAATCAACGATAATGCTTTATGGATTTTAAGTTTTCTAATGTTAGCTGGACGCCTTGAAATCATAACAATATTCGTCCTTTTTATTCCCGCTTTCTGGCGTGAACAATTCTAATGCATAGAGCATTTTATTCTACCATGATAAAAAATTTACAAGATAAAAAAGCGTGAACAGTATGAGTCATAATATTCACCCCTCACTCAATCCACTGAAGATTTCCTAAAATTTCATACAAATCATCATATCAATGATATAAATGTTGATATAAAAATAATTCGACAAGAGCAATCAAATACCAAGAGCCTTCAAATCCAGAACATATAAAACTTCACTTTATTGATCTTCTTTATCAAATAAAGTGGGCACATAGAACATCCTTTTTTTACGAATAATCTCTCATGCAAAAAATATGAATATTTGCTGATAAAAGTGCGTTTTCTCTTTAATAGAGTTACATCCTTATAGAAAATAAAATGCTATTATATTACGAATTCACAAGCTTGTTTGTAAAAAACATCTCACAATACTCATCACCCCCATTTCACGACAGCTCTCATGAAAGATATAAAATGGGCACCATCATTTTTACTTAAATAATAATAAGGTGCAAGGCGGTACCACAAAATAAGATATAAATTAGTACCACCATACTATTTTCTTTCTGTTAATGTCGTAACAGCCTGCATTTCAGACAATTTATAAGAAATTTCTTTATACCCTGTCTTCAATAGTTTTTATCCACCACATGCTTTCTTCCAATTGTGATGTGCAAGAGGATAGCTCTTATTCAAATTAAAAAGGTAAATTATCTATAGAAATCATATATATATATTGATCTTAGATCCATCTTATTATGAATTTATTGAAAATATGTACGACTATTTTACCCATGGAGACACCATAAATATCTTTTTAAAGACAAGAAAACGTTTTTTCTATCTATTTAAGTCTTCCAAAACGAACAATATCAGTACGACACCGTATATCTAAACTTGAGTTAAAGCATTATTTTCTTATTCTAAAATATCACTGAATAAAAATAATTTTCCTCTCTCCTAGTATGCTTCATCATAAAGCACATATTGCTCTCAAGCGTATACATTTTTAATCTTTTATCCAAAATTTTGAGAACTTCTTATAGCGTTCTACTAAAGACAATATAAATTTTGTAAAATAACATTTATATCATTGAGCTGTTTTCTTGATGACTATGAAAAACCTTTAAGGAAGACACTTTTTATCACTCCTCAAAAAGATTTTTGATATAATAATCAAAGTGTTTTTTCCGCAAACAGTTCTTTGTAAACACGCTCAATCTCGGTTGTCTCCTTTTCCAAAGGAAAGTGTGTACGAACATGGGTTAAAGCTTTCTTTCCGGCTACCAATGTTTTTTCTACATCAGCAAAATAAGGTTCAATTGCTGCTGTTAAAGCCGCTCCATCTCCTGCTTTTACAACTGTTCCTGTTCCCTCGACCACCAATTCTTTATAAGCTCCTGCATCACTCGTTACAACCGCAACCTGTGATGCCATTGCTTCTAATGGTGTTAAACCGAAACCTTCTGTACGAGAAGGTGCAACATAAAGCGATAAACGACGATACCACAAAGGGATATCCAGAATCTCACCAAGAAAAATAATGCGATCATCCAGACCAGCCTTAGCAATCTTTTGGTGTAATTCTTTTTCAAAATGATAATATTGCTCTGTCGTACGACCAGCGATAAGTGCTGTCCATTCAGGATAGTCAGGCAATAACGCTATCATGGCATCAACAAATAAATCTGTTCCCTTTGAGTAACGCAGACGCCCAAAACACCCTACCGCGTATTTTCCTGGAAATCCTGTCGAAAAAAAGCAATCATCAAGAGTCTGTGGTGGAGTAAAACGCTTCACATCCACCCCATGCATAATAACCTTATGAGGCACTTCTAGATAAGCGCCCGTATGTGTACTGGTAGCGATAACCCTATCCATACAGCGAATCAACCATTTGGTAAAAGGCTTATGATGGCGTTGTGAAGCCGATGTAAAGATAAGTTTCAGCTTCATTTTCAAGATATCGCGCAAAAAGATCCCAAAAAGCATCTCAATATTGCGTCGTGCATGCCAAATACGAAATGGCTTCCCTTTCGGACTTTTCCAAAGTCCGAAAAGGTCCTTAAAAGCAAGAGCCGGCAAAGTTTGTGGTAAACCAAACCCCAAAGTGGATATACGCACACCCTGTTCGCGTTGCAGTGGAATAAGCTGAATAATCGTAGATGTTACTCCCGATAAACGCCTTTTAAAGTGAGGCGCAATAATCTCAGTTTCATCCAAAGATACACGCATAATAATCCATATGTTATTTAGATGTACTGAACCTTAATGATCTCGTAATTATGCGCACCACCGGGTGCATTCACCTCAATCACATCACCTTCTTGCTTGCCAATGAGTGCACGTGCAATAGGCGAAGAAATAGAGATTTTACCAACCTTTACATCAGCTTCTTGATCTCCTACGATCTGATACACTTTTTTTTCTTCAGTATCCTCATCCAAGAGTTTAATGGTTGCTCCAAATTTTATTTTGTCGCCTGAAAGACGCGTGACATCTATAACTTCTGCTCGTGCGATATAATCTTCAAGCTCATTTATACGCCCCTCATTATGGCTTTGCGCTTCTTTAGCTGCATGATACTCAGCATTTTCTGATAAATCACCATGTGCACGCGCCTCAGAAATTGCTTCAATAATTCGCGGACGCTCCTGTTGTTGACGCCAACGCAACTCTTCTTTAAGACTCTCAAAACCAGCTGTAGTCATCGGAACTTTTTCCATAATCCGTCCCTTTCTATTACACGGAAGGTTTAATAAAAATACAAAAAACGGCTTCCAAAATTACTTTTGGAATCCGAAAACTACGATCTTTTTTATTATATAGTACAGTATCGCTATTTTCCATACAAAAATAAATAAAGGAAACAAAACATGCACAAATAGTGATTAAAACATCTCATTTTGGTGTTTAAACCGTTAAACTTCACTCTTCTCTTTAAAGTCTCCTAAAGAAGAAAGAATTGTATTTTTTTCTGTTTTATCATAATCTAGGAAAAGAAATCATATGGGATACAAAGAGAGAAGGATAGAAAATCTCTAAAGAAATTCTTTACAGAAGAATGAAAAAAATCGTCATTTTTTTTATGTTTGGCTTTTTCTTTTTCGCCACAACAGTATCTGAAGCTGCGGATGCTTTTGTTACGAGGAATCTTAATTTTAGAACAGGTCCCAGCACTCAGTATGCACTTTGCGGCTTAATCTCTGCTGGAGAATTGGTTTTTGTTAAAAACTGTGAAGGAAATTGGTGCCATATCCGATATAACACTCAAATCGGTTGGGTGTCATCTCGTTATCTTTCATTTAAAGATGGAAATGATCTTTATCACACATACACGATGTCTTTAGTACCCAAACGTACCGATTATTCTCCATAACAGCCATAATAACTTATGCCATCTTAAATATCATCATGGCAAAAATGCAATAGTGTCCACGAACAACCACAAATATGCTCCTCCAAAGAAACACTTCGAAGAATTCGTCTCATAGAAAAAACTTGATCAATATCCTAATGAAAGCTCCAATAAACCAAAATAAATCTGTTCAATAACGTTTTGCTGTTGTCGTGATGAAATTGTAAAAATTAGTATTTTCTTTAAAATCACCAGCACTTTTCTATCAAAGGATACAACAATGAAAAATGGTGTTACAGCAACAGTTGAGGCTCTTTCTGCTCTGATTGCTTCAGGTAATCCTCTTTTTAAGAATGGTGCATTATGGACACCTCACCGCCCTATTCGTCCTGAAAAGTCTGAAGGTGGTATTCCATTTCAACTCGAAACCCCCTTTGAACCTGCGGGAGATCAACCTCAAGCCATTAAAACTCTGGTTGATGGAATTCAAAAAGATGAACGTACACAAGTGCTTTTGGGTGTTACCGGCTCAGGAAAAACCTATACAATGGCTAAAATCATTGAAGAAACACAGCGTCCAGCTTTAATCTTAGCACCAAATAAAACTCTAGCAGCACAGCTTTACGGAGAGTTTAAAAGTTTTTTTCCCCACAATGCCGTCGAATATTTTGTTTCCTATTATGACTATTATCAGCCAGAAGCCTACGTTGCACGCTCTGATACCTATATTGAAAAAGAATCCTCAATTAATGAACAAATCGACCGTATGCGCCATGCTGCAACACGTGCTGTTCTTGAACGTGATGACGTCATTATTGTCGCATCTGTATCCTGTATCTACGGGATTGGTTCAGTAGAAACTTATACTGCTATGACCTTCAAAATAGAAAAAGGTGATAAACTCAATCAACGGCAATTACTGGCCGATTTAGTTGCCCAACACTATCATCGACAAGATATTAATTTCATTCGTGGTTCCTTTCGTGTTCGAGGGGATACAATTGAAATTTTCCCTGCCCACCTCGAAGATCGTGCTTGGCGTATTTCGCTCTTTGGCGATGAAGTGGAAACAATTACGGAATTTGATCCTCTCACAGGACAAAAAACAGGCGACCTTCAATCGATTAAAATTTATGCCAACTCACACTACGTAACACCACGCCCAACACTTAACCAAGCGATGAAATCGATTAAAATGGAACTCGTTCAACGCCTCGATGAGTTGAACGCAGCTGGACGTCTTTTAGAAGCACAACGTTTAGAACAACGTACAATTTTTGATTTGGAAATGTTGGAAACCACCGGCTCATGCTCTGGAATCGAAAATTATTCACGCTATTTAACAGGACGAAAACCCGGAGAACCACCACCAACCTTGTTCGAATACATTCCAAACAATGCTCTTGTTTTTATCGATGAAAGCCACGTAACCATTCCCCAAATTGGAGGCATGTACCGAGGTGACTTTCGAAGAAAAGCAACCCTAGCAGAATATGGGTTTCGCCTACCTTCCTGTATGGACAATCGCCCTTTACGCTTTGAAGAATGGGATGCCATGCGCCCACAAACTATTGCCGTCTCTGCAACACCAGGACGCTGGGAAATAGAACAATCTCATGGCACTTTTGCAGAACAAATTATTCGTCCAACAGGGCTCATTGATCCACCAACAGAGGTTCGTCCAGCCAGCAATCAAGTCGATGATGTTGTGAATGAAATTCGTAAAACAATTCAAAAAGGCTACCGTACATTGGTGACAGTTCTCACAAAGCGTATGGCCGAGGACTTAACTGAATATCTCCACGAACAAGATATTCGCGTACGCTATATGCATTCTGACATTGATACATTAGAACGCATTGAAATTCTACGCGATCTGCGGCTTGGCACCTTTGATGTCCTCATCGGTATCAACTTGCTCCGAGAAGGCTTAGATATTCCAGAATGTGGTTTTGTTGCCATTCTAGATGCCGATAAGGAGGGCTTTTTGCGCTCTGAAACTTCCCTCATACAAACAATCGGACGTGCTGCACGTAATGTGGATGGCCACGTTATCCTCTATGCAGATACAATCACAGGCTCCATAGAACGAGCCTTACAGGAGACACAAAGACGTCGACAAAAACAAATAGCCTATAATGAAGAACACCATATCACACCGAAAAGTATCAAAAAAAATATCGGAGATATTCTCAATTCAGGCTATGAAAACAACCATATTCGCACAAATATCCCTGATGTCATCGAGAAAAAAAATATGGTTGGCAACAATTTGACATCTCATATTAAACACCTTGAAAAATTAATGCATGAAGCGGCTGCTGATCTCAACTTTGAAGAAGCAGCGCGACTTCGCGATGAAATCAAACAATTACAAAAGATAGAACTAGAAATCGCTGAGAGCCCCTTAACACATCATAGCGAACAATCCACCCATGAGCCCGTGTTACAACCAAGCCTTTTCTCCAAACCAGACCTTGCACATATGGGACCAACCATAGACACTGGTATTTTGGAAAATCGAAAAGGAAAATCTGGTAAAAACACCCCTAATCAAGCAACAATAAAACGAAAAAAACACAATCAATAAAGGAGCAAAAAATTTCAAACCGCCTAAAATAATCTTCAGCTCTTCTAAAAAACGACTAAAGCTCAAAAGCAAACAGCACTATCCGCAAAACAGACGACCTCAAACATCAAGGGAGCTCCAGTTTATCTAAAACACCATGAGAGAGAACATTTTACAAAAAATGCCCAAACTTTATTGACTTTTTAAGCAATTTTTCTTGTTAAACCGCGTTATAAAAAATCCCTAAAAATGTAAAAAACTTCTAAACTCTAAAAAAGAAGACAAATTTAAAGAAAATTTTTTATATATATCAAAAAAATCATAAAATGTATTATCTTTATACAGTTATACTATGATATAGAACTCAAATATTATTTAGCCTTACAAGAGAATATTCAAACAGGATACTGTTCTATAACACAAATAAAGTAAAACAAGAATTTATCATAGCACCATAAGCTTATGATAAAAAATGATATAACTTTTATTCATACACCTATTATTCAATTTATATTGTATCAAGTGATACAAAAAGTATCCCTAAATAAAGAGTTTATATTCCATAGTAAAAAATCGTGGACTCTTAATACAAACTTATTAATTAACCTCAAGCAGAGTACATTAATTGAAATCAAAATTCTGTCATGATTTTATTTTACTGTATCTTCGATAGGTTTAACTAAATGAATTTTCATTTGTTTTGCCACAATAAAGTCCAAAATTATTCAGGCTCTATTCAGTTTGAAACGTGTAGGATGTGAAAAATACGAATTTACACAAGGAGCATCATTATGAAAAAGGTGATCAGGTTAGCGGTATTATCAGCAATGTCAACTGCAACCGTTTTCATGCCGCTAAATGCAACGCTTGCGGATATGGTACGGTATCAAATGAGTGAAATGAAGAGGGAGGCTGGTTTACCGTCTCGCAATTTTAGCTCCCATTCTTTTCATAGTAAACATCACTCTTTTGATGATCCCCACAAGCGTCATTATTTCAGCCAGACATGGAGAGAACAACATCAGCATCACGTTGAAAGCAAGACATATCATTATGTCGAACGCAAAAAGACAAAACACAGTAATATTCAAGGAAATGCTTTAGCATTGGGCATTCTTGCTCTTGCAGCAGGTGCAGTTCTTAGTAAAGTTTTTAAAAAACCAGAACAGCCACAAATTGTCTATCAAGACGCACCACAAAATCAGGTGATTTATCAAGTGCAGCAAACGGTGGAATATGAGCCAGTACAACAATCATCAGAATCTGATTGGCTTCAATATTGCAAGAAAAAATACCGTTCCTTCAACCCTAAAACAGGGACTTTTCGAGGCAGTGATGGCTTAAATCATGTCTGCTATGCTCCAGTAAATTGAATTAACATTGAGAAAAGCCCGCTCTAAAGCGGGTTTTTTATGCCCTCCCCCTTAGATCTTTTGAAGAAAAGGATTCCATTGGCGTTCATAGCCTATGTTACTTTTGGGACCATACCCACAGATAAAATAAACGTCGTCGCCTAAGGACAAAACTTTTTCTCGAAGGGATTGCATCAATTTTTCATGGAAACACAATGGGATGCCATGCGCCCACAGACTATTGCCGTCTCTGCAACACCAGGACGCTGGGAAATAGAACAATCTCATGGCACTTTTGCAGAACAAATTATTCGTCCAACAGGGCTCATTGATCCACCAACAGAGGTTCGTCCAGCCAGCAATCAAGTCGATGATGTTGTGAATGAAATTCGTAAAACAATTCAAAAAGGCTACCGTACATTGGTGACAGTTCTCACAAAGCGTATGGCCGAGGACTTAACTGAATATCTCCACGAACAAGATATTCGCGTACGCTATATGCATTCTGACATTGATACATTAGAACGCATTGAAATTCTACGCGATCTGCGGCTTGGCACCTTTGATGTCCTCATCGGTATCAACTTGCTCCGAGAAGGCTTAGATATTCCAGAATGTGGTTTTGTTGCCATTCTAGATGCCGATAAGGAGGGCTTTTTGCGCTCTGAAACTTCCCTCATACAAACAATCGGACGTGCTGCACGTAATGTGGATGGCCACGTTATCCTCTATGCAGATACAATCACAGGCTCCATAGAACGAGCCTTACAGGAGACACAAAGACGTCGACAAAAACAAATAGCCTATAATGAAGAACACCATATCACACCGAAAAGTATCAAAAAAAATATCGGAGATATTCTCAATTCAGGCTATGAAAACAACCATATTCGCACAAATATCCCTGATGTCATCGAGAAAAAAAATATGGTTGGCAACAATTTGACATCTCATATTAAACACCTTGAAAAATTAATGCATGAAGCGGCTGCTGATCTCAACTTTGAAGAAGCAGCGCGACTTCGCGATGAAATCAAACAATTACAAAAGATAGAACTAGAAATCGCTGAGAGCCCCTTAACACATCATAGCGAACAATCCACCCATGAGCCCGTGTTACAACCAAGCCTTTTCTCCAAACCAGACCTTGCACATATGGGACCAACCATAGACACTGGTATTTTGGAAAATCGAAAAGGAAAATCTGGTAAAAACACCCCTAATCAAGCAACAATAAAACGAAAAAAACACAATCAATAAAGGAGCAAAAAATTTCAAACCGCCTAAAATAATCTTCAGCTCTTCTAAAAAACGACTAAAGCTCAAAAGCAAACAGCACTATCCGCAAAACAGACGACCTCAAACATCAAGGGAGCTCCAGTTTATCTAAAACACCATGAGAGAGAACATTTTACAAAAAATGCCCAAACTTTATTGACTTTTTAAGCAATTTTTCTTGTTAAACCGCGTTATAAAAAATCCCTAAAAATGTAAAAAACTTCTAAACTCTAAAAAAGAAGACAAATTTAAAGAAAATTTTTTATATATATCAAAAAAATCATAAAATGTATTATCTTTATACAGTTATACTATGATATAGAACTCAAATATTATTTAGCCTTACAAGAGAATATTCAAACAGGATACTGTTCTATAACACAAATAAAGTAAAACAAGAATTTATCATAGCACCATAAGCTTATGATAAAAAATGATATAACTTTTATTCATACACCTATTATTCAATTTATATTGTATCAAGTGATACAAAAAGTATCCCTAAATAAAGAGTTTATATTCCATAGTAAAAAATCGTGGACTCTTAATACAAACTTATTAATTAACCTCAAGCAGAGTACATTAATTGAAATCAAAATTCTGTCATGATTTTATTTTACTGTATCTTCGATAGGTTTAACTAAATGAATTTTCATTTGTTTTGCCACAATAAAGTCCAAAATTATTCAGGCTCTATTCAGTTTGAAACGTGTAGGATGTGAAAAATACGAATTTACACAAGGAGCATCATTATGAAAAAGGTGATCAGGTTAGCGGTATTATCAGCAATGTCAACTGCAACCGTTTTCATGCCGCTAAATGCAACGCTTGCGGATATGGCATGGGACTTTACTCACCCTCTCACGAGAGAAATAGATGATATGAAGAGGAAGATGCGTAAAGAAAGAGATGATGCGACAAGGGAAATTGATAAGAAAATTGATGATATCTGGCGTTCCCGTTTTTCTAGCTCCCATTGTTCTGATAGCAAAAATGTCTGTCATTCTGATGATTTCCAAAAGTTTGTTGATGATTTCCGCAAGCTTTCTGAAGAAAACTCTAGAAGATTTAAAGCCAAACATAATAGGACGGAACAACAACAACAACAACAACATCAACATCATCATCAACATCATCATCATCATCATCATCATCATTATTATCATCATGTTGAAAACAAAACATATCATCACATTGAGCGTAAAAAGACAAAACACAGTAATATTCATATAGACAACTCAGGAGATGCTTTAGCGGTGGGTATTCTTGGTACAATTTTAAAAAAACCAGAACAGCCACAAGTGGTTTATCAAATAGTACCACAAAATCAGGTAATTTATCAAAAAGTTCCGCAAAATCAAAGAGTTTATCAGGTGCAGCAAACGGTGGAATATGAGCCACTCCAGCAATCATTAGAATCTGATTGGCTTAACTATTGCAAGAAAAAATACCGTTCCTTCAACCCTAAAACAGGGACTTTTCGAGACCGTAATGGTTTGGAACACATTTGTTATGCCCCAATAAATTAACTTCTGTTCTACTAAAAAAGTCTTAAATGGCACAAAAAAACGCTTCAAAGCGTTTTTTTGTTTGCTCATATATTAAAATCTTGAAGAAAAGAATTATTTTGGCGCTCATAGCCTATGCTACTTTTAGGACCATGCCCACAGATAAAACAAACATCATCGCCTAAGGGTAAAACTTTTTCTCGAAGAGAGTGCATCAATTTTTCATGAGAACAGAAGGGGAAATCAGTGCGTCCAATAGAACCACGAAAGAGCACATCACCCAAGAGAGCTAAGCGTTCTTTTTCATTGAAATAAATAACATGACCAGGAGAATGTCCTGGGGTGTGAAAAACCTTAAACACATGTCCAGCAAAATGAACGCACTCACCATCTTCTAACCATTGGTCAGGAATACAGATGCACGCATCAGTGATGCCGTAATTTCTTGCGCTTTCGCTCACGGCATCCATCACAGGCTTATCATCGCGATGTGAACCGATAATTTTTACATTAAGCGCCTCTTTCGCTTGCATTGCTGCTCCCACATGATCAAAATGACCATGTGTTATCCAAATAGCCTCAACGATAACGCCATTCTTTTCGATTACGTCTTGAATCCGCGGCCAATCACCACCGGGATCAACGAGAACCCCCGTTTTACATTCACTATCAAAAAGCAAAGTGCAATTTTGTTGGAATGTCGTAACTGGAATAATATGTGCACTAAGATTCCCCATGACGTCCTTTTCAAAAGTAAAATTTTACTAAGTTTATAAGGAGCATTCCTCTCCCTCTACAAAAAATAGTCTGCTCGACAGCTTTATACAACTTATGTAAACTTGCATCTTGTGTAAACTAAATTTTTATCAAGGTTTTTAAGAATGACCAATCACGTTCAAGTTTTGTGTGACGATGCCCCTCACCTTCTTGTGATTGATGATGATACTCGCATTCGCAATCTTTTATTTCAATTTCTCATTAAAAATGGATTTCGTGTTTCAGTTTCAGCCAATGCTAATGAAGCAAGACGACTGTTGGCAAGTTTAGATTTTGATCTTCTTATTGTTGATGTCATGATGCCTGGTGAAAACGGTATTGATCTTACTCATTCACTCCGCCAAACAAAAGATGTTCCCATTCTCATGCTAACAGCTTTATCAGAAATAGACAATCGTATCCATGGCTTAGAAGCGGGTGCAGATGATTATCTTGCTAAGCCGTTTGATCCTCGTGAACTTCTCCTTCGTATCAATGCCATTTTACGGCGTGGCTTTCCCCTTAGCCAACCAAAAATTGAGCAGATCGTTTTTGGACCTTATATATTTTCAATTTCACGACGCGAACTCAAAAAAGGAGGAGAAATTATTAAATTAACAGATAAAGAACAAGAAATGATGGTCATTTTTGCCGAAAATGCAGGCGATACAATTCCGCGCCATAAATTCGCGGCCGATGACAGCAATATAAGTGAACGTGCCATTGATGTACAGATCAACCGCCTTCGTCGTAAAATCGAAAAAAACCCAGCACTGCCTATATGGCTCCAAACCGTGCGAGGAATAGGGTACAAACTCTCTATTGAATAGGCACAAGAATGATCAAACCTTTAAGATTTTTTCTTCGATGGTTAACGAAAAAAATGCCTAAACGGCTTTATGCTCGCTCTTTGATCATTATTATCGCTCCAATGGTACTGCTGCAAACAGTCATTGCTTATGTCTTTATGGAACGCCATTGGCAAATGGTAACCGAGCGTCTTTCAATGGCTGTCGTGCATGACATTTCAGCCATTATTGATATTCTTGAAACATATCCACAACAAGATAACTATGGAGATATCAAGCGTATTGCACAACAACGCATGGGATTAAACATTTCTATTCTATCTCCTACCTCCTTACCCCCTCCAGGACCTAAGCCATTTTTTGCAATTCTTGACTATTTTTTAAGTGAAGAAATCACCCGCCAAATTAACCGTCCCTTCTGGATCGATACCGTAGGAGATTCTGATCTTGTTGAAATCCGTATCCACCTTGGTCACAATATCTTACGCGTCTTTGCTCCACGCAGCCAAGCCTACGCTTCCAATACTGCTATTTTTTTAAGCTGGATGGTAGGAACAGCTCTTGTTTTATTACTGATAGCAATTTACTTTTTGCGCAATCAAATTAAACCTATTCAACAATTGGCTGAAGCAGCAGAAAGCTTTGGACGCGGTCGTCCTTTACCAAAAGGATTTCAACCACAAGGAGCTGATGAAGTCCGTCGTGCTGGCATTGCTTTTTTACGTATGCGAGAACGTATTGAACGCCAAATCGAACAACGCACCATGATGCTCTCAGGAGTAAGCCATGATTTAAGAACCATTCTTACACGCTTTAAACTTCAGCTAGCATTAGTAAATACTGACTTTGATACTAAACCGCTTGAGCAAGATGTAAGTGACATGCAAAATATATTAGAAGATTATCTTGCTTTTGCTCGTGGTGAAGGAAGTGAAAGTGTCAAGACTTTTGATTTAAATGCTCTTATGCAAAAATTCTCCGCCGATGCTCATCTTCACAAACGTCAATTTTCTTACACCATTGAAGGTCCTACAGAAATACAAGTACGTCCCCGTGCTTTCACACGCTTGGTCAGCAATCTTGTATCAAATGCATTTTGTTACGGCACAACCGTTAAACTAACAGCTAACTCTCAACAAGAATCTTTTATATTGATAATCGATGATAATGGACCTGGAATTCATGAAAATATGCGTACAGAAGTTTTTAAGCCATTCTTTCGACTTGATAAAGCACGAAATCAAGATGCAAGTGGAACAGGACTTGGTCTTTCTATTGCTCAAGACATAGCACGCAGCCATGGTGGCAATATACAATTAGATGAAAGCCCACTTGGGGGATTACGCGCTATTCTTGATATCCCCCTATGAGCAATATTTCAGCAAACCATCTGTAAAAATAACAGACTGTGTATTTTAGGCATTCCCTACAGTTTCAAACAAAGTGTACTGCAGTGCCTTGTAAGCACTTTCTCCCGACAAAGCAACCATCTGAAATGCAACATAATGGCTTTCACAGACTTTAAGTGCATGTATCAACAATGTTTCAACCTGTATATGAGATGGATGCATCCCACCAGCCAAAAGAAGACCTTGCCGATAAATAACTGAATTATTCCTTTGCCAGTAATCAAAATGTCCCAACAACAACTTTTCATTAATTGCTAGCAATAAGCGCTGTATTTCAGCTGTTCGAGCATTTTTAATAGAGAGATCAAACGAACAAGCCAAATGAAGTGCTTCATGCTCTTCCATCCATGAAAAAGCAAGACGATAATTTGCGCGCTTTCCTTCCACACAAACGCTAATTTCATCTTGCGCATCCCGCTCAAACGACCAATCATATTCACAGGCAATCTGTTCGATAAAGTCAACAGGGTGCTCTTTTCTCTCTGTGGCGCAAAATGCAAGCCTCATCACAATCCTCAATCATCTTAAAAACATTGTCAACAGAATATAAACCGCCTAAACTGTAACAATATTTTGCTACAATCAGAACCTTTACACCAAACAAATACACATAAAAACATCGACAGTACACAAACACCCAGAACACAATCGCGCTGTTTAGGGCAACCTGATAGTCATAAAACGAATCATCAAGTCTTTTCAGTGTATTGATACAATTTCATAGCGCCAGCCCCCCTGATTCAAAAAAATGTATTTTACCCAAAAAAAAATCAAAAATAAACAAATGCTCCACTCTAACAGACTCAAGATTAAGCATTTTTTAGTTTCACGCATCATATTGAAAAATTGGGGATATTTTTTTGAAGATTCTTTTTTTTTAAGAAACTATCTTACTTTTTTGTGTCTGCGTTTTTTAAATCATCTTTTTTTAAATCATCAAGGCGCCTTTTCAAATCAGCATTATCAGCATGGATTTTCAGCACCATCTCCTTAAAAGTCTCAAACTCTTCGCGAGAAACAAGATCAAGTTTGTTTGCTATCTTTTCAGCCTGCACACGAAAAGCTGTTCCAGCTTCACGTCGTATACCTTGCGCGACGTCAGCAGCATCTGTTGCTAATTTTGCTAATTCATCAAGAATACGATTTGATCCATTACGCATAACATTTTTCCTTAAATTTTAATTATTGACGCACGCATTATAGCGTATTCTCATAACATTTAGATACTGTAATTTGTTCCTTTTACCCTATATTTTACATACTGTGCAGATTTTTCATGACGATCTTTTTAAGATTTTTTAATATTTCTTTTATCACCATATTTTTTTACCGCGATAAACCAGTGGAAATCTATCCCCCTTTCTGACTAGCCTCCCTACTGACTTGACCATTGCGCATTCATCTGTCATTTCTGACCATTAGAGTCACTTCATATTCATCTCGTATAATGTAAGATGCTTAATTCATGAATAATCTGTCTTGTCCAGCCATTGCTTTTCCGTCTTTTCTTGATCCTGTCATTATCCAGCTAGGTCCCATAGCACTTCATTGGTATGGACTTGGTTACGTGGTGGGTATTCTTTTTGCTTGGTGGTATGCGCAAAAATTATTAAAAAAAACATCTCTATGGTATAGAGACCACCCTCCTATGGATAAAGAAAAGATCGGAGATTTTGTTGTCTGGTCTGCCATAAGTGTTGTTGTCGGAGGGCGTTTAGGACAAGTTCTTGTATGGGATCCCATTTACTATTTTAACCATCCAAGTGCTATCATTGCCGTATGGGATGGGGGAATGTCCTTTCATGGCGGACTTATTGGTATTATCATTGCTATGATCTGGTTTGCCCGTAAAAATCATATAAACATACGAGCCATGTTTGATATCATTGCTGCAGGTGCTCCTATCGGTATCGGCATTGTACGAATTTGCAACTTCATTAACCAAGAGTTATGGGGCAATATTACTACACGTCCTTGGGCTGTTTGTTTTCCTCTCGATCCTCACTATCTACCGCGCCATCCAAGCCAACTTTACGAAGCTTTCATGGAAGGATTTCTTCTCTTCATCATCTTATGCCTTATCATTTTTGCCTTCAAAGCATTAAAGCGCCCTGGAGCTGTTGCAGGAACATTTATTATAGGCTACGCAGTAGCGCGCAGCATTTCTGAAGTTTACCGTGCGCCTCAAGAAGATCCAGAATGGTTTTCGACTCTTTTCCATTCTACTGGTTTTACCTATGGCATGGCTTTATCTCTTCCCATGCTTCTTTTAGGGTTTTATCTTCTTCTCCATGCCTTTAAATATAAATCGACAGAAAATGGCCAATCTAAAAGAAAAAATTAAAGAAATTATTGCCCTTAATGGACCAATCACTGTTAGCCAATATATGACGTTGGCACTTACCGATCCTCAATTTGGTTATTATCAAACACAAACACCTTTTGGACGTACCGGTGATTTCATTACAGCACCTGAAATAAGCCAATTATTTGGAGAAATGATCGGGATTTGGGCTCTCGCAAGCTGGAACGCTCATGGTTCTCCTCGCCCTTTTATCCTCGCTGAAATAGGTCCAGGACGTGGAACTCTCATGGATGATGTTTTGCGTACCATTCAAAAATTATCCACGACAGCATTTGAATCTGCTGAAGTTTTTCTCCTTGAAATAAGTAAAAAGCTTGCAAAAGAACAAAAAAAGCGCCTTTGCCCTTATCAAAAACAAATCCATAGCATTGAAAATTTTAATCAAATTCCTTCAAAACCTCTCTTCCTCATAGCTAATGAATTTCTCGATACACTCCCTATCAACCAATATATTAAAGTCAATGGAGAATGGAAAGAGCGCTGCATTACAGTCAATCAAGATGGAGATCTCATCTTTATTGCTGCCCCGCATAAACTTCCCTCTTCTTATCTACAAACCTATTGTTCTAAAGTGCCTGACGGAACAATTTTTGAATATGCCCCCTTACGGCATCAATTCATGCAACAAATCAGCCACCATTTAGTGCAAGTGACAGGTTCTGCTTTGCTCATTGATTATGGTGCTGCTGATCTTGCATTTGGCGATACCTTGCAAGCACTGTCAAAACATAGATTTCGTGATATTTTTGATGCCCCTGGTGAACATGATTTAACATCCCATGTTGGTTTTTCTTTTTTAAAAAACATAGCCCTTGAACAAGGTTGTTTTGCTGAAATCTTCGAGCAAGGAGATTTTCTTTTAAAAATGGGGCTACTGGAGCGCGCAAAACAGCTTGGAGTTGGCAAAAGTGCTCCTTTGCAAGACAAAATCCGCCAAGACATCGAACGGCTCGCTGGTCAAGATCAAATGGGAAAATTATTTAAAGTTTTACATTTCAGTGATAAAAACATCTCCATACCTCCCCAATTTTGATGATCGGCGCTTTTGTCAATAAGCACATCATTATCTGAAATATTCATTGATAAATATGAACATCTCCACCCTCACTTCAAATAATCTCCATAAGGAACTTTTATGAAATCTATCCCTCATCCCATTCTTGCAAAAAATCTTTCTACTTTACACACCCATGGGATAGAACATGGTTTTTTTACTCGTCAAGGTGGTGTTTCAAAAAGCCTTTACCAAAGCCTTAATGTTGGACAAAGCTCAAATGATCACCCTGAACATATTACACAAAACCGCACTTTGGTCGCTCATTATTTTGATGTTGAGATACAAAATTTAGTCACTGTCAATCAAATACACTCTTGTGAAGTCATTGTCGTTGATAAAGCTTTTATCGGCTCCCCTCCTAGAGCCGATGCTCTCGTTACCACCACACAAGAACTCGTAATCGGCATTCTTACAGCAGATTGTGGACCCATTCTGTTTGCTGATCCACAAGCAGGTGTCATCGCTGCAACTCATGCTGGCTGGCGCGGAAGCTTAAATGGAATTATCGAGAAAACAATTGCTGTTATGGAAAAACAAGGTGCCAAAAGACAATCAATAACAGCAGTCCTTGGACCTTGTATTGGTCCTTGTCACTACGAAGTAACAAGTGAATTTTACGACCAATTTATTGATTGCCACTGCAAATACCAAAAATATTTTATAAAAACAGACAAAATAAATCACTTTTACTTTAATCTGTGGGCATTCATTATGAATCAACTCATCAAAGCAGGCGTTAATGCTTCTTGTGTGGAGCTTTGTACCTACAAAGATGAAAAGCGTTTTTTCTCCTATCGCCGTGCAATCCACCGCAGCGAACCTGATTACGGACGGCAAATTTCTGCTATTATGCTAAAAAATAAAAAATGATCCTCTTTTATGCTTTAAAACAATACCAAAACTGCAAAACTAAACTTTTTACTCAAATGTAAAAATAAATCCCATTGTATTTTGCTTTGCTTTTTTTACAAAATTATTTACCAGCCCATAAAATATGATAGCTTTTGCTCTGAATCATTTTCAATGTTTGGTTATAATGATTGAAGGCAAGATGATACTCCTCTTTTTTACTCCTCTTCATTCATCTTAAATATGAAACATTCCCCATATTGAAAGCATTTTTTTATAAAGTAATAACCAAAAAGCTTAATCAATACGTATTTCTTTGTCACATGGAGAAAAAACTTTGCTCTAAAAGAAACAAACTTTTGGAAAAAGAGAAAACATACCGCATAGCTCTTTAACAATAATCGATAAAATTGTAAGGCTTTTGTAATTGTTCTCTTGCAATTTAATAAAAAGAAATTAAAAACCGTGTTGCATTCCCACCATGATAATTCAGAGGTTCTACTATGAAACTTTTCTGCGGAAATTCTAATCCACGCCTAGCTGAAGATGTTGCAAATTATTTGAACATCCCCTTAGGAAAAGCCACCGTAAAACGTTTCGCTGATCAAGAGATTTTCGTAGAATTGCATGAAAATGTGCGTGGACAGGACGTGTTTGTTTTGCAATCTACATCCTATCCAGCCAATGATCACTTGATGGAATTACTCATCATGATTGATGCGCTTCGTCGTTCTTCGGCACGTCGCATCACAGCTGTTATCCCTTATTTTGGCTATGCCCGCCAAGACCGTAAACCTGGTCCGCGTACTCCCATTTCCGCAAAACTTGTTGCCAACCTGATTACTGAAGCAGGGGCCCATCGTGTTTTAACATTGGACCTTCATGCAGGACAAATTCAAGGTTTTTTTGATATCCCTACGGATAATCTCTATGCTGTTCCTGTTATTTCTCGCGATGTCAAAGTACATTATTCTCTTGAAAATGTTATTGTTGTTTCACCTGATGTGGGTGGTGTTGTACGCGCACGCTCGCTCGCCAAGCGTTTGAATAGTTTGCTTGCTATTGTAGATAAACGTCGTGAACGTCCCGGTGAATCAGAGGTTATGAATATCATTGGAGATGTATCGGGAAAAGATTGCCTTTTGCTTGATGATATTGTTGATTCAGGTGGAACTTTATGCAATGCAGCAAGTGCTCTGCTTAAACATGGTGCCAATAGTGTCACGGCTTATATCACGCACGGTGTTCTTTCTGGTAATGCAATCGAACGAATTACCAATTCAGAGATGAAAGAATTGGTTATTACAGATTCAATTATGCCAACACAAACTATTGAGAAAGCCCATAATATTCGTGTTTTGCCCATTGCCGACCTTATTGGGGAAGCAATTGCAAGGACAGCAGCAGAACAATCGGTTTCCAGCTTATTTGGTTAAAGGGGTTCCTTGGGGTCTCCTGGTGCTGTTTCAACACCAAGATCAGGAAATGCAACAATACGTTGGCCACTAAAATGCGTATGAATAACAATAAGACCACGCTCTTCAAAGTAGGTTAAAAGTCGGCGTGCACGGCTTAAAGAATGAGTCCCATAAAGACGTGCTAAAAATGCATCGGATGGACATGGCTTTCCCCCTAATGCAGCCTGTGCTACATTCAAGAAGACTCCTTGGACATCTTCTTCTAAACTTTCTGATATCTGCAAAATATGTTTCCAATGTTCACTGACAGCCGTTTGTTCATCAACAAAAGCCTGAGCAATAGCCAATTTACGCCGAAATTGTGAAAGATTAAAAGGAACCTTTGACATACCATGGATACGACAACGAACTGAAAAATCTTGATAAAGCACCGCTGTTGAACGATAAAAAGCCTCAGAATCCTCAAGAATTTCCCGAATAATATGTTCTGCTTGGCCGTCATGCTCAACATCAGAAAGTTCAGGAAATAAACTCGGGGTTTCTTCCAACAACTCTTGTTTTTTATGCACTACCTCCTCTAACATCTCGTGCATTGATTTTTCCCTCATCGGCTCTCGTGTTTGTTTAAATGGCTTTAAAATTTCCTCTGGTGAAGCAGTAAAAACGAGCTCTTGCACATCATCCCGCTCTGTTGGAAGTGGCATTAATTTAGGGCTAGAAGAGCGTGCCAAAGTTTCAACAGAACCGATAATGATTGGTAAGGGACGTCGTGATAAAGCGGGGCCTAAAGCTATAAAATTCCCCCGCTCAAGATCTCTAAACATTTCCGCTTGGCGGCGCTCCATTCCCAAAAGATCAGCAGCGCGCACCATATCAATATCTAAAAAAGTCCGCCCTATTAAAAAGTTTGAAGCTTCAGCAGCAACATTTTTGGCCAACTTAGCCAAACGTTGTGTCGCAATAACACCAGCAAGACCACGTTTACGCCCTCGACACATAAGATTGGTCATAGCACTAAGAGAAATCTTACGTGCTTCATCAGAAACTTCTCCTGCTGCAGTTGGAGCAAACAATTGTGCTTCATCGACAACGACAAGCATAGGATACCAATAATCACGTTCCACATCAAACAGTGCCCCAAGGAAAGCCCCTACAGCACGCATCTGTTGTTCAGTATCCAAACCTTCAAGATTAAATACCACTGAAACCCGATGTTGTCGAATGCGATGGGCAATACGAGTCAATTCTAATTCACTACGTTGAGCCTCTACAATAACATGACCAAATTTATCTGCCAAAGTTACAAAATCGCCTTCTGGATCAATTACACAATGCTGAACCCACTTAGCACTTTGCTCCAAAAGACGGCGTAAAAGATGTGATTTCCCTGAACCGGAATTACCTTGTACAAGAAGACGTGTCGCCAATAACTCTTCCAGATCAAGAAGTGCTGGCATCGATTTATGCAAAGCACGACTTTCTGACATCTCACCCAAGGCAATCTCAACCTTCATAACATCTCCAGTGTTTGATTTTGAACATATCAGTGCCAGCGCATATTGGCTGATTCTCCATCCACACCGTAATTTGTAACATTTCCTCCTTTTTAACGGTAGAAATCATCGATTTTTCCCACAACTCTTGCATCTATGAATAGTTTGAATTATAGAACAAACTTCTGTGTAGACACCCTTGGAGGCAACGCAGAATGGAGCGATCGCTGTTGGTTAGCGCATATCTTCATATCCATGCAAAAACTATTACTGTTTTTGAAGGATCTCCAATCATGTAAAAAGGACTTAAATTATGAGCAAAAGCTACACTCTTAAGGCCGAAAAACGCGAGCGGGTTGGTAAGGGGTCCTCCCGTGAACTTCGCCGCAACGGTCTTATTCCTGCTGTCATTTATGGTGAAAAACAACCTCCTTTGGCAATAACAGTTCCCTATAAAGAAATTTTCTACAAAATTCATGCCGGTGGCTTTCGTACCACCATTGCAACGATTATTCTTGACAAGCAAAAAATTATGGTTTTGCCAAAAGATTATCAATTAGATCCCGTGCGTGACTTTCCCCTCCATGTAGATTTCTTACGCATTTCAGCAAAATCCGTTGTAGAAGTGAATATTCCTGTCCACTTCCTCAATGAAGATACAGCACCTGGACTTAAAAAGGGTGGTGTCCTCAATATTGTTCGGCACGAAATTGAATGTACGGCTCCAGCAAGTGCTATTCCTGAAGCTATTGAAATTGATCTCGCCAGCTACTCTATTGGTGACTCTATTCACATTTCAGCAGTGCAACTGCCAAAAGATGTGACTCCCATCATCCAAGATCGAGATTTTACCATTGCAACCATTGCAGCTCCTGCTGGCATGGATGTCAGTGATGAAACTTCTGAACAAGAAGATGAAGAAGAAGACACGCAAACTTCATAAAACTCAAAAGGCGGGAATTTTTTCCGCCTTAATTTATGAGACATTACCCTTACTCATACTTTGACTGAAGATACACATGTGGCTTATTGCTGGTCTTGGCAATCCTGGTTTACAATATCAAAATAACCGCCATAATATCGGTTTTATGGCTGTTGATGCCATCTATCAGTCCTTCTCTTTTTCTCCATGGTCGAAGAAGTTTCAAGCAGAAATCTCTAATGGTTTCATAAATAATGAGAAAATTTTTCTTATAAAACCGCAAACTTTCATGAATCTCTCTGGTCAAGCTATCGGTGAAGCTTTGCGATTTTATAAATTAGATCTGAAGAATTTGATCATCATTTATGATGAGTTAGACCTGTCACCGGGAAAAGTTCGTATAAAAATTGGTGGAGGAAATAATGGGCATAATGGTATTAAGTCTATTGATGCCCATTGTGGCACTGACTATTGTCGTATACGCATAGGAATTGGTCATCCTGGAAGCAAAGAACTTGTTCATCAGCATGTTCTGGGAAATTTTACCAAATCTGATCAAGAATGGTTATCCCCTCTCTTAGAGACAATTGCAAAAAATATCGCTCTCCTTATAAAAGATGACAAATCCCTCTTTATGAATGAAATTTCACAAACGATAAAAAACAATCAAAACCATTGACTTGCGTGTCACAGTCGCGTGAAGCATATGGATAAGAACTCTTGAAAAAAATGTCTCTTATACACACTTTTGAAAAAGAAAGGCTTATATTCTCTTTTGAGAGAAAGAGAAGATTGAACAGCAAACCAAAATACTCAAACAGTTCTCTTCAATTTTCTCCCCCAAATTAAAAAAATTCATTTGGCTGAATGGTCGACTGTAGCGGATCATAGCCATTTGATTGTTGACTATAAACTGTAGGAATACTCCTATTGTTTTGTAAGACCACAACACGCGAACCAACGGGAACACGATTATAAAGATCAATAATATCTTGATTAAGCAAACGAATACACCCACTTGAAATAGCACGCCCAATTGACCACGATTCGTGTGAGCCATGAATACGGAAAAGTGTATCTTTCCCATTTTTGAACAAATAAAGTGCCCGCGCACCTAATGGATTATCGGGTCCTGGTGGCATTCCTTTCCCAAGATGACCATAACGTTCTGGTTCTCGAGCCATCATAGCTGCAGTAGGAGCCCAATTTGGCCAACGACGCTTGCGCTGTACAACCCCTTCACCTTCAAATGCTAAACCTTCCTTACCGACCCCAATCCCATAACGTAAAGCCTTTCCATTTTCACCAATAAGGTAAAGAAAACACTCTTGCGTATCTACAACCAATGTTCCAGGTGGATAAGATGTATAATAAATCACTTCTTGTCGCCAAAACTTTGGATCAATTGTCGCAAGATCAACAGCAGGTAACAAATAGGTCTCATTCGTTACAGGACCGTACAAAGCCTGTATTTCTGGTGGAATGTATCGAACTTGTTGAAAAGGAACTGATGACATATCTGACTGATGTGTAGCACATCCAGCTAAAGCCAAAAGTGCTGCAATTAAAAAGACACAACGAGATAACACTCTTCTATTTTCTCCGATTAATTATTTATGCAGATTTGCATACCATGAAAAACTTAGCACATTATTAACATTAATTCGAAGTTTTCTTATCCTTGAGACTAAGGAGAGCATTAAGATAAGAAGAACTAAGGTAAAAAAAGCAAATTATCTGTTACTTTAGACTTTTTTCTCACTTATCGCAACACAAAGACTATAACTCTTCTAAAAATATGCTATAAAAAAGAAGCTTTATCTTGACTATAAAATCAAAAGAAAAGAAAGACTCTCATGGGCTTTAAATGCGGTATTGTCGGATTACCTAATGTTGGGAAATCAACTCTTTTTAATGCATTAACAAAAACAGCCACTGCACAGGCTGCCAATTATCCTTTTTGTACCATTGAACCCAATACCGGTGAAGTTGCTGTTCCAGATTTACGAATGGAAAAAATTGCATCAATCGCTGGTTCAAAAGAAATAATTCCTACACGCATTAACTTCGTCGATATTGCGGGGCTTGTACGAGGAGCTTCAAAAGGCGAAGGTTTAGGAAACAAATTTTTAGCCAATATTCGCGAAGTCGATGCCATTGTCCACGTTTTACGCTGTTTTCAAAATGAAGATATTACCCATGTAGAAGGACGTATTGATCCTGTTTCTGATGCCACAACCGTTGAAACCGAACTCATGCTTGCCGATCTTGAGAGCCTTGAGCGACGAATCGTACAAATCCGTAAACGTGCGACCGGAAAAGACAAAGAAGCTCTCACAATTTTACCCATTATGGAAAAAGCATTAAACATACTGCAACAGGGAAACCCTGTCCGGTTATTACTCAAAGATATCTCTTCCGATGAACACCACATTCTTAAGAGTTTGAATCTTTTAACCTCCAAGCCTGTACTTTATGTTTGTAACGTAAGCGAAAATGACGCCGCTCATGGAAATAGCTTTACCCAAACAGTTGAAAAAATGGCAACAGAGCAAAATGCGCAAAGCATTATCATTTCTGCTTCTATCGAAGCGGAAATCACACAACTGAGTGATGCTGAAGCATCAGAATATCTCAATGCTCTAGGACTCTTTGAACCAAGTTTAAATCGCCTTATTCGTGCTGGTTACCATTTACTTGATCTCATTACTTACTTCACCTGTGGGCCTAAGGAAACACGAGCATGGACAATTACGCGTGGTACAAAAGCTCCCCAAGCAGCTGGCGTTATTCACTCAGATTTTGAGCGCGGTTTCATTCGTGCCCAAACCATCAGCTACAATGACTATATTGCTCTGGGTGGAGAAAGCGGTGCAAAAGAAGCAGGAAAAGCCCGCGATGAAGGAAAAGAATACATTGTGCAAGATGGCGATGTCATGTTATTTAAACATAATACTTAAATCTTCACTCTGTCTTAATAGTTTATCTTGAAAACTTTGTAATAGGTCCTTGGAATCTTGTCGCAAAAGCTCCCAAGAATTTTTTGAACAAAAAAAACGTTGCTAGCATATTATTATGATAGCAACAGTTTTATCCATTAAAGAATGGGAATATAAAATTAGCGCGTCCAACGCCCTTCGTATTTAAATGTTGGAGCGTCCTTTAAAGAATCCTTTGTCGCATTTGTAATGAGTTTCCATTTACCATAATCATTTGTCATCTGGATTGTTTCTGGAGAAACGACCACATAACTCTCGCCTATGCCAAGAAAACCACCAACAGCAACAACAAACCCTGCAATATTATTTTCACGTAAAATAATATCTTTTACTTCACCAATATTTTCATCTTCTATATTATATACATTGGCGCCTATAAGGCTGGAAGCAACAAAATCCGTTGCTAAAGGTGTCACATAACGCACAGACTTATCTACCCCCACCTGTACAATACCCGTCGAAGAGATCATTTCAGGTTTTGAAGGCACTTCAAAAGACTGAGCGTAAGTACTAGAAACCATCAAAATTGACATAAGAGTAGTACATGCAATTTTTTTCATTTTAACATCTCCGTTTTTACTTTATAAAACCTCAATGCATCATAAACAGATTTGTTCCTTATGCTCTTTATACTCTATACTCTTTCAAGCCTTGTCGCTTTATCATTTTCTCTTTATTTCGTCTTTTGTTTCTTTCTCTAACTCTTCTTCTAAACCACACCAAATACGATTTTTTAAAATATAAACAAGCCCTGCAAAAATGATTAAAAATAAAATAACACGAAAACCGGTTTTTTTACGAATTTCCATATGAGGATCGGCAGCCCACATCAAAAAAGCAGAAACATCGCGCGCGTAATGTTCAATGATTTCTGGGGTTCCATCTTCATAAGCAACCATACCATCACTCAAAGGAGGAGCCATAGTTAAAGAATTACCGGCAATAAAATAAGGATTATACCAATAACCATCCGCAATTTTTATCTCCTTCGGTGCCTTCTGATATCCTGTTAAAAGAGCTGTAATATAATCTGGACCAGCTGTATCATAATGAGCCAATGCATCAGTAATTAAAGCAGGAAACGGCAAAGATACACCACGTGCACGTGCCATCAATGACAAATCTGGAGGATAAGCACTATTTAAAATAAATCTTGCTTCTTCTTCATGTGCAAAGGGAGAAGGAAAATAATCCGTTGCAACCCCAGCACGTTTAAAAAATTTTCCTTCTCGATTAGGACCATCGCGCACTTCATATTGCCGCGCCAAAGCTTTAATCTGTTCTTGATCATACCCAAGAGCTTTTAAATTGCGAAAAGCCACATATTTTAGCCCATGGCAGCTGGAACAAACTTGTTTATAAACCTTTAATCCACGCCTCAATTGCGCCTTATCATAAAGCCCAAATGGACCTGAAAAACTCCATTCTTGTTTTTTAGGAATCCTTAAAGGAAAAGAAATAAATTCCTCCTCCTGATCAGAGGCATCCCCCGCTAAACTCTGAGCAGAAAAGCTCATAGCAACGATAACAATCAGTCCGACAAAAACATTTACCATAGTCTCTTTTTTTTCTGTTTTAAATCTTGCATAATTGAAGAAGGAAGAGAACAATTTTTTTCAAACGCTGGCAAAGTCGGCAAAATAACCAAAAAAAATATAAAATAATAAACCGTAGCTAATTGCGTCCATAAAAGGATTTTGTCATTTATTTCTCTTGACCCCAACCAACCAAGGAAAACGACATCAATAACCAACGCCCAAAAGAAAATTTTATAAACAGGTCGATATCTTGCTGAACATATTTTAGAGCGGTCTAACCATGGCACAAAAATTAAAATGCAAATCGAACTGACAAATAAAACAAAGCCCACAAAAGTTGAAGGGAAAATACCAATATCAAAAGTTATAGCACGAAGTATCGCATAAAAAGGCAAAAAATACCATTCTGGAACCACACGAAGAGGTGCCTTTAAAGGATCTGCCACACTATAATTTTCAGCCTGCCCCATATAATCAGGCATATAAAACAAAAACCAGGCAAAGAAGATCAAAAAAACAGTAATAGCAAAAATATCTTTGATAAGCGCATAAGGTGAAAATGGAACCGTTTCCTTATCTGATTGTATAGCAAGACCCGTTGGATTGCCTTGCCCAACACAATGGATTGCCCAAATATGCAGCCCCACAAAAAGAAGCAAAACAAATGATAAAACATAATGGAAAACATAAAAACGATTCAACGTTGGTTGTCCTACGCCATAACCACCCAGAAGTGTCTCATGCAACCATGTCCCCACAAAAGGTATCGTTTTTAAAAGCCCTGCAATCACTGAAGCCGCTGAAATAGACATCATCCCCCAAACAAGCACATAACCAAAAAATGCTATTGCCATCATGATGATATAAATAAAAATACCTGTAACCCACACCATTTCTCGCATATTTTTATAAGAACCATAATAAAGTCCACGTGCCAAATGGATATAAACAGCAATAAAAAAAAACGAAGAGCCTACAGAATGCCATGGACGAAAAAGCCAACCAAACTGCCCTTCACGCCGAAATCGTTCACTAGTTTCAAAAGCCAAATGAATATCTGGAACATAATGCATAGCCAAGACAATACCAGTCAAGAGCTGTGATAAAAGCATAATGGTCAAAATACCGCCAAATGTGTAAAAGTAATTAAGATTACGCGGAACAGGAAAAATCACAAATGTATTATAAAAAAAACGAGGAAGAGGAAAACGCTTATCAAACCAACGAGCAAGAACATTTTTAGGACAATAAGGAGGAAACCTTGTCATAACCTTATCCTATTTTGAGCAAAGTATCAGAAAGAAATTGGTAAGGTGGAATAGCCAAATTATAGTTAGCTGGACCTGACCGCACTCTTCCAGCGGTATCATAAACAGACCCATGACAGGGACACAACCATCCTCCAAATTTACCCGACTGCCCAAGTGTTACACAGCCTAGATGCGTACAAAGATTAATAACAATAAGCCAATTTTCACGTCCTTTACCTGCTGAACGCGCAAAATCTGTTGCTTCTTTTTCACCTTCAAGATTAGGATTGCGCGCTTGACGATCTTTTAGAAGACTCAATTCAGTAGCGCGCGCATCAGCAATTTCTTTTGTCGTACGGTTTCGAATAACAACAGGCTGTCCTCGCCACTTTACCGTCACCGACATCCCCTCTTCAATACCAGAAAGATCAACCTCAACAGAGGAAGATGCCAAAACAGCTTCATCTGGACGCAACTGACGGATAAAAGGCCACGCAACCGCTCCCATTCCAACTGCTCCTGCAACAGCTGTTACCAAAAACAGAAAATCCCGCCTCGTTTGCTCACCCATGGACTTAACTTAAAGAGACTATTTGCTAAAACATTCTTCTACCATACCCTCTCCCATTGTACAATGCTTGATCACTCAGTTGCATCAACCATAAAAACATCCCCGTAAAAAACTTCTGCCATTTGTATGGTCTATACAAAAAACTGTTTTATAATGATAATTCATCGTTTTACAGAGTGAATGAAATCCTGAAACACCGTAAGTTTCTTTCATTTCAAACCTATTCATATTAATCAATCAAAATTACTCCCCCGCCTGTGAAAAACGGAGATAGCGTGTAAATAAACACTCCTAAAGAAAGAAACATAGTCTTATTATGACCAGATCTCAGTAAATAAGTTGAGCTTATCGGTTATTTCTTTAACACATTTACAGCATCTCTCCCTCCCTCAA
Organism: Bartonella sp. MR90HLJMH; assembly: GCF_042194115.1. Lineage (NCBI taxonomy): Bacteria > Pseudomonadati > Pseudomonadota > Alphaproteobacteria > Hyphomicrobiales > Bartonellaceae > Bartonella > Bartonella sp. MR90HLJMH. The sequence goes on from NZ_JBHIMM010000003.1 coordinate 97,467, forward strand.
TTCCAACTGGTTGAATGAGTATTTTTTCCGCTTCTGCTTTTGCATAAAAAGCATATTTTGTTGATTTTCATTAAAATGGATGATCTAACCTCATTAAATATCCCACTTTTCAACATAATGAGCCAATCCATTTCATGTATCGCTCAATAAAAGGAAGTCCCTAATAGGGAGATTCTCTCTTATCCCAAACAAACCTGTGTACATAACTTTTTCCCTGAAATTTAAAGTGAATAAAAATAAAACATAAAAAACATGTATTTCTCAAAGCATATTTTTCGAATAAATTGTAACGCTTCTTTACAAAGTTGAAAGAAAAATCATATTACAGAGAACATGACACTTCATATAGCTCTTTTCCAACCTGATATCGCTGGTAATACTGGAACGATTTTACGTCTTAGCGCTTGTTTTGGTTTACATGTGCACATTATTGAACCCGCAGGCTTTAATCTGTCGGATCGTAATCTCAAACGCGCAGGATTGGATTATCTCGAATATGCTTCCTTAGAACGACACATTGATTGGCAACATTTTATAAGCTCCATGAAACACTTTAACCGCCGTCTGTTGCTTTTAAGTACAAAAGCAAAAACATGCTATACGCAGATATGCTATCAAAAAAATGATGTTTTACTTTTTGGTCGTGAAACAGCTGGCGTTCCCGATTATGTTCATGAAACGGCCGATTACACATTGAAAATTCCCATGCAACCACAGGCACGCTCTCTAAATCTCGCCATGTGCGTAGCCATAACAACGGGAGAAGCATTACGCCAAATTGGTTATCATGAAAGAAACTGTAATCTATAAAAACACAACAATTCCATTAAAATCTTTAATAGAACAATAAAAATACATGAAATATGGTTTTAAATAATTAAAAAATCTTTTTTATAGAATATAGATAGTAATTAAAAGCTCATAAAGTTCAATAATACTTTTGGAATAACTTATAGAATGCCTATAAAAACTCATAAATTATCACGAAAAACAATATACAACATATCAAGAATAGTTAGAGCGTATAACGCTTATCATTTTCCAACAATCAAGTGCTGATAAAATAACATTTCTTAGTGCCCATCACATCCATTTCATATCACCACTTATGAATGATTAAATACTCCTCATAGTAAAAATCCATTGGACATCCCCCTCTTTATGCTCATACAAAGTGCAAACTGCTATCATTATTCTCTTTATCCGTTTTCACTTTCGAGAATCCTTATCTTTGAGATGGTTCATAAGAGACATTTTTTCTCTCTGTAATCATTTTTCCTCACACGGCTTCCCCCACTTGTAACGTGTAAGGCTATAATTTGGATTTATGTAATATGAACAGGTTTGAAATAACCTCACAATATTCGGAGCTCTTGTTTCACATGACGAATAATGAATTATTATTATAAATCAATTTTTTCTAATAATGCATGACGATCCATTAAAAATCCGCTTTCGACCCATATCATTTCTAACTCTTTAAGCTTTTTTCCTAAAAGCACACCTTTAGCAAAACCTTTCTTTATTAAATCGTTACCATTAATGGGAAAAGTTGGAATCTGCCATTTTTTGGCAAGCTGATGAAGCTTGACATAATCCTCTGCTCTTTGCAAAGCATCACTTTTTTCCAGATTATCGAGATGTGATGCAGCGACAGACAACGATAATTGATCTAAAACTGGCTGTCGTCCATGAAAATAAATCAGTTTTTGCACAAAATGATCAGAACAGTTTTGGTTTATTATTTCTAACTCTGCCCATTCTTTTAATCGTGTTGTTTCTTTATGGGAAAAATGCAAGCGCTGTGCCATTTCATGAAGACGTATGGGGTCAGGAGGAAGAAGGCTTTCTAGCCGTAACAATGGATCAACTTTCCAACCAAAAGCGTGTTCTGTCTTCACCAATGCGTGAATTGCATCAATACCCCATCGTTCTGTTTCAGGAAAAATAAGTGCCAAAATTCTGCTTTGTCGCATCCATAAAAGAGCACGCGTTGGATCAAACGCCGCAAGAAGCTTTTTCATTTCTGCCCAAATACGTTCAGAAGAAAGTTTTTTTAAACCGTGTTTTAAACTAACACATGCCTTCAATCCTTGTACATCAGGTCGCCCTGCTCCATACCATGCAAAAAAGCGAAAAAAACGTAAAATACGCAAATAATCTTCGCAAATACGATCTTCTGCAATCCCAATAAAACGAACTGTTCGGCTAGCAATATCACTCAAACCTCCCACATCATCATAAAGATTGCCAGCAGCATCACAATAAAGCGCATTTATCGTAAAATCCCGCCGTTCAGCATCTTTTTTCCAATCACGACCAAATGCCACTTTTGCATGACGACCATCTGTTTCAATATCGCAGCGAAGCGTTGTAACCTCATAAGAACATGAATGAGCAACTACTGTTATTGTACCAAAAGCAATCCCTGTAGGAATAGCTTTAAATCCTGCTTCTTCTACACGTGTAATAACCTGTTGCGGCAAACAAGTTGTTGCAATATCAATATCACTAATAGGCTGCCCTAGCAGTTGATTGCGCACTGCTCCCCCTACAATACGCGCCTCTTCTCCCTCCAAAGACAAAACACGAAGAAGTGTTTGGATATCCTTTTGTTGTAACCACGCAACCTGTTTGAAGTCCTGTCTTATATTCACCCTTTAACCTTTCAAAAAAGTTGTCTTCATTGCTTTAAAGAACTCTCTTCATAAAACAAAATTTTTAAGACATCCCTTATAAAACACGTCTATTCCTTCCAAAAAAAACTTTTCTCTTCTTGTATACGAATATGAAAAAAATGGCATATGATACTTCATTTCTTCTCATTTTCTGTTACAAACAATAAAATATCCATTATCATGCAGAGAAAATTACCATTTTTGCGACAAACGCCTTAAGGAAGAAATATGAGTCAACATGATCTATCATCCAATTCTGTAAAAAAGGTCAATATCAATCATGAGGCTCAAGTCATTATTGATGATATTGATATGGCACACAAAGAATTGGATATTTTACAACAAGAAATTGACAAAGTTATTTTTGGGCAAAGTCAGGTAATCGAATATGCTTTAATCTCTATTTTTGCTGGTGGTCACGCCCTTCTTGTCGGTGCTCCAGGACTTGCAAAAACACGTCTTGTTGAAACATTGGGAACAGTCTTAGGGCTTGATGAAAAACGCATCCAATTTACTCCTGACTTAATGCCATCGGATATTATTGGTTCTGAAATTATGGATTCCGATAAAGACGGTAAACGTTCTTTTCGGTACATTCAAGGTCCTATTTTCACGCAACTTCTCATGGCCGATGAAATCAATCGTGCTTCCCCACGGACACAGTCAGCCCTTTTACAAGCTATGCAAGAATATCATGTTACTGTTGCAGGTATCCGTTATGATTTGCCACAACCTTTTCATGTTCTTGCAACGCAAAATCCTCTCGAACAAGAAGGGACTTATCCACTTCCTGAAGCACAACTGGATCGCTTTTTGATGCAAATCGATATTGACTATCCTGACCTCACAACAGAGCGACGGATCATTTTAGAAACAACAAAAGAAAAGAAATCAAATGCAAAACCAATTTTGTCCGCCAAAAAATTGCAAAAAATTCAAAATATCGTTCGCAAAATGCCTCTTTCAGAAAATGTGATCGAAGCTATTTTAAAAATTGTCCGCTCAACTCGCCCTCATAAAGACAATAGCCTTGCTAATACTTATGTTTCTTGGGGACCTGGTCCACGGGCATCACAAGCCCTTTCACTTTGTGTTCGCGCCCGTGCTCTTTATTATGGACGCTTAGCCCCCTCACTTGATGATGTTGAAGCATTGGCCTATCCCGTATTACAACACCGCATGGCTCTTAATTTTTCTGCCCGTGCTGAAGATGTAACTGTAAAAGATATTATCAATAACCTTGTGAAAGATGCTCTTTGAATGGCTATTGGCAAAAAAGTTTTACAAAAGCCTCCATTGTCGCTGGCAAATGAACTGGATAAGGATACTGGCAAAATGCCATATTTCCTTTTACAAGCACGTCATATCGCTAATACACTGATAACCGGATGGCATGGACAACGCAAACGCGGTAATGGGGAAAACTTTTGGCAATTTCGTCCCTATGTTGAAGGAGAATCCATTACCCGCATTGATTGGCGGCGCTCAGCGCGTGATGAAAATACATATCTCCGCGAACACGAATGGCAAATGACACAAACCGTTTGGCTCTGTCCTGATCAGAGCGCATCAATGCATTACTGTTCGCGCTTTTCTAAAATCTCTAAAGGTAATCATGCCATTATTCTTACCCTTACCCTAGCATCACTTCTTGCTCGCAGTGGCGAACATATTGCTATTCCAAACTTAATGTCCCCCACAATGACATCCAATGTCGTAGAGCTAATAGCCTTTGCTTTAGAAAATCATTCAGATGAAAATTCATTTCCGGATTTTTCAACGATTACACGCTTTTCACATGTCGTTATAATGAGTGATTTTCTCGACTATCCTGAAAAAATCATCCAACATTTAACCGTTTTAACTACAAAACAGGTGACAGCTCATTTAATTGAAATTTCTGATCCCGCAGAAGAAAGCTTTCCCTACGCAGGTCACACAGAATTTTTTGATCCTGAAACGAAAGAGAAACATGTTTCCACAAAAGCAGAAGATCTTCGTAAGAGCTATTGTAAACTATATCACGCAAGGCGACAAGAGTTGGCAAATTTTTGCGCACGTCAAGGATGGTCTTATCACGTTAGTAAAACGGATCAACCTTTAACAGAGACCATTTTTCATCTTGCAAATACAATGGGCGACTCTCCATTGCAAAAAAGGAGGGCCCTTTGAGTTTTGCTGCTCCCTTTCTGTTACTAGGGCTTTTGTTCCTACCGATCATTTGGTGGCTGTTGCGGATAACTCCTCCATCTCCGCGTAAAGAGCTTTTTCCTCCGTTACGCTTCTTACCCAAACCAACTCATCAGCAGGAAACAGCAAAACATACACCTTGGTGGTTGCTCTTGTTGCGTTTAACCATAGCGGCACTTGTTATCATAGCGTTAGCACGCCCCACGTGGGATCAAAAACCAATCAGCTTTTCCGGATCTCAACCCCTTGCACTCATTATTGATAATGGTTGGGCTTCTGTAAAAGAATGGAAAAAGCGCATCTCTATCGCTGAAATGCTCCTTGCTCAGGTAGAAAAACAGCAAAAAAATATTTATCTTATTGCAACGGCTGAAAATGATATCTCCAATATAGAGCCGCAACCCGCCAAGATTATAAAACAGCATTTAATGCATTTGCAACCGCGTCCTTGGCCTGTCAACCGTGTGCACGCACTGAAAAAACTCAGAAAAATAACCAAAGGAAAACCTCTTGATGTTGCTTATTTAAGTGATGGATTACAAACAAATGAAGATGAGCAAGCTTTTGCTTTGCTTGAAGAATTAAAACCTGAAAAATTCTTATGGTATTTGGCTGATATTTCCGATTTAATCGGCATAACATCCGTAGAAAATAACGATGGAAGCATGGTCGCGCGTATTATCCGCTCAACAACACACGGCAAAACTTCCGCTACACTCAACCTCTACGATTCAAACAATCAACTTCTCGGTCAATTTACGAAAAATTTCTCTGAAGGAGAAACAACAGCTCTTGTTCCTTTTGATGTGCCACTTGAACTACGTAATGATATCGCTTGGATAAAAATGAATAATCAAAACCATGCTGCTGCAACTTTCTTGGTAGACAGCCATAACAAGATAAGCCGTGTTGCTCTTCTATCACCCGATACCAATGAAATGGCACAGCCTTTACTTTCTCCATTTTATTACATTATCAAAGCATTACAGAAATATACACAGCTTATAACCGCCGGTGGAAGAGAGCTTTCAACGGATATTGATTATTTGCTTAAACAAAATCCATCTGTTTTCATTATGAGCGACATGGTTAACATGCCTGAAAAAGCAGAAAAAAAACTTTCTGATTTTGTGAATAAAGGGGGAACACTCATCCGCTTTGCAGGAGAAAAACTCAGTAGTGCAGAACATTATGATAGTCTCCTTCCGATACAGCTACGTCAGGGGCAACGTTTCCTTGGAAGTATTATGTCTTGGACGAAACCACAAAAGCTTGCCCCTTTTGCAAAAAATAGCTTTTTCTTTGATCTTCCTTTTCCAGAAGATGTCACTGTCTCGCGCCAAATCCTCGCAGAACCAACCCCAGATCTTTTTGAAAAAACGTGGCTTAGCCTTTCGGATGGAACCCCTCTTATTACCGCAGCAAAACGTGGTAAAGGAACCCTCATTCTCATTCATGTTGCTCCTGACCCCACATGGTCTAATCTTCCTCTTTCTGGCTTTTTTGCACAAATGTTGCAAAAACTAATCACATTAGGGTCTAACGAAAACACAAACCTAACACACAGAGAAAAAAGAACAATGGTACAAAACCCGTGGCGAACCATAACCGCTGACGGACAATTACAAGTACCGCCCTCTCATGTTGTTCCACTGGTCTTTGACTCTCAAAATCCACCCCATCCTTCCTATAATACTCCCCCAGGACTTTATGGTGTCAAAAGCGATTTTTATGCACTCAATCTCTTAACTCGTTCGTCGCACTTGATGAAACAATCATCATTGCCAACTTCTCTTAATAAAAGCCCTTTATCTTACGATACAAAAGAAAAAAATCTTATCGGTCCACTTTTAGGATTAGCCATCTTATTATTCGCCTTTGACAATTTTCTCATTTTATGGATGGGAGATATTTTTTCTTTCATGAAACGGCGTAATATGTTTCTCCTCCCTTTTATAAGTCTTATTGCCTTGTTTTCATATGATCCAACTCTTTATGCACAAACGAAAGAAAATCATCATGATAGTGTACAAGCTGCTGGTGCAACACATCTTGCCTATGTTATAACCAATAATCATGAAATTGATACAACGAGTAAAAGTGGTCTAGAAGCGTTAAGTCAATTTATCGCAGAACGTACAATGCTTACCCCAGGCTCTGTTACAGCACTTAATCTCGATAAAGATGAACTCTCTTTTTATCCTCTTATTTACTGGCCAATTGATGTTAAGAGTCCTATACCTACTCCCAAAAGTCTTGAAAAAATAAATAACTTTATGAAACATGGGGGAACAATTTTATTTGACACACGCGATCAGATAAAGAGCAATCTTAATCTTGAAGGAGATGCCACTCCAGAAACGCAACGATTACGAGATATCTTAAAAGAGTTAAATATTCCATCCATTGAGCCAGCATCAACGGATCATGTTGTTGCACGTTCTTTTTATATTATGCCAGATTTTCCTGGTCTCTACCGTGGTTCACCTTTATGGATTGAATCCTCATCAACAAACAAAAAAAATAAAAATTCTCTTGCTAGCGGTGATAATGTAAGTTCTCTTCTCATCACCGCCAATAACTTTGCCGGTGCTTGGGCACTGGATGAAAAAGGGACATGGAAATATCCCCTTGTTCCCAATGATCCAATGCAACGTCTATGGGCATTTCGTGCAGGTTTAAATATTGTCCTTTATGTTCTTACAGGAAACTATAAAGCGGACCAAGTTCATGTTCCAGCACTCTTGGAACGCTTTAAAAGAGAAAGAAGGCAATGATATCATTTTTCACTTTTCAGCCTTTTTTACCACTCATTTGGATTCTGTTCTTAAGTGGAATATCGATGCTTTTTGTCGTTGTTGGTCTTGTTACGCAACGTCAAGGTTCTTTATTTCGTCTGATGGCATTAAGCGCCCTCATCCTTGCTTTGCTCAATCCAATGATCATAAAAGAACAGCGCGAACCACTGAAAAGCACAGTAGGTATTGTCATTGACCGCAGCAAAAGCCAAACATTTGGAACACGTACAAACGATAGTGATGAAGCGCGCGCGCAATTAACGCAAGCATTGGCGCATTATCCACAATTTGAACCACGCTTTATTGAAGCTGGAAAACTTGCTGATAATCAGTATGCGCCCTCAACGAATTTGTTTGATGCTTTAACACAAGCAGTATCTGATGTGCCGTCCTCTCGTTATGCAGGAACCATTTTTATCACCGATGGACAAGTACATGACATCCCTTCCATTTCAGACCTTCATCATAAAGCACCTCTCAATGCTCTGATTACAGGACACTCAGATGAATTTGATCGCCAAATCAAGTTTATTTCTCCTCCACGCTTTGCCCTTGTCAACAAACCACAAACGCTCTCCATTTTGGTAGAAGATAAAGGCCCCGCCAAAAAAACAATACCACAGAAAGCAAATATTACACTAAGCGTCAATGGACAAAACATTGGCCATTATTCTGTAACTCCTGGCGTGATTTTTCAAACTGAAATTACCCTTCCTCATGCTGAAAAAAATATTATCCAAGTGATAACCGATCCACACAAAGGTGAACTAAGCTTTGAAAACAACCGCGCCATAACAATCATTGAAGGAATCAGAGAAAATTTACGCGTTCTTCTTATTTCAGGTGCTCCTTATAATGGAGAACGGACATGGCGAGACCTTTTGAAAGGTGACTCCAATATTGATCTTGTTCACTTTACTATTTTACGTCCTCCCACCAAAGCAGATAATACGCCCTTAAGCCAATTATCCTTGGTGGTCTTTCCGACAAGAAAACTCTTTGTTGAAGAGATTAATAACTTTGATCTCATTATCCTTGATGGCTACCAGCACTCTGCTGCCCTACCCTTAATCTATTATGATTATATCGCCCAATATGTACAAAAGGGGGGTGCATTGCTGATGGTAACAGGACCTGAATTTACAAAAAACAACTCACTTGCGAAAACACCTTTAATAAGCATTCTACCGGCATTGCCCAATGGAACTATTATTGAAAAGCCTTTTCGCCCCACATTAACCAAAGAAGGTGAACGCCATCCTGTCACAAGGGGCCTTGCAACACTTAACCTTCCAGCTTCTCAATGGGGGCAATGGTTGCGACAAATTGCTATTCAAAACATAAATAACGGAATCGCCCTCATGAAAGGAGCCGATGAACAACCACTTTTACTTCTCGCGCATGTTGATAAAGGACGTGTAGGCATGTTGCTCTCCGATGAAAGTTGGCTTTGGGCACGAGGTTTCGAAGGCGGCGGTCCTTATGCAGCTCTTTATCGTCGTATTGCCCATTGGCTCATGAAAGAACCAGAGCTTGAGGAAGAAAAATTAAGTGCAACTAGCAGCCATCATCATTTAACAATTCACCGCCAAACTCTAAAAGACCATCCAGAACCCGCTGAAATAACCTTTCCTTCTGGAAAAAAAGAACATATCACTCTCACCAAAGAGCAAGAAGGTCTCTTCAGCGCAACTGGGACCACTAATGAAACAGGAATTTTTACCATTAAAAATGGCGATTTAACAATACTTTCTTCTGTAGGGATGCTCGATAATCTTGAATTGTTTGACTTAATTTCAACACAAGAAAAACTAGCCCCCATTATTAAACACACCGGTGGTTATATCGGACGGTTACATCCTGAGGGAAAAGAAAACATTCATCTTCCTCCATTCAAGCTGATTCAATCAAAAATAAACCCGTCTTCTTCCCCAGCACATTCAATTATTCTGAAAGAAGCGACAGAAACCCGTTTAATTAATACCTTTTATTTTTCGATATTTTCTGGTTTCTTGGCGCTGCTTGCTTGCCTTTTACTGTTGAGCAGCATGTGGTATCGTGAAAGCCGTTGAAAAATCTGAAATTTCGTATAATAGTCTTAAAATTTAGCTTATTTTTTTGTGTATTTTCTTGTCTTTTACAATTAGATAAAAACATTGATCTATAATGATAATTTATCATTATAGTCATATTGAGTCATTATTCCCTGTAGGATTTTTCTTTTTTGTAATACTTTCTATATTAAATTAATTAAAATCACTCGCTTGCACATCATTAAAAGAGGTCTGTATGAATAAAAACCATTGAAGAAAAGAGTAAAGTACCTCTTATGAATCCTCTTAAAGCAAGGATTTTCACAAAATTGGGAGGGGAATAGTATAATGGTTTTACTTTGCACCTTGTATAAATGTAAAATGGTGGCGCATAATAAGCCTTATAAACGGGGCTTTTCATAGTATTGAGAACTTTCGTGAAATGGAATCAAGCGCACTGGGAAATATCTCTTCAAAACAAATATATGAATGTACAGCACAATGATATTTTATTTGGGATATTCCTCTTGAATCGTTCTGTTTTGCGTGAAAAAATCTCCCATTAAAAGCAATACATGGCAGCCCAAAACCGTAAAAATTCCTGATAAATACAATACATTCTTTTGCATTTTATACTGAATAATTAGATTTTTTATGATAATGTGTAGTCGTATAAAAGCTATTTAAAAGTCTTAAAACTTTATGATCATCATTTTAAAGTCTATCCCATCATACAAAAGACATATCAATTGCCAAGAATGATATGTTGTATTATGTTGCTCTTTTCATAAAAAATACAATACAGCGTTAATTCTTCAAAGAATTTTCTCATATTTTCAACAAGCTATTTTTCATTTTACAATCCTTCTTGCCTTTAAGTATCAACTTATCTTATGCTTATGCTCTAAATCATTTTTAATACTCTACGAGCTTTTATGTTTTATCTTGCCCATATATCGGATGTACATCTTTCCCCTCTCCCGCAACCTTCCCTTTTTGAACTTTCTGGAAAGCGTCTTACCGGTTATCTGAATTGGCAAAGAAAACGTAAGAGTCAAATGGTAACAAATGTCCTAGAAACTTTAATAGATGCCTTAAACAAAAAAAAACCTGATCATCTTGTGATCTCTGGTGATCTTGTGAATCTTGCTCTAGATAAGGAATTTGAACAAGCACATCGTTGGCTACTTAACTTAGGACAACCTCAAGATATTTCCTTGACATTTGGAAATCATGACGCCTATGTCCGCGGTGCTTTCCAAAAAGCATGTACTCTTTTTAAACCTTGGATCACAGGTGACGTCCCTCAAAAAAGCGCCTTTCTTTTTCCTTATATGCGCATTCGCAAAAATGTCGCCATTATAGCAACTTCTTCAGCCATCGCGACACCACCTTTTCAAGCTTCTGGTTATTTTGGTAAAATACAAGCGCAAACTTTACCACTCTTTTTAAAGGAAGCAGCACAGCGTAACCTTTTTCGTGTCGTCATGATTCACCATCCCCCCTTTCCCAAGGCAACATCTTGGCATAAAAAACTACGAGATATAAAACGTTTTCTAGACGTTATCAAATATCACGGTTGCGAACTTATTCTTCACGGACATACTCATTTACCTACATTGAATTACATTGAAGGACCTATAAAAAAAATTCCTATTGTTGGTGTTCCTTCCGCATCACAAGCTTTTGGTGATAAAAAACCACCCGCAGGCTTTAATTTATTTTCCATTGAACGCTTACAAAATCAATGGCACTGCCAATTGCAACGTTATAGCATTATAACCCCCCAAAACGAGATTGCATGTACTGAAACAATTAATCTTTAAACACCTTCATAGTTGCCAAAACAACCAAAAACGAAAGTATTTTTATTTCATATCCCTTTGGAAATCATAATTCTTATTTCTCTTTAAACGACAAAGTTCCACTTTCTCTGTCGATAAATCAATTTCTCTCAGAGAATTCCATCTGCTACCCCTCTTATATGACTGGCTTTACAAACTCATTGGTTTACTTCCTTCCCGTCCTAAAGGACGAAAATTTCTACCACACCCGATCTATAAATAATCCAGATTCTTGTCGCACGGATTCCACCTGCTAATTGTGCATGTGATTTGCTTCACAAAGCTCTACACACAAATCCCGCCTTGAATTTCATCATACACTCCTCCAAAAGCATCTAATGCGTAAAATCCTTATACCACTACAGTGATGATATTTTATAGAATAACAGAGAAGCTCATTCAGCTTCTATACCTGAAAATCAATGACTAAAAAATCCCAATAATAACTAAAGTATATAATTTCAATAACCCAACCTATTTGTAATTCATAAACAAACGATGCTGATTGATTTATCGTAAATAGATTTGAAATTATTCTCTCCTATTTCACTCGACATTTATTATCGTACATTTAAAAGATTTATAAAAAATTATAGATTCTATTTCGATAACAGGCATAGGTAATAATGTTTTTTATGTCTCGATAAAGTTCTAATTTTCTATCTATTTTTCCTATAAATCACTTTATAATACTCTTTATAATTATTATTTATAATATTACATAAAATATCTAATAATAATAAAAATTATAATATGAATTTTCATTATTATTGAGTTATATTGCGGATGTAATTTTACGTACTTTAGAAATTTTTTTGTTATTAAATAAAATATTTTACGATAACGAAAAACAGAAAAGTCGATTGTATGAAAGGTATTTCAAATAAAACAAAACGCCATTAAGTTGCCAATTCATGTGTTTGTTAAAAAAGCATCTTTTAAAGCACCCAAATCCATTTCCCCATGGCACCTATGAATAATGTAATGATAAGTCCATTTAGTAGCACCATCTTTACATTTATGAAAAAGCAAACTAGTATCAAATCTCACACTTTGCCAACCCCAATCTAGCGACAGCCTTTGGCACTTGAGATGGTTCATAAGAGGCATTTTTATTCTTTCTTTAATGTTTTTTATCTCACGGCTCTCCCTCCTTTGACGTACAAAAAACATGGTTTTGATTGGTTCAACATGGTATAGGTTAAAAATGAGAAAATCTTATGATACTTGGGGCTCTCACTCAACATAAAAAGGTAAATTATATTTACAAATCAAAGTATTGTTCGAATAAAATAGTAGCTCTTTTGAGTGAAGGATATTTTCCAGCACATATCTAAAAAATAAAAGCCTCATTCGAAAATGAGACTTTTGAATTTTTAATTCTGCAAAAATTTAAAATTTATAAGCTACACCTACGCGGAAATCGTTTGTCTTGTAGCCCATTTCAAATTTATCATGCACGAACTTCTTTTTACCAAAATCTGAATAACGGTATTCTGCACGCACAATAACATTATCAGTCATTGCAAAATCAACACCACCCCCGAGGGTATAACCAATCATGGTCTTTTTTTCATCATGCAACCAATCAGAAAAATTAACTGCTCTGTTGTTGCTATCAGCAACTAACCCAAAAATATTCTGAAGCTGCGTATAAGCAACCCCTCCAGAAACATAAGGCATCACACGCTCAATCGCAAAACCAACTTTCACCCGCGTAGCACCAGCCCATTTTTGTTTTAAAGTATGGCGTACAGCTTCAATAGGTATTGCCGAATCCTCCTCATGAGAATCTCTTGTTAGATTTGTTTCTTCTGAAGAAGCTTCTTCAGTTTGACTTTTTTTTGGTCGATTAATGTCTTTTGTACTCTTTTTATCAGCCCACATAATATCCGTATCAATACCTATAATAAAACCATTATCGATATCAATATTGGAACCTGCATAAACTCCCCCTATAAAACCAGAAAGTTTAGGTAAATCCTCCTTTCCAATTGGATTCCATATCCCCGTCTCATCTTTTAAATAACTTGCAGTTGTTTTACCTGAAAAGCTACCAATCTGTCCTCCAAGATAAAATCCTGTCCAAGAAAAAGCAGGAACTGCAATAACAGGAACAGGCTGTTCAGGAGTAATGACATCCGCCGCTTGTACTACAGAAATTGAAATTAAAGAAAAGATAGATGTTGAGACTAAATACTTTGTAATCATAATTGCTCCCCTAAAAGCTAATGTGATACATAAATAATAGTAAATCGTTTCACATTTTTTTTAAAAAATCTATAGCAAAAATGACACAGTTACAAAAAAATAAAAGTAGTTTTAATAAATAATATTATAAAAAACTTTAAATATGCTTTGTATTTCCATTAATTATTACATATTATCTTTTATAGCTTCATATTAATCATTATTATCCATAATTATACAAATAATTATAATGTCATTTTTTTGAAAAAATGAGGTATGTAATCAATAAAGCTTTTTATCATATTGATTTCAATATGTTGGTATTATTAGTGTAATGAGACATAATCTCTATAAGTTTTTATATAAATCTGTACGATCAAATACGATCAAAATACTCTTGCATATATTCTTGTGTTGAATATCTCTTAATTCATAAATGTATCTGATATACTGCTGCTTAATAAATGACCCATATGCTTTTTCATATACAGGAGATAAGATTCATAAAGAATATCATTCACTAAACTCGTCACTCATCGCTTTTTGTATAAAGAATGACACCTAGAATGGCACATTTAACAGAGAATTTTTTTCATCACACTTGAGAAATCAGTAGAGAACTTCACTCTAACCCTCTCAAGCGTGTAATGAAATAAAAGACAAAAATTAATATATAAAAACGGAATTAATAATTTTTATTATTCTTATAGAATTATTTTAATGTTTCATGATTTTTGTAAAAACTGAACAGACCAATTGCCCAGTTTCTGCAATTAACTTTTCAACACGAAGCAAATCAGGTTCCCCAACACTATTTAACAAAAGGTCACTTAATCCAGGTGGCATATTATTGGGATCAAGAGAATCATTTAAGCAAAGCCGTATAATTTGACTCAAATTTGTATAAAGACGATAGGCATAATGTAAATCAGCAATACATGACTGATTAAGAAAACTGTTTGGTAAGTGATCTAAAATATCAGCTGTTGTTGCTCCAATTTGAAACTCAATGACATGCGTAATAAGAGAAAATTGAGCAATAAACTCCAAATCCATAATGCCACCAGACATCGTTTTTAAATCCCATTGATTTTTTGGCGGCTTTTCTTTTGCAATCAAGGAACGCATTTCACATACTTCTTTTGCAACTTCCTTCTTATCACGAGAAATAGCAATAATTGCACACACTTCATTTTCTAGCTTTTGTAAAAAATCAGGATCTCCTGCAATGCCTCGAGCCCTTGTTAAAGCAAGATATTCCCATATCCATGCTTCTTGGCGATAATACTTTTTAAAAAATGGAAAAGAAACAGCAACAGGTCCTTTATTGCCTAACGGCCGTAACCTTAAATCAACGACATAAAGAACACCTTGGCTTGTAAGAGTGGATAAAGCAGAAATGAGGCGCTGTGCTAAACGCGTATAATATTGAGAGATATAAAGAGGCTTTTCTCCATCAGATATTTCTGCATCATCATCGTGTTCATAAAGCAAAACGAGGTCAACATCGGAATCTGCCGTCAATTCGCGACTTCCAAGCTTCCCCATACCCAATATGCCAACACGCCCCCCTTTAACACTACCATGAAGACGAGAAAATTCCTCTTGAACGGCAGCAAATGTTTTTGTAATCATAAGATCAGCAAGCGCAGTAAAAGCAAAACCCGCTCTTTCTCCTGTAATTGCACCATTCAAAATTCGAATACCAATCAAAAAACGTTGTTCATCTGCAAAAATTCTTAAATGATCGAGAATTTCCTCATAAGGAAAGATATTTTCAAGAAAATATTCAAGCCGTTTTTCTAAATACGTTTTTGTTGGTAATTCTGAAAGAATATTCGGATCTAACATTCCATCAAAAACATGGGATCTGCGTGTAATAATTTCTGCAAGACGTGGAGCAGCGCCCATAATAAGGACAAGCATATCCAAAAGAGAGGGATTAGACTGCAAAAGACTAAAAAGCTGAATTCCTGAAGGTAAGCCCTGTAAAAAACTATCAAAACGCAACATCGCCTCATCAGCTCGTTTTGTCCCACCAAAAGCTTTCAAAAGAGCTGGTGTTAATTCCGTTAATCTCTCGCGTGCTTCGGCTGATTGCGTTGCTTTATAACGACCACAATGGAGAGTACGCATAATACGACAAATATCACTTGCTCTTTCAAAGCCTAAACGGCTTAACGTTATTAATGTCTCCGGATCATCTTCTTCACCTGTAAAAACTAAATTACCAATTTCTAAACCAAGTTCTTGCTCATTCTCAAACAGTGCTGCATAATGTTTTTCAACAACCTGAAGTGTTTTTAATAAATCACGGATAAAACTGCTGCTGTCTTGATAACCCATTAAATAGGCAACACTTGTGAATTGAGCAATATCATTTGGAAGAAGGTGTGTTTGTTCATCGAAAAGCATCTGAATACGATGTTCCACATTTCGAAGAAAAGCATAACTTTTTATAAGGCTATTTCTGGTTTTCTCACTGATCCAACCAAGCGTGTGAAGTTCTGCTAACATTGCAACTGTCTGGCGTCCACGTAATTGAGGAAAACGCCCACCAGCAATGAGCTGTTGTGTCTGAACAAAAAACTCAATCTCACGAATACCACCACGCCCTAACTTTATATTATGCCCATAAGCTGCAATTTGACCGTAATTTTTATGCGCATGAATTTGACGTTTGATCGAATGAATATCAGCAATAGCAGCGTAATCTAAATATTTCCGCCACACATAGGGAAAAAGCTCTTTAAGAAAGTTAAAACCTGCCCTCTTATCGCCAGCAACTGGACGTGCTTTAATCATGGCTGCTCGTTCCCAATTTTGCCCACGCCCTTCGTAATACCGCAAGGCAGTCCTTACTGGTAGAGCCAAAGGAGTTGATCCTGGATCTGGACGAAGCCGAAAATCAAGACGAAAAACATATCCTTCCGCAGTGCGTTCTTGAATGATACGGATTAATCGGCGTACCATTTTAGAAAATACGTCAACACTTTCAGAAAGATTACCAATATGAGGTGATGTTTCATCAATGAAAACAATAAGATCAATATCAGAAGAATAATTAAGTTCCCCTGCTCCTAATTTTCCCATCCCTAAAATAATTAAACCACAGTCTTTTTCTGGATTTTCACGGCTTAATAAATTGATCTTACCATGATCATGCGCTTCTCTTAATAGAAAACGCAGCGCTACACTTAATGCTGCTTCGCCCAAACGTGTCAACCAAACACATGAAACTTCGTAAGTAAAAACACCACTCAAATCAGCTAAAGCAATGAGAACATGCGCTTCTCGTTTTTTGCGCCTTAAAGCAGCCATCAATGAAGTTTCATTTATAGATTCATCCTTATCAATAGCCGTAATATCATCTATAATTTCGCTCAGCCTTGTTTCTATATCAACATTTAATAAAGCACTAAGATATGATGGATTGGCAATTAAAACCTCACGCAAAAAAGGAGATAAGGTCATAACCGAACTGATAAAAACTATCTGCGTTCCACTCTCTGAAATAAGGGAAACAAGCGATTCTAAACCTTCTTTCCTTGCTTGTTCTTCCATGTCTTTTAACCATTGGGAACCACTTTTATCGAGAGGGCATAAAGGGAGAAGCTGTGTTTTTAAAAAAGCTTGTTTCGTCTGCGCTCCCTTGAA
Source organism: Bartonella sp. MR90HLJMH (assembly GCF_042194115.1). Classification (NCBI taxonomy): domain Bacteria; kingdom Pseudomonadati; phylum Pseudomonadota; class Alphaproteobacteria; order Hyphomicrobiales; family Bartonellaceae; genus Bartonella; species Bartonella sp. MR90HLJMH. The sequence goes on from NZ_JBHIMM010000003.1 coordinate 114,857, forward strand.
AAGCATTTTGCCTTCCTTTCTATTGCTTTATACTTTTAAAATAGTTGTTACGTATGAAAAGAGAAAAGTGAAGAAAAATGTCTTTAAGGAAATAACAAAACAGCCCTAAGCCCTGGATTTGCATTTTCAAGTAACAATTCACCCCCGTGAAGCTTCATAACTGCTTTTGCTATACTTAAACCAATCCCAAACCCAGGTTGTGTACGGCTTTCTTCAAGACGAACAAATCGTTCTGTCACTTTTTCAAGTTTATCCTCTGCTATTCCTGGTCCATTATCACTCACAACAACTAACAAATGTTCATCACGATATTCCATTGATAAGCAAACCTCCGCTTTCCTTTTACCTTTAGAAGCATATTTAATGGCATTATCTATAAGGTTAAAAATTGATTGTGCAACAAGCTCACGATTCAACTTAAGCTCTTTATCAAATATATTCCCCAACCGAAGTAAAACACCTGACTCTTCAGCAAAAGGTTCGTAAATCTCAACAGCATCTTCAAGGATCAGTTTCATATTCATCATTTCAAGATGCTCAATTGCACTGCTGGCCTCAATACGTGAAATCATTAAAATCGCATTGAACGTACAAATAAGTTGATCTGATTCTGCAATAACCCTATCAAGGACCTGACGATATTCAAGCTTTGTCTTATTTCCTGAAAGCGCTTCTTCAGCGCGATTTCTAAGACGCGTTAACGGCGTTTTCAGATCATGAGCAATATTATCTGATACTTGACGTAAACCAATATTTAACTCTTCAATGCGGTCTAACATAACATTAAGATTAGTTGACAATCGATCAAACTCATCCCCTACTCCAGAAACAGGTAAACGCCCACTGAAATCACCATCCATCAGGCGCTGTGATGCAGCCGTTACATGATCAATCCTTTGTAAAGCTCTCCTGCCAACAAAAAACCATATGAGTAAAGCGCCTCCAACCATTGCAGCAAGTGCAATGATCACAGCTTTACGAATAACCACTGCAAAACGTTCTGGCTCATCCAAATCGCGTCCTATAAGAATCTTCATAGCATTAGGTAAATCAACAATAACCGCCAAAGCGCGATGTTCACTTGTTTTGCCATGTTCTCCAAAACGAGAATACAAAAAAGAGGTAGAAATAAAACCACTCTGATTCAAAAGACCTAATTCAATACGTGCTACATTTCCTGCTAAAATACGCCCCATAGAATCCGTGACAAGATAAAGAAATGCTCCTGGTTGTCTTGAACGATAATCAATAGTGCGCATTAATAAGGATAATCCCCCATAATTATAAGCATTTTCAATATACTTTAATTCTTCATGTAAAGCCTGTTCAGTTTGCTCTGTTAACAATGAAGCAGAAAATGCCGTCATATAAATAGAAAGCCCTGTTGCCACCAAGCCAAACAATAAAATATAAAGTGCTGAAAGCCTTAGCGCCGTCGTGCGCATTATATTAATCAAACGATTCATGCTTTGTTATCTGGTGCTTTCAGCATATATCCAGCTCCACGCACGGTATGGAGAAGGGGAACATCAAAATCTTTTTCAATTTTGGCTCTCAAACGGGAGATATGGACATCAATGACATTCGTTTGTGGATCAAAATGGTAATCCCAAACATTTTCCAAAAGCATAGTGCGTGTAACAACCTGCCCCGCATAGCGCATCAAATATTCAAGTAAACGAAACTCTCGTGGTTGCAATAGGATGTTTCTATCACCCCGTTTTACCGTATGTGCTAGCCGATCAAGTTCAAGATTACCTACACAATAAACAGTTTCTGCTTCTTTAGGATTTTTCCGCCGTTGTAAAACTTCAACACGCGCAAGAAGTTCAGAAAAAGCATAAGGCTTTGTCAAATAATCATCTCCCCCTGCACGCAACCCCGTTACACGATCATTAACTTGCCCTAAAGCCGAAAGGATAAGAACCGGTGTTTCATTGCCTTTAGCGCGCAATTCAGCAATAATAGAAAGGCCATCACGATGCAAAAGCATTCGGTCAACAACCATAACGTCATAATTTTCCGTGGTCGCTAAAGCGTATCCCGTATCCCCATCATAAGCAACATCAACAGAATGCCCTACTTCCAAAAAAGCCTTTTCGAGATAATGCCCCGTCTCATGATCATCTTCAATAACGAGTATCTTCATAAAACGTATCTCCATTATTTTATTATGTTGTAGGACAAACATTTAATAAACATTTGTCCTACAACTAAAGCCTTATTTTTTCAAAATTGGAAGAGCAACAAAACGATTTTGATCATTTGTTCGCACTTGTAAGAGTATAGCCTTTCGTCCTAACTGCTGAGCATTTTTGATTGTGCTAACAATATCAGAGACTTTTTTAACCGGTTTATTATTTACTGTCACAATGATATCTCCAGGGCGTATCCCTTTATCTGCAGCATCTGAATCGGTATCGACATCCGTTACCACAACCCCTACACCATCATCAGAAGGTATAACAATCAGACCATAATCTTCCAATGTTTCATCTAAATCACCCCGTTCATTTGAATGTTTTGAAGCCTCTTTCTTACTTTCATCTTCAGACATTGAAGCGAGTTTAACCTTGATACTTTCCTCCTTACCTGATCTCCAAATCCCTATGGTTACCGTTTCTCCTGGTTTAATATTTGCAATACGTTTCGCCAGATCACGCGCATCAGCAACCTTTTCATTATTCACGGAAATAATTACATCACCCGCTTTAATACCAGCCTTTTCTGCCGGCCCTTTTAACGGATCAGTGACCAAAGCACCTTTGGCTTCTTTCAAACCTATTGAATCGGAAATCTCCTTTGTTACCGGCTGAATCTGAACACCTAACCAACCACGTTGAACTGAACCTTTTTCAATAAGTTGTTGTACAACCTGTTTTACAGTCGCTGCCGGAATAGCAAAAGCAATCCCAACATTTCCTCCAGAAGGAGAAAAAATTGCTGTATTAACCCCAACAACCTTTCCATTAAGATCAAATGTTGGGCCACCAGAGTTTCCTCTATTAACAGCAGCATCAATCTGAATAAAATCATCATACACACCAGTGCCAATATCACGTCCACGTGCAGAAACAATACCTGCTGTCACAGTTCCACCAAGACCAAATGGATTCCCAATGGCAACAACCCAATCCCCAACACGAAGCTTTGAATCATCACCAAAATCAACATAGGAAAATTTTCTTTTATCACTTACTTTTAATACGGCAAGGTCGGTTTTGGGGTCTTTCCCAATAAGCTTTGCGTTCAATTCTGTACCATCATCAAGAACAACAGTATAACTTGTTCCGTCAGAAATCACATGATCATTGGTTACAATGTAACCATCAGACGAAATAAAAAAACCCGATCCAAAAGCAATAGGACGGAGTCTCCGTGATTGGTGGGGAAATTTATTTTTAGGTTTATCAAAATCATAAAACTCTTTAAAAAATCTTTTCAAAGGATGTTGGTCTGGTAATTGATCAAATCCTGGACCACTAAAAAAGTTGCTAAAGAACCTATCTTCTTTCTTTTTATTGCTCTTTACTTGTACTGCTACAACTGCTGGTTTCACTTGAGCAACAATATCGGCAAATCCCTGTTGTTGCATTAACGAAGTAAATACAGAACTTGCATGAGCCTTTGTCATCAACAAGCTTGATGTACATCCACTAAAAAACAGTGCACTTTCCAATATCGCAGAAAAACTCACTGCGACAAACGTTTTAAAGAAAGCCTTTTTAATCATTTACTCTATGCTCCTATTCAATTATACCTTTATTCCAATTGCGATCACTTATAAAATACTAGACCTTACCGTTTTCTGTCTAAATTATTAAAGTTTTGTAAGGTTTCAGTATCCCCTAATATAATTATAATAAGATTGTATGCTCATTGCAGATGAGCCGATTTTTTCTTTTATGTAACATCTTTTTTAATGCAATGGCATTTTTGACTGTCTTTTTCATTCAGATAACTCATTATTTTCTCATGATTATTCCGTTTTAAGTGGAAAAATATGATATTTGTGCCAATGATGATGATGATCAAAGGCGAAAACCATAAAAACCAAGTTATTTTATTCAATGGTGGTTTCAAGAGAATAAATTCACCATATCGTTCAACAAGAAAGTCAGTGACTTGCTGGTTACTATAGCCCATTTTTAGCCTTTCCCGAATTAAAAGCCGTAAATCACGTGCTAGAGCAGCATCTGAATCATCAATTGATTGATTTTGACAAACCGGACAACGTAAATGTGATGAAATATGGCGTGCTCGCGCTTCAAGAACCTTATCCTTTAAAATCTCATCCGGCTCTACTGCTATTGCTAATCGAAAAGGAAACGTTGCAATTAAAAAAAATAAAATCCAAAGATTTTTTTTCATCTCAATGTCTTTTCCAAAAATTTAAAGCAAGCAGTACCCTATTGTACATGCCAATGCGAAACCAATACCCCAGAAGAGAAAGACATCCGCCTACAGCCATCATGAATGCCCCTAACCAAATACATATTACATAAGGCTTCCACCATATGTGTACAACAAGACCCCGATTATCGGTATGCCCTGGTACAATATATAGCTGCGATAAGCCATGATTTTGAAGACCAACTTCTGTTGTTGATGTATTTTGGCTTGAATAAAATCGCTTTGAGGCTGTTACATGACCCACAATGTTTTTATTTTCATATATTTTAAAATAAAACTCCATTGCCGAATAATTCGAACCAACACCTTCATACACTGCATCAAAATGAAGCGTTTTATCCGCTATCGTCACCCTATCCCCTACGTTCATGATTAAAATACGTTCTTGCCCAAAACTTGCCACACAAACAATACCAAATAATGTAACACCTAATCCCATATGTGCTATTGCTGCACCAAAAGTAGACCATGGCAATCCAAGAAATCTCTTAACGCGTATTGAAAAAGCTCTCTTGCCATATCCACTCTTTCCCCATAGATCCGCTAAACTGCCTAGAAAAACAAACGCTGAAAGCCCAATCCCTAAAACTGCAAAGATATCACGCAAAGATGTCGCATAAAATATTATAAAACAGACGATAGCAGCCAATACAAAAACAAACCATAACCGTTCAAAAACTGCAAGAAAATCACCGCGTTTCCATGCCGTCATTGTTCCAAACGGAACAAACAACAACAGCAAAATCATTAGCGGTCCACAGGTAAGGTTAAAAAAAGCAGCCCCTACAGAAATTTTTTGTCCTGTTAATATCTCAATAAAATAAGGATAAAGCGTACCAATCAATACTGTTGCTGTTATTGTTGTAAGTAACAAGTTATTTAAAACAATAAACCCTTCACGTGAAATTGGTTGAAAAAATCTTTCTGTTTTTAAAATAGGGGTGCGCAAAGCAAAAAGAAGAAAAGCCGCTCCCGTAAAAAAAAATAAAAGCGCAAGAATTGCTTGCCCCCGTGCTGGATCAACAGCAAAACTATGAACAGAAACTAAAAGCCCCGAACGCACAAGAAAAGTTCCCATCAGAGAAAGAGAAAAAGTAAGCAGCGCTAAAAACAAAGTCCAACTTTTCAATATTTCTCGTTTTTCGAGAACAAGAGCAGAATGTAAAAGAGCCGTTCCTGAAAGCCAAGGCATAAACGAAACATTTTCAACAGGATCCCAAAACCAATAGCCCCCCCATCCTAGCTCATAATAAGCCCAATAGGAGCCAACCATAATACCCAATGTTAAAAAACACCAAGAAAGTAAAAGCCACGGACGAATCCCACGCGCCCAAACTCTATCAACATGTCCCATAATCAATGCCGCAACGGCAAAAGAAAAACAGAGTGAAAAACCAACATAACCTAAATAAAGTAGCGGTGGATGAATTGCTAATGCGATATCTTGTAAAAGAGGATTGAGACCATTTCCCTGCAATGCTGGTGGATTCACACGTAAAAATGGATTGGATACAAAAAGAATAAATAAAAGAAAAGCACTTGTAATCCAACTTTGGCAAATTAAAACAAGCGTCTTAAAATCTTCTGGCAAATGTTGGCTAAAAAAGGCCATCAATGCACTAAAAAAAGCAAGACTTAAAACCCATAACAACATAGAGCCTTCGTGGTTGCTCCAAACACCGGTAATTTTATAGAGCATCGGTCTTTCTGAATGAGAATTCTCAACAACGTTCAAAACAGAAAAATCAGATACAACATAAGCATAAATTATCACTAAAAAAGATAAAAGCAGTAATGTAAAAGTGATATATGTTAGAGGAACAGCTGTTTGCATTAACAAACGCTCTCTCCACCAAAAACCTAAAGCAGGTAAGAACGCCCCTAATAAGCTTACTGAAAATGCTGCAGCTAAAAAAATATGACCCAGTTCGACAAGCACACTCGAATTATTTCTCCATAATGTAATGTTTTTTTAAACGATCAGCTGTTTCTTTAGGCATATAAGTTTCATCATGTTTTGCTAAAATACGCGTCCCTACAAAAAAACCCTGTTTATCGAAATGCCCTTCTACAATCACCCCCTGACCTTCACGAAAAAGATCCGGTAAGGCACCGTTGAAAACCACTTTTTCATGTTTTTTGTTATCCGTTACAAAAAAAATAACGCCTCTCTCTCCAACATATTGAACAGTCTCCTTTTCAACAAAGCCACCCAAACGCAAAGGGCGCCCCGTTAAAATATCTTCTCTTGTAATTTCAGAGGGCATTCTAAAAAAACTGACCGCATGACGCATTGCATACACTATAAGACTTGCTGCAACTGTCATAACCAAACAACATAATAATATGATCAGCAAGCGCTTTTTTTTTCGCTGCTCTAAAATAACCTTCAACGAAGAAGAATTCTTTAAAGATTGACTTTTCATAGACACTCTACGAAAAAATTAAATATGTTATAATGAGTATCGATATTTCATTTTTTAAGAGCTTTGCACATCTTCTACATAGGTGCAACTTTTTATCCAATACCTCACCTTTGCTAACAAGCTTATCAATATCTTTCTTCCTTTTTTAGTTTTACAACCAATTTTTATTTAACCTATAACCACTTATATCACGCTCTTTACATTCTTCATTTCTGTTCTTCAATCTTCTTCACAAACACCTACTTCTAAGAGATTACTTCTCTTGTCTTTCTAAACAGCATTTCTCTTTATATTTCATCATCTCAATTGGCGATGATTGCTTTTCTTTGTATGCTCACTCGATAAATCATGTAACTGAATCATCATTTTTTTAACACGTGATTGTCCTGAAAAATTTTCAGGCATTGTATCAAGAAAGCTTTGTAAAAATTGCACTGCCTGCGCAGTTTTTCCTGCTTGATGCAATGCATCGGCCAACAATAAACGTGGATAAAAATCTGTTGGCGCTAAATCTGCTGCTTTTTGAAAAGCATTTTGTGCTTCTTGTGTTATCACTCCCCCTTCATAACCAACCAATGCTAAACCATATCCTACAAGCCTTGGAGCTGTTTCTCCATTCAAACGAAGTGCGTCTAAATAAGTATTCACAGCCTCTTGAAAAAGGCTTTCTTCGAGATACCCTACCGCTAACGCATCTGCTAGCTTGCCATCATGAGGTGCACGGAAAAAAAGCACTTGTAAACGAATAAGCTTTTCTTGCTTACTAAGAGTTTTAGGATCCTTATCCATTAATTCGCTAAAAAAATAACTTTTCACTTCTGGACTGCCTGTCAGCCCATAAATATTCCATGTCATAAGAAGAACAAATAAAATACTTAAAGCCTTAAGAATATTTCTTTTTTTATAATGCATATAAAGCTTGTTAAACTCAATCGTATGCTTATGACTTCTATAACCATCCACGGTTTGAACTTTCCATTCTTTCTTTATCTCATCGTCAAAACGTAGTGAACGAAAAAGAATACTTGCCAGAAAAGTCAGAAAAAATGCTGCAAAAATTAATAAGAGCATATCACTTTTTTCCAATACGAACAGAGAATGTCTCGCTTACATTTTACCCTCTTCATGAGAAGAGTGATGTGAATTGATAAAAATTCATTTTTTCATGGAAAATATTATAAAATCTATTGTCCATTTTTCTTGTATATATCAACTAAACAAAGAAACTAAAAACAATGTTTCCCTACTCTTTATGTATTATCTGAAAATACTGCTTTACAAACTTTATAGACATTTCTTGCTTAAGGAGAAAATATGTTATTCTCCCATCTTAGGTAATAAAACTTTTGCATACAACCCACCCAAATCAGAACGTGATAAAAAGAGCTTGCCACCATATTCACTGACCATATCTGAAACAATTGCTAGCCCTAAGCCTGCCCCTAGTTTACTTTCATTAAACCGCCGCCCTCTTTTTAATGCTTCCTCCATTTTGTCTTCTGTTAAACCAGGGCCATCATCTTCTACAAAGATACTAAAATATTCTGTTTCTTCAACATTTTCTTCTAAACAACAAGAGATCAAAACCTTTGCTCGAGACCACTGAGTAGCATTTTCAATCAAATTCCCTATAATTTCTTCTAAATCTTCCTTCTCTCCAGAAAAAACAATATCATCAACATCCATAATAAATTGAATTTGTTTTTCAGGATTAAGCTTTTTCATAACCCGCACCAAACGTTCAAGCACACTGCGAACAGACGTATGATAGACAATACTATCGCATTGTGCTGCAATCCGCGCACGCTGAAGATAATGATTGATTTGAGCTTGCATTATTTGCGTTTGCTCTCTCAACAAACAAGCCTTTTCTCCGCGCATCTTATCTGTCTCATTCATAATCACGGATAGAGGCGTTTTCAATGAATGCGCAAGATTACCAACCTGTGTGCGAAATCGCTCAATAATACGCTGATTATTATTAATGAGAGCATTCATCTCTTGTACAAGCGGCATCACTTCGCTTACTAAATTCGTATTCACATAGTGAACTCTTCCTTCGCGAATATCATTCAATGCGCGTCGAATAAGCTTCAACGGTTGAAAACTAAAGAAAATAATAGCAATATTAATAAGAACACTCCCGATACCAAAACTCCAAAGAAAAATTTGCAAAGTTCGCTTAAATTCCTTTACTTGGGCATGAGCTTCATCGATATTCCCAACAAGCCGAAAACGTGCAATATGATTTTCATTATCAAGAACAACATCACTCTCAATCACTTGTAGCTTTTGACCATTGTTCCCCTTTATCCGATAAGAGCGAAAGAACTTATTGTCAAAAGGTATATCAACATCACTTGGTGTAAATATCTCGCCTGTTCCCAATGAGGGGGATGTCAATCTTCCTTTTAAATTATGAGATATCGCAACAACTTCCCAATACCATCCTGTTGTTGGATCAGAATAACGAATATCATCAATCCCAGCCCCTCCTCTCAAAGTACCTTCCGATGACACCGTCACTGTTGCAATAAGACTGTAGAGTTGAGCAGAAAGAATACGCTCTAGGCTTTGTTCAGTTGAACGTTTATAAAATAAAATACTTACTGCAGAAATCGATAAAAGAGAAATAACAACCCATAATGTTGATAAGACCATAACACGTAAACTGAGAGATCGAGTAATTACAAAAAAGAACCTCCTACACCAATTATTCTTTTCGAAAGTATTCATTAATCACCTAGCGTTCTCACGCGATACCCCATTCCTCGAATAGTTTCAATCAAATCCACTCCAAGCTTTTTCCGTAACCGACCTACAAAGACTTCCACCGTATTCGAATCCTTATCAAAATCCTGATCATAAAGATGTTCAGTAAGTTCTGTTCTTGAAATGACCCTGTCACAATGATGCATGAGATACGAAAGCAGTCTGAATTCATAAGATGTTAGTTTAATCAACTGACCATCCACAAAAACACGGGACGTCTTCGTATCCAACAAAACATTTCCGCAACATAATGCACTTGTCGCATGTCCCGTAGCGCGACGAATTAATGCTCGTAAACGCGCCATCACTTCCTCCAAATGAAATGGCTTCACAACATAATCGTCAGCCCCAGCATCAATACCGTGCACCTTATCAGACCAACGGTCTCGCGCCGTTAGCATTAAAACAGGCATGGAGTGCCCTTCTTGACGCCATTTTTCAACAACACGAATACCATCAATATACGGTAAACCTATATCAAGTATCACCGCGTCGTAAGACTCTGTGCTCCCTAAAAAATAAGCCTCTTCACCATCGAAAGCACTATCGGAAACATATCCTGCACGTCTTACAGCTTCTGCTAATTGATGATGAAGATTCCGATCATCTTCAACGATTAAGATACGCATCACAACACCATCTGCCAAAGACTAATCAGCAGGAACAAAAAACTCAACACGACGTAACTTTTCCCCATTACGGGCTGGTACAACAATCACAATTGCACACATGCCCTTTCCATCCTGAACAACTGGGTTTGAACGGACGAGAACCCCGCTCTCTTGCGCAGCAACCTTCTTACCTACTTCAGCACACCCAGAAGCTAGAACAGAATCTGCTCCTAAAAAAGCTGCTATTATTACGAACAAGAATTTTTTTTTCATCATAAATATTTCACTAACCCACCTCTTCTCTTCCTTGATAAAGGATAAAAGAAATAATGGCTTTTTTGGGTCGATTTAAAAATCACAAATGGAAATAATTTATCCTCTATCTTACAGAAGAATGCATTAACATTACTTTAAATTTTTAAAAACTCAAAATAAAATATTTTTAATAATGAGAATAAAATTTATTAGATAAAATAATAAAATCTTAATACACTATCTTACGAAAAATGAATAATTCTAAAATAAACTCTTTCTCTGTTAGCACTATAGCAAAAAAATACTTCTACTCCATATAATTATTGTAGATTTGTTTGGTTGTATTTCTTTGCCATAGGCTCTCTTTAAATGTTTGATTTTTTTAAAAAAAAGAAAAGGCAACACCGTAAGCCATTTCACAGTCCTGCTCTCATTGAATTAGACGCACGATTAGATACAGCGCTTTATCACATTCGTTCTGCTAACAGTTTTTTCTGGAAAAAGGCAAAAATCATCTCACAAAATTTTCATCTTCAAGGATGGAAACGTTTTATCGTTGAAGTTCTCGATGAAATACTGACATTAGGGTTGATGGGATTTACTCTTTTCACTATTTTGGGCATTTCTGTTTTTGAACTGACCAAAACAGATTGGTCTTCTCCTAAAAACTTTTCCATTCTTTTTCTAGATCGCTATGGAAATTCCATTGGGCACCGTGGTGCACTGCCGGCAATCTCTGTCCCCGTTGAAGAAATGCCTGACACTGTCATTAAAGCGGTTCTTGCTACAGAAGACCGTCGTTTTTTCGATCATTGGGGTATTGATTTTCAAGGACTTACACGGGCAATTTCACAAAATATGCAAGCTAAAGGTGTAGTGCAAGGTGGTTCAACTCTCACACAACAATTGGCTAAAAATTTATTCTTAACAAACGAGAGAACCATAACACGTAAAATCAAAGAAGCTTATCTTGCTCTTTGGCTAGAAGCAAATTTTAGCAAAAAACAGATTTTGCAACTTTATCTTGACCGCGCCTATATGGGAGGAAACAATTTTGGTATTGCAGCAGCTGCAAAATTTTATTTTGGAAAAAACATACGTCATGTATCTTTAAGTGAATCTGCTATGTTAGCAGGACTCTTTAAAGCTCCAACAAAATATGCTCCTCATAGTCATCTCTTTGCAGCTCAAACACGTGCCAATGTAGTCCTTTCTAATCTTGTTAATAGTGGCTTTATGACGAAGAGCCAGATTATCAATGCGCATCGCCACCCTGCTAGGGCACTTCCCCAAATAGAAAATAATCAGGCTGATTATTTTCTTGATTGGGCATTCGAGGAAGTCAAAAAAATGCGTAATCAACTTCCAAGCCATAGTTTAATTATTCAAACGACCCTTGATCCGAATATTCAAAAAGCAGCAGAAGAATCAATTGCATATCATTTACATCAATATGGTCAACAATATCGCGTAACACAAGCTGCCACTGTTATACTCGATAATAATGGTGCCGTATGCGCAATTGTTGGAGGACTAGATTATAAAAAGAGCCAATTTAACAGAGCGACACAAGGCGGACGGCAAACTGGTTCTTCATTCAAACCTTATGTTTACGCAACCGCACTGGAACACGGACTTTCTCCCTCAACAATCGTTTTAGATGCTCCTATTAATTGGGGAGGTTGGACACCAAAAAATAATTCTGGTCGTTATTTGGGGAAAATTGATTTAGCAACAGCTTTAGCTTTTTCCATTAATACAGTCCCTGTGTATCTCACCTATCAATATCTTCACCGCGATACCAAACCCATTATAGATCTCATCAAGAATATGGGGATTAACGCGCATATTTTATCACACAAAACGATGGTTCTTGGCACTTCCAACATGACCCCCATGGATCAAGCAACTGGCTTTAATGTCTTTGCGAATGGCGGGATAGCTGGTAATCGGCATGGGTTCATGCAAATCAGAACAATCGATGGGCATGTGATATGGGATTTCGAGCATAACGGAAATAAGTTACACCGAGTTCTCAGCAGACAATCAGCTGCCTATATGAACCAAATGATGGTGGGTGTCACAACACGAGGGTCTGGTAAGCGTGCTGCTCTGCCCATGACTCTTGTCGCTGGGAAAACTGGAACATCACAATCCTATCGTGATGCTTGGTTTGTTGGCTTTACAGGCAATTATACTGGAGCGGTATGGATGGGAAATGATAACTTTTCACCGATGAATCGTGCTTTTGGAGGTGGCGTTCCTGCCATGATATGGCAACGCATCATGCTTGCTGCACACCAAAATATCATGCTCAAACAGCTCTATGGTGTTAAAGATTCTCTTCTTCCTTATCATTCCCCAATACTTTCCTCCCATGTAGATTCTGAATTTTTTCCCCAAACACCCTCTACGCTTTCTCCTGAAACATTAAATATCGTGCGATTGATTAACAAAGATCTGAAAAAAACATCTGCAATTTCTTTGAAAATGAAAACAACTGGAGATTCAACATTTTGAATTCAAGATATTCTATGATGTTTTTTAATATCACCATTTTCTTTTTTATCTTCGCTTTTTCTATTTTATGTGGAAAATTGAGTGTCGATTATGTGCTCAATTCCTTTCATCATTTTGGACTCTTTAGAATTGGAAAATGGAGTGCTTATCCACAAATTGGAACCGCCAATATGGATCCTTATACCCGCGCCCGCACCGCTAAACAAGGCATTGTTTCACTCGGACGCACTGAAGGCATTCAATTCCAGATTTGGCAAGATAACCAAGGGCGTCCACTCCACTCTCGCTGTCATTATTTGCTCAAAGGCACCATTCCTGAAACCCGTCTTTTTACCCTTTATACAGCTGATAAGTCCCTAAAGCCCTATACTTCATCGAAAGAAATACCTTTTGAACTCCATACGAACGCTGTTACTTATGAGCATGATGGCTCATTGCACATCAATATTTCACCTACACCGCAAGCCGGCAATTGGCTTGCAACAGTTAGTCAAAAAGAATTCGGGCTTATTCTTACCTTATACGATACCTCAATCATCTCTGCAACGGCATTACAAAAGCTTACAATGCCCTCAATAGAACAAATTCCATCAGGACAAATAAATTGTGACTAGATTCATTTATATCGCACTTCTTGCAATCATTGGCGCTATTATCGTTCATATTTGCGTTCTCTTTCTGATCCCCTATTGGGCACAAAATAATATATGGACAGCACTTAAAAAATCCGGAGCCCCTTATCAATTTGTTGCTTTTACTCCCGATAATCCTATTCAACAATCTGCTGATCCACTCTTTCTTCTTAAAGTCTGCAGATTTAATCTTGAAAATGGACCTGTTCATTTAAAAGCTTTGAAAACACGACAATTTTGGACATTAGCAGCTTACACACACAACGGAATTATTTTCTATAGCCTTAATGACAGAACAGCCCCTGATAATATACTCGATCTTATTATTGGAAAACCAATACAAATAATAGAACTCAAAAAATCAAAACCTAAAAAAAATGCTAATTCAGTTTTGCTTGCTAAAAATTTGAATGAAGGTTTTGTCATTTTACGTATTTTTGCTCCTTCTTCACTTGCAAAAAAGGAAAGTGAATCTTTCCTTTCATCTGCGACCTGCCGCATATTTTATGAATAAAAACGGACTAACCTCTCATTTGTACAACACCTTACTTTCTATACAAAATAAACAAAGCCTATCAAAATGGTTATCTTTTTCCTCTATTAATCGAATATTCGAATTCAGGTTTGTCTGATTGTAGATCCCTAAATTTTTTATTGAAGTAGTATGAAATCTCTGTTGCACATCATCATATCCTATTTGATACACATTATCTGACAGAAAATACTCCCCGCAATCAGAAGAGAAAAATCAAAATTCTAAATAAATATGCTACTAACAACCGTAAAACTTGTTATTTGAATTTATTTCTTTTTATTTACAAACATTCCCATAAAATTCGCATCAATGACATGATAAACTATAGAAGAAATACTGATTACCTTCAATGAAGTGCCAAAATAATCGCTGGAAACTTATAAGACATTACGCATCCTTGACCTCAAAAATAAGTGCTTTATTTTTGTTTTATGAGCATAAGCTTTTTGTAAGGTATACACTCTGAAAAAACTTGGCTTATAGTTTACAATTGAGGGGAAAAAACTTCATGAAGAAGAGATATGTTCGGTTCGTTTCAAGAGCAGCAGTATGGTCCCCTCGATTTGGTGGATTGGCGTTCTTTATTTTATTATTTTCAGTCATTTTACAACGTTTTTCCGTCATTAACGTAACCGACTTCATAATTTTGATAGGTATCTCTACTGGCTGTGTGATTATTTCTCTTTTTCTTGCTGTAAAAGCACTTTACAGCTTATGGGTCTATGGAGCCCTAGGGGGAATGAAAGCTTTAAAAGGGATCATTTATTCATTAATAACTGCTACACCATTGATGTTATTTTTTGGACTTTGGTTTACCTTACCGGCTCTTTACGATATTTCTACCGACACACAAAGCCCGCCAGCTTTTTTTCGCACAATACGTCCCAGCGATGCTTTACCGCTCAAGAGTGTATTGACTGAACAAGCAGCAATACAGATCTCACAATGGCCAGAAATGTCAGGGCGCCGTTATGATGGTTCACCTGATCGTATTCGCGAATCTGTTCTCAATGTTTTAGCAGCCTATGATTGGCCTGTTGTGGCACAACGAGAGTTTAAAGGTGAAGAAAATGCGCTTTATATTGAAACAATGGCAAAAACTTTTTACCTTGGTTTCATTTCAGACATTATCATTCGTTTAACTGATGAAGGGGATACTACTTTTGTTGATATGCGTTCTGCTTCTCGTTATTTACCAAGAGATTTGGGAACGAATGCTGCTTTTATTATCAATTTTATGGATGCACTTGATACAGAAATCGCCTCATTTCCTCTTTCTGAAGATAATGAGTAGAGGCTAGAAGTATAGTAAGTTACATTTACTAAATTAGCTTATTTCAAAAATAAATTTTGAGACGTGCGGAAACGAACAAATCAGTTATCGTCTCTCGACGGCCATAAGCATTACTGACAAGTTCTTTGAACACCCAAAAGCAACTTATAGCCTCTTTTTAGCGCGTGACATATAGATAAAATATTTGAATTCAAATTCTAAACTTAAATACTATAATTGATTTTACATATATTTTTTATGCTCAGAAATCTCATCATAAAAGTAAGAAAGAAGACTTCTCTAATAAGGAAATTAAGCATTTCTTACAGGCTTATTTTTCCAATGAAAATAGAAAAATATATCTTCATCAAGAAAGATGAAATACATTTATCATAAAATATAACGCATATGTAATATAGTTACAGAAAAATCAACAATAAAATACACATAAATTCATCTGTATTTTATAATAAATGATTATTGCAATTTCATAAAGAAATTTTATAATAATAAAATAAAAATTATATATAATTACAAATAATATAAACTTATTTAAATGAAAATCATTTTTATAAAACATAATTTAAATATAAATACTAATATCTAATATATTTAAACGCAACATAAATAAAACAAAACGCCAAAAATAACAAAAATAAACCACTAAATGTCTTAATCGCTTCCTTTATACTATTTTTCCAACTGTCACCACTGTATCTATAAATTAATGAAAATGAAAATATAAAAATAAATATTGAAAATAAAATATCAAAAAGATTATTATATAAAGATAATAAATAATCATTTTTCATATAAATAACGTATACAAATAAAAACTGTTATAGAAAGTAATATAACAAATATAATGAACAAAAATGTGCTTAAAAACATTTTTTTCACAATTTCTTTGTTACTATAACCTTTAAATTTATACCGTAAAAACATTGCATAGAAAAATATAAAGAAAGCACATGTAGAAGATAATAATTCTGCAATAATACGAATAATATCACTCATAAAAAAATCCAAATTAAATATATAATTTTGTAAAATTATGCACCTAAACCTTCCTGTCAAGTTTGTAGATACATAATTATGCCTACAAGCTTGTTCATTTTAGAAATATCTGCTGATTTTTATATTAGCGATAACATCCATAGGCTGTATTTCCTATACCTGTAGCAAATCCTACTGCAGAGCCAACTCTTCCTCCTAACCATAAACCTTCCGCAGCGCCTATTGGTCCTCCAGTTACCCCCCATAACTCCACCAATTACCACTCCTATATTATGTCCCCTATGTCCCATTGAAAATCCTGCAGAGAGATAATCTCCAACGGTACACCCAGGTCGTGATCCACTGCTTGAAAAATTCATTGATGTAAAATTAGACCAACCATTAGAAAAACTAGTATCGTTCTCTTGGTTTACAAGAACAACAAAGAAATATATTTATTATGTCATCGAACTCAGTTGCGTTGCTGTTGTTTTGCAGTTGCTGGGCTTGGTAAATCCTTTTATTTTTCAAGCGATTATCGACCGCATTCTTCCTTTTCAGCGTATTGAAAGTCTCTATGCTATCGTTGTCTTGATGGTTTCTATCATGCTGTTTAGCACGGCTCTTAGCACTCTATCTGGCTACTTATGAGCTTATTTAGCCAATCGGCTTACGCTAGAATTTGGACGGCGCATTTACACCCATCTTTTAAGTCTCTCTTTGCCCACTTTACGCCATTGGCAAGTGGGGAAACTGTTGTCACGTATTGGAGAAGTTGATACAATTTGTGTTTTTTAAGAAAAAACTCTGTAAAAAATATATTTAGCAAATTTCATTATAAACTTATAGCTACATAAATTTATAGATACGCAAATAATCTATAACAAAAAATAGAATTCTCATATAAAATTTTGTTTTTTATATCTCTTTTTAACTAAGGCAACTCATTTTTTGAAATGTAAAATTCTACATAGATATAAAACAATTAATAAAAATAAATCTTATTTAAACTGATAAAAAACATATCATATATCATAATATTTTAATTTAAAATAATTTATCTATTTTACGAATGATTTTATATATATAGAAATATAGACAGAAATTGAGAATGCTATAAATAATAAACTTAACTCAATTAAATATGATTTTATATATTTTTTCCAACTTCTGAATCTAAGTATATAAGAAAAAATTTTAAAAAAAACAAATAATACTTATTAAAACTAACACAGTTTTAATAATTTCTAAAGTATCCATAATAAGAAAGTCCAAAAATATAATATATTTATCTATAATATAGATATATTATAATAATAATTAATGTAATAAAAGAAGTTATGGCCATAAATATTAAAAATAACTTAACTAATGATAATAGTTTTTTCTTAGTTTCTTTTTTACTGTATCCTTTAGATTCAAAATACAAAATAATTAAGAATATAACAGTAAAAACGATAAGAATTGAACGCAATATTTCTAAAATAAAGTTAATAAAATCTATCCACATCAATAATATCCACCATAACAATTAGAAACTAAAATATACAGATATTTCAATAAAATCTATTTACAACACCGTATTGACTCTTATAAAGCTTTCATTATACGATTTTTACAGTTGAAAAAGTAGGAATAATGTTAATAATTATGAAATAATTGATACTAATTAAACAAATAATAAAGTCCAAAATATATTATACAGTATGTAATAATGATAACTGATCCTAATTTTATAGACTGCCACCAAGTAGGAAAATTTAATTTATAAAAATATATACTTAAAAGTACAAAAATATTTGTTGCAAACAATGCGTTTTTAACAATAAAAGTAATATCAGTTATAATATTTCCATTAAAATATATTTTAAAAAATAATATATATATATAAAATATTTTATAATCTTTATTAAGTAACCCCATTAAATAAAAATTAACGAAATAAAACAACATAAAGAATAATATAAAAAATGAAATTACTCTTATTAATGATTTTTGTATAATGTTATTTTTAATATACGACTTAGATCCATAATATAATTTAAATAAAGATATAAATATAACTATAGAGCTTAATGATAAAAATAAATTATTAATAATATTTAACTTATCCATAACACTTAAAATTTCTTAATTAAAATATATATTATTTTATCAGTGATATGTAGACATGTTTACTGATAACATGTCTACAATATTATCATAAATTTAGATATATATTGCTAAATATTTCATAATTTACCGGAAACAAAGATAAGTATGATGTATAGCTCCCACGCCTGCTCCTAATAAAGAGCCACTGAGAGCACCGCCTGCTGCACCTACTACAGAACCTGCTGCAGCCAACGGAAGGATCGTCGCTGCACCTATACCGGCTGTTCCAACTGTCGCAGCTGTTCCTGCGACTGCTCCAAGCACAGATCCTCCAGCTGCCCCAACAACTGTGCCTACCTCTCCTCCTACTGTTCCTGTTGTTTTTATTTCGTTCCAATAACCCGAAGGGCTACATGAAAGCTTCGAGTCATGTGACGAGCTTGAACTAGCCATTTTTAGTCTCCTTTTAATTATTAAAAATAACTGTATCAAAATGATGCAGTGACAATTTCATTATTGTGCTGTTTAAAAAATATCAAATATAATTTGTATAAATAACAATAAAAATACTGTATAAACAATAAATACATTTTGTTTATATTATATTCACACAAAATGTATATTTTGTATAAATATAATACTATTTACAATACTGTTTAAATATGCGACATCCATCGCTCTTTCTCTTAAACAAAATCATAAATTCAAATGAGTCATTCACAAGAAAAACTAGTATCATTCTCTTGGTTTACAAGAACAACAAAGAAATATATCTATTATGTTATCGAACTCAGTTGCGTTGCTGTTGTTTTGCGTTTGCTGGGCTTGGTGAATCCTTTTATTTTTCAAGCGATTATCGACCGTATTCTCCCTTTTCAGCGTATTGAAAGTCTCTATGCTATCGTTGTCTTGATGGTTGCTATCATGCTGTTTAGCACAGCTCTTAGCACTCTATCAGGCTACTTAGGAGCTTATTTAGCCAATCGGCTTACGCTAGAATTTGGACGGCGCATTTACACCCATGTGTTAAGCCTTTCCTTGCCCACTTTACGCACTTGGCAAGTGGGGGAACTGTTCACGCGAATCGGAGAGGTTGATACAATTCGCGGTTTTCTAACAGGAACCATCGCCACAACTGTTCTAAATGTTCTGTTCGCAATCATTTATCTTGCGGCACTCTTTTCCATTAGTCCGAAACTGACCTTTATTGTCCTTATCATTTTACCCTTGCAAATGGGCTCTTTAGCGCTAGTCGGTCCCTTCTTGCGCCGCCAATTACGCCGTGCTTTCACTCTGCAAGCTGCCCATCAATCGCGCCTCATTGAAAGTTTTACCAATCTTGAAGCCATAAAAGCGCATGTAAAGGAGCCAGCCCATACAATACGCATGCAAGAAACTTTAGCCCGTAGTTTAGATCAAAGCCTTACAACCAGTAAATTGCATCTTCTCAATGGAGCCATGAGCCATATTTTTGGTGATCTTTTCACTATTTTTATTATCTTTTTTGGTGCTCAGGCAGTTCTTCAAAACCAGATTACGCTAGGGCAACTTATTGCCTTTCATCTCCTCGCTGGAAATGTTTCTGGTCCTATCTTAAGCCTTGCATCCCTATGGGAAGAATGGCAGCATTTGAAAATCTCTCGTCTTCGTTTGGGCGATATTCTTAACTCCCCTTCAGAATGGGAAGAAGAAAAGCCGCCTCTTCAACTCAGCGCTCCTCCTCATCTTGAAGCCAAGGATCTCTGTTTTTCTTATGGAGATAAGTCCATTATCAATCATCTTGATGTCTGTTTACAACCTAGGCAACCGATTATGTTACTTGGTCCTTCAGGGTGCGGAAAAACAACCTTGGCGAAGCTCCTTTGTGGGCTCTACCCCCCAACAAGCGGAAAGATATTGATTAACGCACAACCTTTACAGAATTTTGATGTCCGTAGCGTGCGTGAAACAATTGCGTATTTTCCTCAAAATCCTTGCCTTTTTTCCGGAACCATTCTTGAGAATATGCTTCTTGCCAAACCAGATGCCACTAAAGATGAAATCGACGCTGCACTATATGTTAGTGCTTGCCATGATTTGATTGCTCAGTTGCCTTTAGGACTTAATACTCAAGTAGGAGAGCAAGGTGGTTTTTTATCAGGTGGTCAGCGCCAACGCTTGGCTTTGGCTTGTTTCTTTCTGATAAACCCAAGCCTTCTTATTTTGGATGAACCTACTTCCGCATTGGATGACACTGTCAGTGCACAAATTGTTGAGCATTTATATAAACTTTCGCAAGAACGTATTGTTCTTGTTATTACCCACAAAAGTGACCTCTTTCCTCAGCATGCAACCGTCTTAAACTTTACTGATTTGGAGGCAAAAAATGGCAGATAAAGCTCCCTATTTGCGCCCTTTGTCACCAACGCTTCATATGGTTGTTGCTGTTTTAATTGCTTTATTTCTCTTTATTGTGATCGGCAGCTTTATCGCAAAAACAGAGATTGTTGCACGGGGGCAAGGAAGTGTTATTCCCACCGCTTACGTTCAGCTGGTCCAAGCGCAAAATACAGGACGCATTGAGAAAATTCTTGTAAAAGAAGGGCAATTTGTTCATCAAGGCGATCTCCTTATTCAATTAGATCCCCGTGAAGCCCTCAATGAGTGCGCACGTGTTCAAGCAGATATCGCGCAACAAACCCTTCAAGCACAAATTGCAACAGCTATTTTAACAGCTTTGCATGAAAGTGATCCTTTGGATGAAGATTTTGTGACCAAAGGGCTTGCCTATCTGCCAGCTCCTCCTTCTGGCAATCAGACTGCAAGAATAGAAGGGGAAAAACTCATTAGCGCTACCCTTCAATCTCTCCAAGATAAATTAAGAGCGCTAAAAGCACAAGCGGACCGCGTCGAGCGCAGCGGTGCAACACAACATGCGCAATTAGATAGGTTGGAAGATGATCGTCAATTAAGCCAAGGAAAATTAAAAGCTGCAAAAAGCCTGATGGAAACAAAAGTCATTAGCCAAGCCGTTTATTTAGAGCGTTTACATGACTTTAAAAATGTCGAGCATGAAATTTTAACCAATCAAAGACGTTTGGAAGAAAATGCCGCCGAAATAAACACCCTCCGCCAACAACGGAAAAGTCTCATTTCCGATGAAATCGCCCGCTATCGCCAACTTTCGCGTGAAACAGAACTGAATCTTCAAGGATTAAAAGCAAAGCTTGATAGCACTCAATACCATCTTGACCACTTATCACTTTATGCACCTGTTGATGGACGTATCGATGATTTAAGTATCCATACTTTGGGCGGCTTTGTAGAGGCTGGAAAAACTCTTATGCGTATTGTCCCTGGTGCGGGTGGTCTCATTATTGAAGCATTTTTTGATAATCGAGATATTGGTTTTTTAGAAAAGGGCCAACGTGCTTACATCAAGTTTTCTGCCTTTCCGCCTGAACGTTTCGGTGTTATCCACGGTACAGTCGTTAATGTAGGCGCTACAGCACGCTATGATAAAGAAATTAATGGTGTCTATGCTGTTTTAATCAAAATTGACCAAGATCACATCACTTTGAATAACAAACATCTTAAATTTATCCCTGGCATGACTGTGACAACGGATGTCATTACCTCAAAACGGCGTCTCATTTCTTATTTCTTTGAACCTATCACCAAAATTTTAGAACAGTCCCTAAAGGAAAGATAATGTCTGTAAATGAAAATTCATCACCTTCACTCATAGATCCTCTTACAGCGTTAGGAGCTATGGTTGTTTTAATGCTTACATCTCCCTTATACCGCCGCTGGCGAATCTGGGATATAGACCGAAATTTAGGACCAGCTTTACAAACTGGGCAATATAAACTCTATAAAAATGAACGTGGAGAATTTTGCGCCTTTATCACTTGGGCTTTTTTAGATGAAAAAAATCATCAATCTATGCTTGAAAAGGGAGAGCTTTTGTCCGATGCGGATTGGCAAGGCGGAGAATATATGTGGTTTATTGATTGTGTGGCACCCTATGGACATGCTGCTGGTATGGTACGTGACATGCAGCGGCATGTGTTTCCTAATCAGCATTATTGCTACGCTGTTCGGCGTAATGAAGATGGTGGAATACGGAAAATCACCCGCTGGTGTTGCTATAGAGCACAAAATCCAGTCAAATAGTTTTTCTAAAGCAAGTGCGCATAAATCATTTATCCCTCGTCTTATAGAAAAGAATCTTTTAAAAGAGCTCTTTGAGCGATAGCTATAGTAAAAGAAAACCTTACCATATTTAGAGCTAACCCGCTACAAATGGGTATTTTTCAGCTTACCATACTTGCTATGAATAGCAACAGATGGTTAAGGGGGTAATCCACTCTCTCAAGCTGAAATTTGATAACTAATTTCACCAGAATTGGCTGGGGTACCTGGATTCGAACCAGGGAATGCCGGTACCAAAAACCGGTGCCTTACCGCTTGGCTATACCCCAAAAAAACACGCTTTATAGCGACTCTTGCACCTTATAGCGATTCCTGTGATTGGACGCAATATCTGAAAATCAAAGACCTTACTTTTTTATCATAAAGTGCCTGATTTATCATAAAGTGCCTGAATCTTGTATGGCATTGCATCAATACAAATTCGTAGCAGAAATTGATATACTGTTGTACTTTTAACACAAATAGAAAACATTTATCCACCAATAATTATTTTGCTCTTTGTATTGATTTTTTAGGAACAGAAAATGAAAATCTTGTAGTTTACTCATGTATCTAATAAATTAGCATATGATTTACTTTTCTTGATATATTCCAATCTCATCTTGCTTCATTAAGATAAAAGCTGTCACCATATTGGAAACTGGTAAAGTGTGTGATAGTTGCTGTGCTCTTTCATTAAGCGTAAAGATGATAATGTCCACTGGTTTTTACATTATATTATTCATGAGTAGCGCCATAAAATGAAATCAAGCACATTGAAAAATATCTCCTAAAAATAACACTTAAATATTCTATTGCAAACACTATGACACACCTAATAGGTTAGAAGAATTTTGCAAAAATTAAAAATATTTTATCTGGCATTTGAAAAAATAAAGATATAAGAACAAGGGATAATAGCTATTTCTATTTACTTTTTATTCAAAAGATAATGATATTTTTATCGGTTCATAGATGTAAAAAAATCTTCAGAAACAATCTTTATATAGACTAATGCCTTTTTTGATTGATTAGCATACATTTCCTAAAAGCTCCTTTTACAAAAAGAGAGATATTAAAATTAATTTCACACAAATAGGTATTCAACATTTGCTTTTCAATTCTGTAAATGGCAAATTAGACTTATGAAATAAGCTTAACAATTAGAATCGAGGAGATTTTTAATGGCTTTTGAATTGCCCCCGTTGCCTTATGATTACGATGCCCTTTCACCTTATATGTCACGCGAAACGCTTGAATATCATCATGATAAGCATCACCTCGCTTATCTTAACAATACCAATAATTTTGTGAAAGAGTTAGGCTTAGAAAATGAAAGCCTTGAAGATATTGTTAAAAAAAGTTTTGGAAAAAATATTGGTTTGTTTAATAATGCAGCACAGTATTACAATCATAACCACTTTTGGCTTTGGATGAAAAAAGATGGGGGTGGCCAAAAACTTCCTGAAAAGTTAGCAAAAGCTATTGACACTGATCTAGGTGGTTACGACAAATTCCGCGCTGATTTTATTGCTGCTGCTAGTGCCCAATTTGGTTCTGGATGGGCATGGGTTGCTGTTAAAGATGGCAAGCTTGAAATTATGAAAACACCTAATGGCGAAAATCCCTTAATTCACAATGCTCGACCTATTTTGGGTGTCGATGTGTGGGAACATTCCTATTACATTGATTATCGCAATGCTCGACCGAAGTACCTCGAATCCTTTGTAGACCATTTAATTAATTGGGACTATGTTTTGAAACTTTATGAAGAATGTGAATTTTAAGCTATCTAGATAATTTTTTTAGTGTATGAAAGTCCCTATAATCCAATAAATTATCGGGGACTTTCAAACAAAGATATTATGGATTAGCAACAGCCTTTTCCTGCTATCTTGAGAATATATGCATAGATATAGGCAACTTCTTCTAGCTTTGAAAAACGTCCAGCTGCACCAGCGTGCCCCGAATCCATATTAATACGTAATAAAATTGCATTATCGTCTGTTTTTAAGTCTCGTAATTTTGCCACCCATTTTGCAGGCTCCCAGTAAGTTACACGAGGATCTGTTAATCCTGCCATCACAAGTATAGGGGGATAGTTTTGAGCTTTGACATTATCGTAGGGTGAATAGGAAGCAATAAGCTTATAATCTTCTTCTGATTCAAGAGGATTCCCCCATTCGGCCCATTCTGGAGGTGTGAGTGGCAATGAAGCATCTAACATTGTCGCTAAGACATCAACAAAAGGCACATTCGCTACGATTCCAGCAAAATCCTGTGGAGCTATATTGGCAATGGCTCCCATCAACATCCCCCCTGCTGAACCACCATAAGCAATAAGCCGGTCGTGAGAAGTGAATTTATTGTTTACAAGGTAACGTCCACAAGCAATAAAATCTGTAAATGTATTGTGCTTAAAGAGATGTTTTCCTTTCTCATACCATTCTACTCCCTTTTCTTTTCCTCCGCGAATATGAGCAATCGCGTAAATAAAACCTCTGTTTACTAGAGAAAGTACATTACTATTGAAACTGGCAGGAATAGAGATCCCATAAGCACCATAACCGTAAAGAAGACAAGGCGCACCACCATCAAGAGGAGTGTTTTCGTGATAAAAAAGTGAAATAGGAATCTTCTCACCATCGTCTGCTATTGCTGTAATACGTCGTGTTACATATGCATCTTTATTATGCCCAGAGGGAATTATTTGCGTTTTTAAAAGCATTCGTTTACGACTTTTCATCTCATAATCAAACACTTGATCAGGTGTTGTCATAGACGAATAGGAAAAACGAATAGTTGGACTGTTATATTCTGCAACCCCTTGTAGACCTAAAGAATAAGCCTCTTCAGTAAAAGCAATGGAATTAACTTTTTTAGTGGTACGTTCCATTACTTTTATACGTGGAAGCCCCTCAAAACGTTCGATCCAGACAAGAAAATCTTGATAAGCATCATGGGATAATATTAGGCACCCAAGCTGATGTGGGACAAACTCAGACCAATTTTCTGATTGTGGAGATGTATATGGCGCTACCATAATTTTGAAATCTTTTGCATTATCTAGATTGGTCAGAATATAAAAGACATCACCACCTTCTGTAAGTGAATATTCAATACCTTTTTGTCGTTTCCGTACACATTGGGGAGTAGTAAAAGGCGCCTCAGCAGGAATCAACCAGATCTCTGATGTTTCATGATCATGAATATTAATATAAATAATATCATTAAGCTTAGAGCCGCTTACATCTAAGAAAAAACCTGGATTGTCTTCGCGAAAAATAAGCTTATCTTGTGATTGATCAGTGTTTAATCGGTGATAATAGAGCTCTGAAGGTCGGTGATTTTTATCCATTTTAGTATAGAAAAAACCTTCAGATCTAGCATCCCATACAATTTGACCAGATGTATCAGTAATTGTATCCATACAGTCAGACAATGTCTCAAAATTACGAATTTTAGCTGTATAGAATTCTGATCCTTTGTCATCATAGGTCCATACCACATGTGTATGGTCAGGAGATTCTTGAACTGAACCAAATTTGAAATATTCTTTGCCTTCTGCCAAGACATCACCGTTAAGGTAAACGGTTTTTTCTCCGCCATTCCTTGGTGTCCGAAAATAATGCGGTTGTTGACCTCCGGTAACATAAGAGAATCCGTAAGCAAAAGGACCATGTTTTATAGGAACAGAACTATCATTCTCTTGGATCCTGTTTTTCATTTCGGTAAAAAGCAAATCTCGTAATGGTTTTGTATCAGCCATTTGAGCTGATTGATAAGCATTTTCTTTTTCAAGATAATGTCGAATATTTGGATCAAGACAGTTAGGATTTTTAAAAACATCTTGCCAGTTAGACGCACGTAGCCAATGATAGGGATCATCACGAAAAATACCATGATATATTTCCTTATGAGTGATTCTAAATGCTTTGGGAGGAATTGCAAAAGTGCGGGTCATACACAATCCTATATTAAAATATGTTAACAGCTTCGTTTATATGTTAGAATCATAATTATTGATGCAAGTGTAAAAATCTATAAGTTCTATTCACTTGTAAAAATAGCGCCATGATAATTTTTAAAACTAATACCTTTCTGTCCATTACATATCACAGCTATTGTTTTCTAGGGATATAATACCACTTTTATAATGAAAGTGATTGGTAAGACAATTAAACTATGAGAAAAAGAATTGATTTTTTTTGAAACAGTATAATATTATAATTTTATAGAAATTAATAACTATATTTAAAGTATTTTTATTAATGTATAAAACATAAAAATATTCTATGTCGTTTTAATGAATAGTTTTATATTATAAGTAATGCTATTGTGTCTTATTTATAATATAGTACGTTATTTATTATTAAATTTAATAAATATAAATAATAAAAATAAATTTAAAATTTAGAAAAATAAAATTACTAAATTATAAGTATTCAAAATAAAAAATACTAATTTATATATTATATTTTTATAATTAGTAATTTTATTTTTACGTTCTCAAAAAAAATAAATAAATTTTATCCTATATTTTTTTATATTTGTGATGTATTGTATGTTATGTATGATATGTTATAGGATAAAAATATATTTTAGCATGTAATAATTTCGTTTTTCTTATTTTATATTATGACAAAAAAGAGGTATTTATTTGATTTTTTTGTGTTTTGGCAATTTTATAGAATAATTGAATTGACAAAAAAGATTTTTGTACAATATGAAGCTCATGTGCATGAGATCTTTATATCATGAGTATATGCACTATATCTCGATTTTGAATTACTCAATTTTAAATTAAAGGAAACAAGAATGGAACATCGTGCAGTCTTAGAGACTGAAAGCAATTTAGTTATTACATTGGTTGCTGATATTGTTGCTGCCTACGTGAGTAATAATTCTATTCGACCGACTGAAGTGCCAAGTTTAATTGCTGATGTCCATGCTGCTTTTCGTAAAGCAGGGAATTTAGAGTTAACAGAAGTCGAAGTTGAAAAACAAAGGCCTGCCGTTAATCCAAAGCGTTCAGTATTTCCTGATTATCTCATTTGCCTTGAAGATGGGAAAAAATTTAAATCTCTAAAGCGTCATCTCATGACACATTATGGAATGTTGCCAGAGGAGTATCGTGAAAAATGGCAGTTAGATAGTTCTTATCCTATGGTGGCGCCTAATTATGCAAAAACACGATCAGCTTTGGCCAAAGAAATGGGTCTTGGACGCAAAAGTAAACGGAAAAAAACTAAATAATCTTATTTTGCGAAAAAATGGTTTCGTGTATAAATTTGATTTCAGTATACATGTTTTGTGTGAAGCTTTTGTATATATAGCAATTTCTATCAAGGGGATTATACATAGCTTTCGTTACGAATCCGTTTAATCATTGATTTCAGACCATTTGATCGTTGTGGTGTAAGATTTTCATTTAAACCAAGTTTTTCAAAGAGCTCTTGAGCATCGGAATTGCGAATTTCAGAAGCTTTTTTGCCTGAATAAAAAGCAAGAAGTATGTAAATGAGTCCACGCACAATATGAGCATCGGAATCACCTTGAAACGTCAATATTGGATCTTCTGAGTTATTACGTGAAGATAAAAGCCACACTTGGCTAACACAACCAGGAACTTTGTGAGCATCGTTTCGAGCGCTTTCCGGAAAAGGTGGCAATTCATGGCCAAGCTCAATGACATAACGATAACGGTCTTCCCAATTATCCAAAAGCGAAAAGTTCTCTATGATATTACCGATTGTTTCCGCCATTATTTTAGTCCTGTTTTGTTTGAATAATCATTCTTAAATACACTTATAAAAAATAAATATTTATTCTTCCTAACATAAATAACACGAAGAACGTTAAAAATCCTTATTTCAAGATAACATTGTATGGTTTTGTAAGAACTCTTGTATTGCGATTTTGCAAGAAACATTAAGGGAAATCTCTGATATTATTGTTGTTCCCTAATATGTTGCCTAAATATTCATAAGCAGCTCTTGCACCGTAATATGCGCGTTCACCAAGTGAACTTAAAAATGATTTTCCTACTTTGCAGGTTTCTATATTACGGTCACAAAATGCTCCTAGGTCATTTAAAGCTTCTTTAAATGACCTAATCACATCGCTCGTTGTTGTCTCATTATTTTTGGGGCTAAAAGAATAGTCACTGGTTGGATTTGCTACAAAAAATGAAATAATGACAAAAATAAAAAATAAAAAAAATGATAATTTGATTAAAAAACGTATCATGGGCAATCAATGTACCGCAGTGGTAAATACAATAAAAGAAACATTTTATACACTGTTTCTTTATAAACAATTTATAAAATTTGTTTTTTATAAAATTGAGTATTCATTTATTGGATCTATATCATTGGCTTTTTTATAAATATGGCACAATGCCGCTGTATAAAATGGGATACATTGTCTATTCAGTAAAAATTTAACATCCCAATTATACACTTACAGGCTGATCATATTAATGAACATACCATGATAAAAAATGAGAGATATAACCATGATCGTGCATAAGAGTTAAGAAATGTACCCCCCACATTTATAATCTTTTATTCCACAAGAAAGTGTAGCAATGAGATAAGGATTAAACACAGAGTCCAATTTCTTTTCCATATTGTGTACATACTTATTTTAAATAATAGTTCATCATCTTAGCTTAGTTGAAAAGACTAAAAAGAGTCAGACTCTGTTATTCTGACTCTAGTAGTGATAAAATATTTATATTATCTATAAAATTTTTACTAGAACATCACCAACATGATCAATATGTCGATCAAAAGATCAAACAATAGCTTCATCTCTTATAACTCCATCTCAAGATCTCAAGACAAGTTTTTCTATAACATTGTAAACATCAATTTAATTGATACAAAAGTAGCTCCACCAAAATATAATAACCTTAAGAGACCAGTATTCTCACCAAACCGTTTACAGAAAAGTAACCCTATATATGTAAATTGTAAAGAATATAATGACTCTTATCTTTTTAACGTTATAGAAAAATAGTCTCTAACTTGTTTTTAAATGATAGGCAAACATCTGCGCCAAAAATGAAGAATAACGTGATATTATTATTGAGATGATTATATGTGATAATGCAGTTTGCAAACACTAAAATGCTCTTGAACGTTAATCATTCGATGTTCTCTTTATACATATTGAAAGATTTGTAAAATCTGAAATTAATAAAAATTGATAAGAGCTCTTGTTGATTGATCAACTTATACATTGATAGAATGAAGCTGCTTATTCTAGGAGTTTGAAAGGAAAAAACAATAATGTAAATGCATTTCTCTCTAGCGAAAAGTAAGAACTAATTTGCATTCGTTTCTTTGTGAAACATAAACGCAACTGAAAATAAAAATGATGACAACAAAACGAAAGACGACCCGAAAAAAAACTGTAAAACACCGTAAATACTATAGTAGTATTGTTATAACACTTCTTCTTATAATTTTTCATTTTATTTTTTGGATAGCAAAAACTCTTTATTTCTATACACGAAAAAATACTTTATTTTTTGTTGGATCTCTTCTTTTTAGCATTAGTTTTTTATTTATTTCATTTAATGCTTTATTTTCGCAAATGACAACGCATCAAAATATTTTAACTCAAATGAAATTTTCCTCCGTTCAAAGTATAGGGAAGAGCTCTACTTTATTGGAAAAAGAAGCAAAATCACAAGAACTCTCTCGTGTAACTTCTCTACATTCTCCAAGTCATCACCATACAAATTCACCTTTACCTCCTCAATCAGCAAGCATTCTGGAAAAGCAAAAAGAACTAGTAAAATTAGGACTTTATGATGGACCTTTAGATGGACTGGAAGGACCTAAAACACGCCGAGCTATCACTTTATGGAAACAACAAACTGCTCAGAGAATGCAAAAGAATGCTCTATCTAATCCCACAACAGATGAAATTGCGATATTAATTAAGCAGAGCGAAATAGAAACAAAAAATATGACGCACTTAAAAGAAGCTATTTCAGAGCCTTCTGTCGAAGATATTATACAAGTGCAAAAAGCTTTACATATTTTTGGGAATGAAGAGGTTATTGTCACAGGAATAGAAGATCAAAAGACGATAGAAGCCTTAAAACAGTTTCAAAAAATGTTTGATCTTCCTGTAACAGGTAAAATTAATCACACAATTTTAATGAAAATGCGCGAAATTGGTTTATTAAATTGAGGCTAATCATCTATACTATAAAAATAATCTCTTAATTTATAATGATAATTCATCTTTCGCTTGTTTAATGCCCCCCCAAACATTCCTTCATCTCAAGCCCTCTTATATTCAATCAATCAGAATGGTTTTCTTACACATTATATATTGCGCCATACAATCTGCTGTAAGAAAACCACAACCAATTGCAGAAAAAGAAATATTGCAAAATAACAAACGCGCTTGTTCTAGCATTTTTATTACTTCTGATGATAAAAGGACACGAAATTTTATTGTAGTATCATGTAAACCTTTCATATTCTCGAGCCACGAATTGTCCACATCTTATCGTCAATTTGATCTTTATAAATATGACGCAAAGAATTTGTGCAAACACCTGTAAGGATAAGTAGACGTAAAGCTAGTTGTGTTATGCTTGTTGTTTTGCAAAGTGTCTGATAAAAAACCGGCACTTCTCTCCAATCTATTGCTGGAAAGTTTTGTGTTTTATGACGTTGTTTTCTAAGAGAGCGTGTGCTTTTGGTGTCGTCTAAAAATCAACATCCAAACCTAACGCAGCAGTATGTTTGAAGCAAATGTTAAGACAGTTTAGTACTTTCTCAACTGTTATAGCTTTTGTATGCCAAATGGAGGCAAGAGCATTGCACATCTCTGTTTGTATAATCTCTGAAACAGAGAGACAGTCTAATTTGGGAAGAATATGAAATTTTAAGGGTAGAAACCAGTTTTCATCTTTGCCATTTCCTTTTAATTTAGCTTTACGACTTTCAAAGACATCTAAAGCAATGTCTTTAAAATAATGGAGATTACCTATTGCCTCATGCTTTTATTTAGCTCGCGTCTTTTTGGGCCCCCCCTCACGTAAAACAAAATGTCCTAAACGGAATATACGTGGATTGCCATTCACGATCTTTCTTAAAAAAACATTTCTAAAGCACCCAAGCCCATTTCGCAACAACGGCCCGTGAATAATAATAGCAGCCTTCTCTGTGCGCTATCATCTTTACGCTTGTGAAGAAGCAAACCGGCACCATTACACACTACCTACCTTCAATTTGTGACAGCTCTTGACACTTGAAGAAGCATATCCTTGCTTTATTTTTTTATCCATAGACGCTAGTTCCGCCTGTAATATGCAAAAAACATGGTTTTAATTGATTCATTATCAAAGAAGTTGAAATGAGACAATCTTGTGATATTTACAGCTTTCGTTCAATATGAGAAATAAAAAATTATCATTATAAATCAACATATTGTATAACTTTGATATTCCTTCAGGAATGTAAAGATGATAGCGCATAGTAGAGTTTATATACTTTGGGAAGATTTTTATAAACTTACGGGGAGTTTTACATAATCCCCATTCCACGAATGTCAATGTGAAATGGGGCATCCACTGAGAGATGTCTATCTCAAACAGCATGATGTGCAAAAAAAATGCATTTGTTTGGAGCATTCTATTTTGCGTGAGGAGTCCATTACCCTATAAAAAAGCAAACGTGTAAATTGACTGCACAATAACACGTTTCTCTCTATCAAGAGGTTCGTCAATAGAAAGTGTATTAATAATACATCTTTGTCTATCCTGCTTTATATTTTCTCTCATAAACCTCTCAAAAATACACTTTCTCGCGTAACATAACTTATCGTGCATTTTAGAAGCAATTTTATTTCCTTTATTAAAGAAAATAAAAGAATATATAAAAAATTATTTCAGTAATAACTATACAACAAAAAAATATTAACCCATTATATCCTTTTTGCTATTGCGGCCTGGGCTGCTGCTAAACGAGCAATTGGTACTCGAAAAGGAGAACACGAAACATAATCTAGGTTATTTTCTTCGCATAAAGCAATAGAGGCCGGATCGCCTCCATGTTCACCGCAAATTCCTAATTTTATTTTTGCACGCTTTGATCGTCCACGCTGTGCAGCAATGGTAATAAGTTCTCCTACTCCATCACAGTCAATAGACACGAAAGGATCTTGCTCTAAAAGACCTTTTTGAAAATAGGTTGCCAAAAAAGGAGCAGCATCATCACGGGAAATCCCAAAAGTGGTTTGTGTCAAATCGTTTGTTCCAAATGAAAAAAATTCAGCAGTTTCAGCAATTTCATCTGCTCGAAGCGCCGCCCTTGGAAGCTCAATCATCGTCCCAACCATATATTGAATAGTGCTTCCCTTTTCTTTCATCACTTCCTCAGCAACCTGATCAATACGTGCTTTTACAAAATCGAGTTCAGATTTAAGCGCAACAAGTGGCACCATAATTTCAAGCATAACAGGAGATCCAGATTTTTGGGCAGCTTCTGCTGCTGCTTCAAAAATCGCCCGCGCTTGCATTTCTGCAATTTCAGGATAAGTAATAGCTAAACGGCATCCACGTAATCCAAGCATAGGATTAAATTCATGCAACTGCTGAGCGCGTTCAGCAAGCACTTCAGCAGAAACACCCATAGCTGTTGCAACATCAAGAATTTCTGTTTTCGTTTTAGGTAAAAATTCATGTAATGGTGGATCTAGCAAGCGGATAGTAACAGGTAAACCACACATAATTTCAAATAATTCACTAAAATCTGAACGCTGCATTGGCAAAAGCTTATCTAGTGCTTTACGACGACCATTTTCATCATGACTTAAAATCATTTCACGCATGGCAACGATACGTTCATCAGAAAAAAACATATGCTCCGTACGGCAAAGACCTATACCTTCAGCCCCAAAGGAACGCCCCATACGGGCATCAGATGGTGTATCAGCATTAGCGCGAACTTTGAGACGCCGCATTCCATCAGCCCATTCCATTAATTTTGCAAAGTCTCCGCAAAGCTGAGGTTGCAACATTGCAACTTTCCCTTTGAAAATTTCTCCACTTCCACCATCAATTGTAATAATATCACCTTTTTTAAAGCTTTCTCCTGAAGCAAACAGCGTATTTGTGTTATAATCAATCCGCACACTTCCAGCACCAGAAATACATGGTTTCCCCATCCCCCGCGCAACAACAGCAGCGTGACTTGTCATACCGCCACGCGTTGTTAAAATTCCTTCTGCAGCATGCATACCATGGATATCTTCTGGGCTTGTTTCTACACGGACCAAAATAACTTTGCGACCTTCCGCCGACACCGTTTCTGCCTCTTCTGAAGTAAAAACAATTTCACCAGTTGCGGCTCCAGGAGAAGCAGGTAAACCACGTCCTATAATAGAACGTTCTGCTTTGGGATCAAGTGTTGGATGCAAAAGTTGGTCCAGCGACTTTGCATCAATACGCATCACAGCCTCTTCATGGTTTATTAACCCCTCTTCAACCATTTCAATTGCTATCTTGAGAGCCGCACGAGCCGTGCGTTTTCCTGAACGAGTCTGAAGCATCCATAATTTACCTTTTTCAATGGTAAATTCGAGATCTTGCATATCCCGATAATGCTGCTCAAGCTTCTGCGCTATCTGACATAATTTCAAAAAAGCCTCAGGCATAATTTTTTCTAATGACGGCCTATTTGAACCAGCAACAATACGCGCATTTTCTGTAATATTTTGAGGTGTTCGAATGCCCGCCACAACATCTTCCCCTTGCGCATTAACTAAAAATTCACCATAAAGTTCTTTTTTCCCTGTCGATGGATTGCGTGTAAAAGCAACACCTGTTGCCGAATCTTCACCCATGTTGCCAAAAACCATAGCTTGCACATTAACTGCCGTTCCCCAACTTTCAGGAATATTATGTAAACGGCGATAGGTAACTGCACGTGCTGTCATCCAACTTGAAAAAACGGCTCCAATTGCTCCCCATAACTGCTGTTCAGGATTTTGTGGAAAAGGTTTTCCTAATTTTTCTTCAACATATGCTTTATAAGAAGTAATAATATTCTTCCAATCACCTGCTGTCATTTCTGTATCAATAGTGTAACCATTGCGTACTTTTGCTTCATCAAGAATTTCTTCAAAATACGCATGATCTAACCCCAAAACAACGTTAGAATACATTTGGATAAAACGCCGATAACTATCATAAGCAAAACGTTCATTATTAGCTTGTAAAGCAATGGCTTTTACAGTCTCATCATTCATGCCAAGGTTAAGCACTGTGTCCATCATCCCTGGCATAGAAGTTCTAGCACCTGAACGAACAGAAAGCAAAAGTGGCTTTTGCTCACTCCCAAATTCACGTCCTGTTTGTTCACCAATGCGTCTTAGTGCTTGCTTAACAGATTCCTGTAGCTCTTCTGGATATGATTTGTCATGGGCATAATAAAAATTACAAACTTCTGTTGTCAGCGTAAATCCGGGTGGTACGGGCAAACCAAGATTACTCATTTCTGCCAAATTAGCCCCTTTACCTCCGAGAAGATTACGCTCACTTGCACTTCCTTCTGCCTTTCCATCTCCAAAACTATAAACCCATTTTTTCATTGTACAAATCCTCCCATATCAGCATCAAAACATCATTCAACCTAGGCTCACTTAAAAGCAATGATTTGATTCAAAATCGGCTCAACAAAAAATATTGCTTCATAAATGCATAATATTAATCCTTCCAAAAGCGATAATGACTAAAAGTATCACTATCTATCTTCTGGAAGATTAAGATTCATTTTTAAGAAAACTATCAATCACCGAAAAAAAGTCTTCTACTTTCATGGCACCTTCATATTTACTACCATTAATAAAGAAAGTAGGCGTTGCTGTAACACCAAGTTTTTTACCACGCTCAAAGGATGCATTCACTTCATCTAAAATGGCTTGATTTTTCAAACATGCAGTAAAACTTTCATCTGTAAAACCAGCCATTAAGCCAATTTTTTTCAATGGTGTTAGAGCATCTTTTCCGAAAGCCCATTCATTTTGTTTTTGAAATAAAACTTCTATTAAAGGAAAATAGCGATCTTCTGGTGCACACTGTGCCAACATAAAACCTGCTGTTGCCCGAGGATCAAAAGCATAATCGCGGAAAATCAGTTTTACTTTTCCTGTTTTGATATATTTTTTACGAATTTGAGGAAGTATATCATTATAAAAATGCGCACAATGGGTACATGTCAACGAAGCATACTCAACAATGACGACTGGTGCATCCGCCTCTCCCTCAAAGCGATCCTTTACTTTACCCGATTGGAGAATCTCTTCCATATCAACAGTTGCCACTGGTTTGGGATCACGCGCTAAAGCAACTGTTACACTGTTTTGTACAATCGTTATGAAGAGAAAAATTATCCCGAAAGATAAAAAAGAACGATATTTTACCATAAATAATACTTTTCTGTTGTTATTAACGAATAAGAATCCAACGCTTTCTCATATATTAAAGAAAAATATATAAAATATCTTGCTATTTATTATTTTTTTCCAAAAAAATGCAACAGCCAAGTTTATAAAGTGATTGGCGCAAGCTTTTATCTTCAATTCCTTCAAGCATTTCTCCCACGCATTTTTTGTCTTGTTCACTCAAAGACGATTTTAGAGGCAAGTGATTCATAAAAACCGTCATACTCCTTTGCTCAATCTTGATGCGATCAATAGCAATATAGCCAAAAAATCCGTTAATTCTATGAAGTAATTCCTCTGTTTCATGCATCAATTTTAACGCAGCAAATCCTTCACATGCGACAACAAGTGTTGCTGGCTGAAAAACATCATCTTGATCTGCACGACGTTTCCAAATAATTTTAAGCGGCATTGTATGTTCACTGATATCATAGCCCGCAATTTGTGGCCAATGTTCTATAAGCGCTACATTAAGCCCTGTCCGTTTGCGTAAAACTGGATCAAGTATTTTGTATACCGTCTCAGAAAGAGAATAAAAGATATGTTTTTTAAGTTGTTTTCTCATTTTTAGATCATTGTTCAATCGCTTACTAAATTAAAATCATTTGTTTCATCTAAAAATTATTGCCTCCTCAATTTATGAAAGATCAACAAAATAAATAATTTTTTCTTTTGCATTTTATATCTTCCTATGCTTGAAAACAATCATGTATGAAATTTCTTCGCACCTCCTTGCTTGGTACGATCAAAATCACAGACATCTCCCATGGCGGATTACCCCCGAAAAGCAAAAACAAGGTATCCGTCCTGATCCTTATCAAGTTTGGCTTTCTGAAATCATGCTTCAACAAACAACCGTTGAAACAGTTAAGCCTTATTTTAAAAAGTTTCTGAAACTATGGCCTGATCTTTCCTCTTTAGCAAAAGCCTCACAAGATGACATCATGAAAGCATGGGCTGGACTTGGTTATTATTCACGCGCACGTAATCTTAAAAAATGTGCGCAACAGCTTGTTGAAAACTACGCGGGACAATTTCCACAATCTGTAAAAGAATTGCGAACTCTAGCCGGTATTGGAGATTATACTGCCGCAGCCATTGCTTCAATTGCTTTTAATCACCCTGTAGCAGTGGTTGATGGTAATGTCGAACGTGTGGTAGCGCGCCTTTTTGCTATCACTTCAATATTACAAAAAGCAAAAGTTGAAATTAAAGAAAAAACACAAAAAATTACTGCTTTAAATCGTCCTGGTGACTTTGCTCAAGCAATGATGGATTTAGGAGCAACAGTTTGTACTCCACGCAAACCATCTTGTTATACCTGCCCTCTTCAATGTTTATGTAAAGCAGCAAAGACGCAACAACCGGAATCTTTTCCAGTCAAAGCCCCTAAAAAAGAACGCCCTTCAAAAACAGGTATTGCTTTTGTGGCTCTTAATAAAAAGAGACAAATTTATTTGGAAAAACGACAGACGCAAAAGCTCCTTGGTGGAATGACCCAAATTCCTAACAATATTGGCATAAACAACGAAAATGGGCTCCAAAATGCACCCTTTACTGCCAATTGGCAATTCAAAGGACAAATTACGCATGTTTTTACTCACTTTTCTCTAAAACTCGATGTTTACTATACTGAGGATATTCATGAAATGAATTGTGAAAATGGTTGGTGGTGTAACATTCAACATCTTGCCGAAGAAGCACTACCTACTGTTATGAAAAAAGCCATTTCCGTAGCACTTCCCAATTCTTTCAGATTTAAATAACCTTCCCTATTCGTAAAAATGTTTTCTAACGGAGACTTTTGTATCTCTAACGATCATTTATTAAGTCATTTATTAATCTGTAAAAGAAAAACTTAAAAAAATGAAATAACCAATTTTTTCTACAGATAAGAATTAAGGAGGGGTAAAAAAGCTTAGAAAGCTTAGATTTAAATTTCAGAATCTATCCTTTTTTGCTTATGAAGGAGCAAGTCAGCACCATCATTATATTTACCAGTCCCCTACAACAACCCTTGGCACTTGAAACGGTTCATAAAAGGTACTTTTTAGTTCTTTCTTTAACAATTTTATTCACACGCCAACCCCGCTTATGACATGCAAGCAAGTAAATTTTATTGATTCAATATGAAACAGGTCTGAAATAAGAAAATTTGACGATATTCGGGGGGAACTCAATATGAATAACGCTAAATTATCTTGATAAACCAATACATTTTACGCACTTTATAGATGCACATATTACCTCAAAAAAGCACTTAATTTTGAGCTTCTGAATGAGCCTTTTAATTTTGATATTTCATTTTTATAAGATTATATTAAAATTTTACTGTTTTGGAACTAAAATCAGAACATAGAGTGAAAGTTTCTCATTTTAATTTCTTCTACAAGAAGCAAAAAATACTCGCTTGCCGCTTACAAGCGAGATTAGTGTGTTAATAAAAAACATCTAAGAAAGGCATAAAATGCCCTCACGTCCATCTCAATCAAGATCAGGTACATTGATGATCACTCTAGAATGAAGCGATCAGCTTAGTTCATAAAACACCCGTTTTTAACATTTGTGAACGTATGATCATTCTTAAATGATCTATGGACTTCAACCGTCCATTTTCCTCATAATACCAAAATGTCCAACCATTACAACTCTGCGAATCTTGAGCCTTTCTTCCCATTGCGTGAATTGAGCCCGCTTCACCACCATGCATAATCGTACCATCAGCTCTTACAATAGCAGACACTTGCTTCTTACGATCATAAAGAACTTCTCCAGGATAGAGTAAACCTGCTTCAAGCAAACTGTTGAATGCTACGCGCGGTTCTGCTTTTTTTCTATCCAAAATCGCTAGTTCTGGTTGCGCTAAAGGTTTAACCGCTGCAATTCTCTCACATGCTGCATCAATGTAATCTTGCTCGCGTTCAATCCCAACAAAATCACGCCCTAAAAGCTTGGCAACAGCACCTGTTGTTCCCGAACCAAAAAACGGATCAAGAATAACATCACCAGGTTTACTAGAAGCCATAATAATACGCGCTAATAACGCTTGCGGTTTTTGTGTTGGATGTAATTTACGCCCTGAATCATCCTTTAAACGTTCAGCTCCAGTGCAGAGAGGGAAAAGCCAATCTGAACGCATTTGTAGATCTTCATTGGCCGCTTTTAAGGCATCATAATTAAATGTGTACTTTTTATCTTTTTGATCTCGCACGGCCCAAATAAGCGTCTCATGAGCATTTTGAAAACGGCGCCCTCGAAAATTAGGCATCGGATTATTTTTGCGCCAAATAATATCATTAAGCATCCAAAAACCTAAATCTTGTAATGCCGTCCCAACTCGAAAAATATTATGGTAAGATCCGATAACCCAAAGTGTTCCGTTGGGTTTTAATACACGACGACAAGCAAGCAACCATGCACGGGTAAAAGCATCATACGCAGCAAAACTCTCAAACTGATCCCATGCATCATCAACCGCATCAACAAGCGAATGATCTGGACGGTATAAAGCTCCGTCCAATTGCAAATTATAGGGTGGGTCCGCAAAAATCATATCAACGGAATGTTTTGGAAGTTTTTCTAGAACGGAAACACAATCTCCTTTAAAAATTTTATTGCGCCATGGCATCTGTGAGGGAGTACGAAGAAAATCTTTTTGAAGCTGAATAACTGTCATGAAAAACCCAACAAAATTAACTGAATTTGCCCTATAATCAACCAAAATAGTTTATAGGCCCGCATTACCAATCCATATTTACAAAATAGCGTAAACGTATCGTTAAATTTCTACAAAATTGATAATTGTTTTTGTTTTTTTAAGTAAAAAAACTTTCATATGAATGAAACCTTATTTTTCTTTTTTTCAATGTACTGTTCCCATATCATTTATTTCGTAAAAGAATTAAGAATCATTTTCAAAGCGTATTTTTATGAAATAAGATCTTCTCAATATCGTTTTCATAAAAGTTGTCCATCTCGTAACATGTAAAGGAATATCTTATGCCTCAGATA
The DNA here is from genome assembly GCF_042194115.1 of Bartonella sp. MR90HLJMH. Lineage (NCBI taxonomy): Bacteria > Pseudomonadati > Pseudomonadota > Alphaproteobacteria > Hyphomicrobiales > Bartonellaceae > Bartonella > Bartonella sp. MR90HLJMH. The sequence goes on from NZ_JBHIMM010000003.1 coordinate 155,041, forward strand.
GATCTTATTATTTTTGATTGTGACGGAGTTCTCGTCGACTCTGAATATCTTGCAGCAAAAATTGGATCTCAATTGCTCAAACAAACAGGATATGAAATATCATCCGAAGAATTGAGTGAGCGTTTTGCAGGACTTATCTTTCCCGATATTCTTAAACACGTTGAACAGGAAACAGAAAAACCAATTTCTGCTCATCTCATAGATCAGATGACTAATATTTTTCGTACACAAATAAAAACTAAATTACGGGCTATTGATGATGTAAGAGAAGCCGTAGAAATTATTCAAACACGCTATCCCTACTGTATCTGCTCTAATGCAAAAAGCGTAGATATAAAAGAGATGCTCACCACGGTTGATCTCTATGACCTTTTTGAAGGTAAAATATTTTCAGCACCTGAAGTTGGAACAAAAAGAACGAAACCAGCCCCTGATGTTTTCCTTTTTGCCGCACAACAATTACAGGCAGAGCCCCAAAACACTATCGTTATAGAAGATTCACTTCATGGTGTACACGCAGCCATAGCAGCAGGCATGCGTGTCATCGGCTTTACGGGAGGATCACATAGCTATCTTGGCCACTCCAATGCACTTGCAGAAGCTGGAGCAGAAACAGTTATCGCAAAACATGCTCATTTAGGAGAAGTCTTAGAAGCAATGGCAGTATGGCGAGATCTATTATAAAAAATCTCTTGAATATATCAGTTTGTAAACTCTTGTAAGAAGCATTTTTACTCAAATGCCCTTCTCTTCTCGCTACTTCTTTTATAATAACTTTAGTAAATGCGTAATTCAGGACATCTTTCTTCTTTATAAACGTCAAAGATTCTGATGCCCTAAGAATTTTATATTATGGGGCTTTATCATCATATCTATTAATTGCAAAATAGACTTGAGTACCTTGAGAAGGATTTCTTAAAAAAGCACATAAATATGAAACATAGAACAACGTAAAGAGATACCTGTAGTTGCTCAAAATTTTCTGAAAGCACTTGTATAGATTTTTTAAATAAGCAATGAAATCAGATCTTTTCAAAAGTAATCCAACTTTAGGAAAGGCATCCTTTCTAAAAATAAAAGTGGCTTTTCGGTTTGGAAAGAAGAAAATGTTGAAAAATATTATCTAATGCCGATCTTTCAGCACTCATAAATGTCTCTGAATTGATATTCTGCTATACACTGCTTTACATCACAGTAATATGCTGTTCACATTGGCGAGAAAATGATAATATCATTTATCTCTATCCAATTCGAGCTCTACTTTATACTATGAGCGAAATGTATATTTTTAGTATCTATAAATGTATTTAAAAAAATAATATTAATATCATTTTATAAAAATTATGCGATCACCACATGTTATTTATATATAACACATAACGAAATATTTCATAAAATTTTAAAAAATATTTTTGTAATTATTACTGTTACATTTTTACAATAATGTTTATAAAAAATTATATTTATATTTTTATATGTATTTTTATTATTGACTAAAAATACATATTGAAATATCTAAATTATATATAGTGTGAGATATATAAACATTATGTATATTTTCTTACATATATAACTTAAAAATATTTGAGGTAAAGTTATGGTCAAAATATTTAAAAATTATATCTTAAGCACTTTTATAGCGAGCACTTTTTTTATTTCACAAACTGTAACTGTTAATGCAAACTATTTGAAAAACGATACTCCAAAAGAGGAACTTTCTGTTTCCCCAATGGAACAAGTAAAGTATGCGAAATCTGATGTAGTTTCTACGACTGCTTTCTATGTTCCATCTGTAAATTATCAAACAGAAAATGGAACAAAAGGTGAAGGGAAAATTGAAAAGGTCGTTGAGCCTATGACTGTAGGAGTGGGACTATTGTTTGCTGGATATGCAATGAGCTTTATAGGATCGATAATAAGTTGGATAAAGGACATAGTGTTGATGTTCAAATAATTCAACCTCGTCTAGAACTCTAGAACAATAGCTTCATAATGAAGCTATTGTTCATTGTAAGTAATTACATAATGGAGCTTATCTTGCTACAAAATATAAATGTTGTAGATTATATCCAAATATCCAAAGTATAAATTTACGCATATATATATTGAATAGTATAAAATATTTGAGGTAAATTATGATTAAATTGTTTAAAAATCATATGTTAAGTATTTTCATTATGTCTGCCTTTTTTCTTTCACAGGTTGTAAATGTGCATGCAAACTATTTGCAAAATAATACTCATCGTGAAAATATTTTTGTTTCTGCAATAGAGCAGAAAAAACAGGATGCAGTCCATACCGTTTCTCTCTATAGCCCCATTCTAAGTCGTGGAGTGGATAATGAACCTACTATTGAAGGAAAATTTGAAAAGGTCGTTGAACCTCTTACACTCGGAACCTTTGGTGTTGGGATGGCAATTGGATATGCATCAAGTACGATAGGCATGTTTTTAGGATGGATAATAGGTAAAATAATATCGTATTTTAAATCTCGTTAAAATTGAAATCTTATCAGAATAAAACCTTCTCATACGAAATATAAACTATGGATATATTCTGTATTTATCCATTGTTGATGACAAAAAACTAATGAATTAGTGCACATTAAGAATGAAAAAGCTTTAAATGCTTCTGTTTCTCTTAATGTGCACTAATTCTGCCGATGCATCTATTCAATTCAGAGTAAAATAAAAGTAAAAGTATTGGTGATAAATTATGATTAAAGTATTGAAAACTTACGTATTAAATATTTTTATAGCAGTTTCTTTTTTGCTTTCACAAGTTATAAATGTTCATGCCAATCATTTGAAAAATGATTTTCAATGGGAAACTGTCTCTCTAATAGAACAAGGAAAGAAAAAAGCTATCAATATAGCTACTCTTTATGTACCAAGTTTCACTCATGGAGCAAAAAGTGAAACTGCCATTGAAGGAAAATTTGAGAAAGTGTTTGAACCAATTACGTTAGGAGTTTTTTCTACAGCAGGAGCTTTGGGTTTTGGATTCTTGACTGGATCTATTATGGCCATATTTAGCGGGATAATCGGATGGGCAATAGGAAAACTTAAAGGCAAATAATTCAAAGATACTCAGTTATTTTTTCTATTTAAAATAAGAATATTTTACAGCCTGCTTCACATCATTTAGCAGGCTGTCGTATGTTTTCTATGGATAAAAGTTAGGTTACCATACTGTATAGAACAAATATAATATCTATAATAATAATTAAGCTAAACAAAAATTATTCAAAGTATAGATTTGCGCACGCAATGCCATAAAATTACCTTACAAATCTTCCAGTGTGAATTTTGATCTGTATCATTTCAATATTCATTTTAGCAGATTTAATTGTTACAAAGTATAAGAGCATAAAATAACTATAAATGATTGAGTTTTACAAAAAAAAGTTCTTCAATAAATACCATTCTATCTATTTGATTTTATTATTTAAGAAGATGCACAAGTGAAGATACGTTGTAAAATTTAAGTAAATGAATAATAGAGGGAAAATTTTCGACTTTAACAGATTTTCTGTGAACATTTGACGTTTATATCTCAAAAATAAAAATGCTTAAGAATATTTCCTTTCATTATTGAGTTAAAAACTCTATCCATTTAATAATTTAAATATTATGAAAAACGTGAAATAAATAACTTCACCAATTTGCCAGAAATAAAAAAAGGATAAAACGTATGGAATATATCAGCACGAGAGGTGAAGCTCCTGCTTTAAGCTTTACGGAAACGATCATGACAGGATTGGCAATTGATGGGGGACTTTATCTGCCAGATAAATTTCCTCAGCTATCATTTGATGCGTTACGAGCACTTCGTGGTCAGTCCTATACAACAATTGCTAAAACTATTCTGTGGCCCTTTGTGAATAACGAAATCGAATATACAGCTTTTGAAAATATGATCGCTGAATCTTATGCAACCTTTCACCATCCAGCAATCTGTCCGTTACGACAAACTGGAGCAGATGAATTTATCCTTGAACTCTTTCATGGTCCTACTTTAGCTTTTAAAGATGTCGCAATGCAGTTTCTTTCTCGACTGATGGATTATGTTTTGACTGAAAAAAATAGATGTGCAACGATTATTGCTGCAACATCAGGTGATACAGGAGGGGCTGCGATACAAGCTTTTGCTGGAAAAGAACACTCAGATATTTTTATTTTATTTCCTAAAGGACGTGTATCACCTGTTCAACAACGGCAAATGACAACCAATCAATGTTCAAATGTTCATGCCATTGCCATTGAAGGAAATTTTGATGATTGCCAAGCTCTTGTCAAAGCAATGTTTAATGACCACAATTTTCGTAAAAAAAGAGCGCTTTCAGGTGTTAACTCTATAAATTGGGCGCGCATCATGGCGCAAATTGTTTACTATTTTTCATCTGCACTTTCCTTAGGGGCTCCTGATAGAGCTGTTTCATTTACTGTTCCTACTGGAAATTTTGGTGATATTTTTGCAGGTTATGTTGCAGCCCGTATGGGATTACCCATTGCTCAACTGGTCATCGCAACGAATGATAACGACATCCTTGCACGTACATTGACCAGCGGTACTTACGAAACACAACCAATAGTCCATACAACATCACCTTCTATGGATATTCAGGTCTCTTCTAATTTTGAACGTTTGCTCTTTGAAAGTGGTAATCGTGATCCAATGTGGATTCGCAATGCAATGGACAACTTGAAACAATCAGGACGTTTTACTCTTGATGAAAAGCAACTCAAAAATATTCGTTCCCTATTTTCTGCTGGGAAAAGCAACATGGCTGCAACAGCTCAAACAATTAATAGTGTCTATAAGGAAAGTGGCTATCTTGTTGATCCACATACAGCCGTCGCTCTTCAAGTAGCGCGTAAAAACAAAAAACCGCATATTCCAATGATCGTCCTTGCCACGGCTCATCCAGCTAAATTTCCTGATACTATTAAAAGTGCTTGTGGACTTCATGCCCCATGGCCATCTCATCTCAATGATGTAATGAAACGCAAAGAACACTTTATAAGTCTTGCTAATGATGAAAAAATAGTAAAAGATTATATCTCTTTAAAATCGCATGCATCTTATTAAAGTTAGCTGCATTAACTTAAATCAAGAATATTCTAATACCCTTACAATGAGGTATTTAACTTATTTAATGGAGTTGTAAATACATGGATGTAGATATATGTCGCCTTAGTAATGGCTTGACTATCGCCACACATACAATGCAACAAATTGATAGTGTTGCCCTCGGAATATGGGTTAAAGTGGGCTCACGCAATGAAACCTCCACACAGCATGGTATTGCTCATCTTCTTGAGCATATGGCTTTTAAAGGAACCGAAAACCGCACTGCTTTTCAAATTGCAACCGATATTGAAGATGTTGGCGGTGAAATCAATGCCACCACCAGTATTGAAACAACAGCTTACTTTGCACGTGTACTTAAAAGCGATATCCCACTTGCTATAGACATTTTAGCCGATATTTTAATGCATTCAAAATTTGACGACAATGAACTAGAACGAGAAAAACAAGTAATATTTCAGGAAATTGGTGCCGCTCATGACACTCCTGATGATATTGTTTTTGATCACTTTACAGAAACAGCCTTTCGTCATCAATCCCTTGGACGCTCTATTTTAGGAACAGCTAAAACTATCCAATCATTTACATCTACTGATCTCCATGATTTCATCAATAAACAATATAGTGCAGATCGTATGATTGTCGTTGCTGCAGGAGCTGTAAAACACGAAAGTTTCTTGCGAGAAGTTGAAAGTCGTCTTGGTACTTTTCGCTCCCATTCAACCGCACCTCTTACTAATCTTGCAAATTATGTTGGTGGCGACTTTCGTGAATATCGCGATTTAATGGATACACAAGTTGTTCTGGGGTTTGAAGGGCGTGCTTATCACGCGCGTGATTTTTATGCGGCCCAAATTCTTTCAATCATTCTTGGTGGTGGTATGTCTTCACGTCTTTTTCAAGAGGTAAGAGAGAAACGTGGATTATGCTATTCTATTTATGCTTTTCATTGGGGATTTTCAGATACTGGTCTTTTTGGTGTTCACGCAGCTACCGGACAAGAAGGGCTCAAAGAACTTATTCCCGTGATTCTTGATGAACTTTCCAAGGTCAGTAAAAACATTCACGCCAATGAACTGCAACGAGCACAAACGCAATATCGTGCGAATCTGACAATGTCACAGGAAAATCCCTCTAGTCAAGCACATCTCATTGCTCGCCAAATACTCCTTTATGGTCGACCAATTCCAATATCGGAAACAATTGAACGCCTCAATCTCATCACTCCTAAAAGATTAACTGATTTAGCACATCGTCTTTTTACAAATTCCACTCCAACACTAACTGCTGTCGGACCTGTAGGACCCCTCATAAATTTTGATGATTTAACGTCAACTCTTTCATACAAGCTAAAGTAAAAAACTTCTTTTCAAAACAGCATCACAATAACATACACATATTTTATCGTAAAATTTACCACAAAAGCTCTTCTCATTAAATAAGTTTTGGAAATATTGGGCAAAGAAGCGTACAAAACTACCCAATTCATACTTCATGTGATAAAGATTCTAATGAGTGAAGGTATATCCATGAAATCTGGAAATTCATGGTTTAACTTTGCCCTTTTAACATATAAAACTTCATTCGCTTCAAGTTCCATTGAAGCAAATGGACATGTGGTCTATTTGTATACAAAACCACATAACTTAAGAAAAAGTGATAACAATTTATTATGTAAATAAATTATAAAAGGTGGACGTTTTTTCTCAAAAATCGAAATGAAAATTAAACATCCTAAAATATTGAGAGTGGGACATTGTGAAGAGTTTGCGTAAAATAATTGATATCATTTTCATTGTAGTCGTTAGTTTTCTTGTCCATCTTACATCAGTACAAGCAATTGAGCCAGTTAAAATTTCTTCTCAGGATGCTGCTCTTGATCTCTCAAAAGCAATTGAAATTCACCATACAAACAGCTCTATTTTTCAAACAAGTACAGCGCCAGGACCAGATGGTATTGTATGGCGTATTGAAGTGCAGGCAAAAAATGAAAAATTTTCCGGAAATTGGGCAGTCTTTTCTCTTGCAAATCCAACAGATGAACAAGTCGATCGTCTCATCGTTGCCCCCCATTACCGCATGGCGCGTTCTGGATTTTTTTGGCCAGATCTTGGATCAGAAAGGATTCAATCCATAACGCCAAGCGAAGGGTTTTCCCTCGATCGTCAACTTAGTGCAAACTCTGACATCTTTCGTATTACCCTTAACCCTGGTGCTGTTGTTACATTTGTGGCCGAACTTAACTCTGCAAATCTACCGCAAATCTATTTATGGCAACCTGAAGCTTATAAAGATGCAATTAATTCTTATACGCTTTATCATGGTATTCTTCTTGGTATATCTGGTCTCTTAGCGCTTTTGTTAACTGTTCTCTTCGTCGTCCGTGGAACAGGGCTGTTTCCTGCAACAGCAGCTGTTGCTTGGGCTGTGCTTTTTTATATTGGTATTGACTTCAACTTTTTAAATAAATTCTTTGCAGTTACACTCACAACACAACCAATCTGGCGTGCTGGTACAGAAGTAGCACTTACTGCTACACTCTTCATTTTTCTTTTTACCTATCTCAGCCTTAACCGCTGGCATTATCATTTTAGTTACGGTGCTATCGCTTGGACCATTGCCTTTTGCAGTCTAGGAGCCTTTGCTATTTATGATCCAATCAGAGCAGCTGGAATTGCGCGTTTGTCTTTTGGTCTTACCGCTGTGCTTGGTATAATATTAATCATCTATTTCTCAATCAGAAGCTATGACCGCGCCATTATGCTTATCCCAACATGGTTGCTCATTAGCTTTTGGTGTGTTGGAGCCTATGCCTGCATAGCTGGATATTTAAACAATGATATTATCCAGCCAGCATTAGCGGGAGGATTAGTGCTCATTGTTCTTCTCATCAGCTTTACTGTCCTGCAACAAACTTTTTCTAATGACGCTTTCCATGAAGGAATATTTTCCGATCTTGAACAACAAGTACTCGCAGCAAAGGGAGCTGGAAATATTATTTGGGATTGGAATATTGAGCGTGACCGTATTGTTGTACATCCAAACATGGCAACCCTTTTTGGTACTGAAATTCATAACCTCAATGGACCTATGCGCAACTGGATTTCAGCCTTGCACCATGATGATCGTGAACGCTTTCAAGCCGTATTAGATATCATTCTTAAAAATAAAAAAGGGCGCATTGATCAAATTTTTCGGCTTTCTTCCGGTGGTGGTTATTATCATTGGTTTTCTCTTCGTGCACGTCCGGCTATGCAAAAAGATGGGAAAATCACACGTGTCATTGGAACCATTGTCAATATTACTAACCACAAAAAATCCGAAGAACGCTTATTGCATGATGCAATCCACGACAGCTTAACCGGCCTTCCTAACCAACAAATTTTCTTCGATAGACTACAAAATTATACCTCTTTGGCGAAAGCAAATATCAAAATTAGACCGACTGTCTTTATGATTGATTTTGACAATTTTCGCCAAATTAATCGCAAATTAGGCATAGCAGTTGGGGATACTGTACTGCTTATAATCGCACGTCGTTTAAACCGTCTCATTAATTTTCAAGACACCTTATCGCGCCTTTCAGCAGACCGCTTTGCAATTATTTTACTCAGTGAAACTGAACCACAAAAAATTGCAGCATTTGCAGATCATTTGCACAAAACAATTTCAGCACCTATTTCACTTTCAGAAAACAAAATAATCCTTTCAACGTCTATCGGATTGGTTACATGGAGTGAAAGCCGATCGACGGCTAAAGATATTTTTAATGATAGTGAATTAGCGATGATTCGTGCAAAACAAATGGGTGGAAACCATATTGAACCTTTTCGTCCTAATTTTCGCACTTTGGGTCTCGAACATAATACTCTGGAGAAAGATGTTCATTATGCCATAAAACGTAATGAGATAAAAATCCTCTACCATCCTATTCTTAATTTATCAGACGGACATATTATTGGTTTTGAAACAATTGTAGAATGGCATCATCCCACTTATGGAAATTTAAATGTCTCTGATTTCATAAAAATCGTAGAAAACGAACAAATTGTTATGAATTTGTCACAATTTATCATCGATAATGCCATTATCGATCTTATAAATGTACAAGAAAAGTTTTCCCAACAATCTTTCTTTATTTCAATTAATTTACCAAGCGCAGAAATGATTCATCCTCGTTTTATCAGTCAATTGCGCGCCGCTTTGCTTCGTCATCCGCTCCACAAAGGACGTTTGATGATTGAAATATCTGAATTTGTCTTAAGAAATAATCCTGAACAATCAGCGCACTTTCTCGAACAAATTAAAACACTTGGAATGAATCTCGCACTCGATAATTTTGGAACAGGTTATTCGTCTCTGACCTATCTCGTACGTTATCCATTTGATATGGTTAAACTTGATCGTTCACTTATTTCAATCGACTCCCTTAAGAAGAAAATTGTTCTCAAGTCTATCATTAATATGGCAACAGATCTTAATTTGCAAATTATCGCAGAAGGTGTTGAAAATGAAAAAGAAGCGATCTTCCTCCGTCAAGAAGGCTGTAAATATGTTCAAAGCACACTTGTAACGAAACCGATTGCCATAGAAGAATTAATTACGCTCGTTCAGAGCCATTTCCCTTATAAAGTAAAAACATAAGGGATAAAATAACGTGTAAAGTTAAAAAGCTTAGAAAAAACTCTATGCATGTCCCATTTCAGAAGCAAGATAAGTTGGATCGATACCCATGCGTGTTAAACTTTTATCATACTTGCAGCTTAAATCGCTTTCAAAAAGAAAACTAGGTGATGTAGAACTGATTAGCCAACCATTTGTAGAAATTTCTGCCTCAAGTTGCCCCGCTTTCCATCCAGCATAACCTAATGCTACCAGTGCATGTTGCGGACCTTGTTCGCAACTGATCGCTTTTAATATATCAATTGTCGCAGTAAAACAGACCTTATCTGCAATAAAAACAGTTTCTTCACAAGCATAATCATCTGAATGAAGGACAAAACCACGCGAAGGATCAACAGGACCACCATAGCGAACTGGAAACTGTTTTATTGGTTCAGAAAGACTTTTTTTTTGGCCACTGTCTATGACTCCCAAGTGAAGCAAAAGCTCTGGAAAATCAATATGATGCAATTGATTGAGAATAATGCCCATCGCACCGGCATCAGAATGCGCGCAAATGTAAATAACAGAACGAATAAAGCGTTTGTCATTCATCCCAGGCATTGCTATGAGTAATTGTCCACCTAAAAAGCCATTACACCGCTTCATTAATTTGTTATTCTCCATAATTTACATGATAAAAGTTTGTTCATTTAGTACACTAGGAAAATAAAACTCCAATGAAAAAAAGTCATATATTTACAAATTTACAAAATATCGCAACTTTCTTTTATAAAAATCTTTTAGTTACTTTAAGCTTAACATTCATAGTTTTAGAATTACTTAACATTCCTGTAAATGCTCAAAAAGGACAAAAACTCCAGCTTTTCGCAACATCTTGGTATGAATCAGATGGTGGTCGTATCCGATTAGCGATCACCGAACCTTCTCTTTCTGGAATAAGAGAAGGCATTATTGAGATTGTGCTTAAACCAGGATGGAAAACTTACTGGCGTAATCCAGGTAATTCTGGCATGGCACCGTTTTTTAATTTCAACCAACAGGTTTCTTATGAAATCTTTTATCCTACCCCACAGCTTTTTGAAACAGAAAATGATTGGTCATTAGGCTATAAAGATAAAGTAATATTGCCCTTCAATCTTTCTGGTTCAAGCAAAAATTTAAGTGGTGCTTTCACTCTTGGATTATGTAATAAAATCTGTCTTCCATTTACTGTTAACTTTGATTTTTCGCCATCTGCTCTTAAAAATAAACATCTTCCTGCTTCCTTCTTAAAAAATGCCCAAGATTCTTTGCCCCGCATGATGCAGAATGCACTAAAAATAAGTGCCGAAAAAAATAACAGTACCCTTCTTATAAAAATACAAAATAACAACAAAACCACTCCTTCCTCTCTCTTTTTAGATGGAGGAGAAATGCAAATTGGAGCAGCAAAAAAAGTCAGTGATAACGCAGAATATACACTCTTCAGTGCTCCACTCTATTTCGCTCCAGAAGAAATAAACCAAAAAATTTTTTATACAGTTTCTTTTAAAGATTACGCCTTAAGTGGAACATTCATATTCCATACGCAGCCAACCCCTCTTGTGACTCCGTAATAAAAGAAAAAAGCTATCAAACAGCAATTATGCTGTAAAATGTCCATTTTCGCGATATTGAGTAATTGCTTTGCGAGCAAGGGCATCTGCGCGTTCATTTTCTGGATGTCCCGCATGCCCTTTTACCCAGTGCCATCTGACTGTATGACAAGAACAAGCATCCTCAAGAGCTTGCCATAGCTCCATATTTTTAACAGGCTTTTTTGATGCGGTGCGCCAATTATTCTTTTTCCAATCTTCAATCCACTTAGATATACCGTTACGCACATAAACTGAGTCTGTATAAAGGTCGACCAAACAGGGCTCTTTAAGCGCCTTTAATGCACAAATTGCCGCCATGATTTCCATTTGATTGTTTGTCGTATGGACCTTACCGCCATAAAGCTCACGTTCATGACCATTCCAGCGTAAAATTGCTCCCCATCCTCCAATTCCAGGGTTCCCTGAGCAAGCACCATCTGTATAAATTTCAACGACTTTTTGTTGAGTTGCCATAAAATTTAAAAACCTAATTCACTTAGCGAATTTACATTACTGAAAAAACAAAGCTTGTGCCAATACTCCCATGGATCTTTCTTAATAACAAAGCTATTAGGCGGTGTATTAAACCAATCATAAAGACGTGTGAGTAAGAAACGTAAAGACGCACCACGAGCTAACAAAACAATCTTGTCCAATTCTAAAGGGATCAATGGTCTTATTTTTTGATAATTTTCCAATAACTTACGTGCTTTGGCCAGATTATAGGAATGATCAGGCTCAAAGCACCAAGCATTTAAACAAATCGCTAAATCATAAGCAAAAAAGTCATTACAAGCAAAATAGAAATCTATCATCCCAGAAAGACGATGATTCACAAAAAAGACGTTATCATTAAATAAATCTGCATGGATAATGCCTATTGGTAAATTGAGCGGCCAATTTTCCTGTAAAAAAGCCAATTCAAACTCAATTTTTTGTCCAAATTCTTTTAATAATGCATCTTCTTTTGTTTGACAACGTTGCCACAATACCTGCCAATCCATAACAGAAAGAGTATTTTTACGACTGAGTGTAAAATCCTGTCCTGCTAAATGTAATTGTGCGAGCCCCGTCCCCACTTCACCACAATGATCTATAGTGGGCTGGCGGACCCACTCTCCTTCCAGAAAAGTAATAATAGCAGCAGGGCGTCCTGCTAATTCACAGATCATCATTCCATCATTTTGAATAACAGGTTGAGGACAAGGAATTCCACGCTGTCCTAAATGCTGCATCAAGCGACAAAAAAAAGGTAAATCATCTTTTGAAATACGTTTTTCATAAAGTGTTAAAATAAATCGCCCTTGTGTTGTCTCTAACATAAAATTAGAATTTTCAATCCCCTCCTCTATACCTTGATAAGACAAAAGTGACCCTATTGCATAACGTGTTAAAAACACTTTTAAATCATTTGAATGAATATCTGTATAAACGGCCATTATTCTGCTTTCGTTGTAGACATGTCTGTATTCTGATTTTCATTTTTTGCATTATTTGCTTGACCATTGACGAAAGCCATATCTTGAGACGTTAAAATGACGTCACGTAATTCGCGACTCACTAAAAATTTTTCCGTTTCTACCGCTGTTTCAGCTAATTCTATTGTGACATCATAACGCTCACGAAACGCTGAAATAATTTCATCAATAATAATTTCAGGAGCCGAAGCCCCTGCTGAAAGACTGACAATAGAAAGAGCTTTTAGGTTTTCAAAATTAATTTCATCAGCGCGCTGAACTAAAATAGCTTGCCGCGCACCAGACTTTTCAGCAACCTCTACTAAACGTCGTGAATTAGAAGAATTTGGCGCTCCAACAATCAAAAACAAATCACTCCCCTTTGCTGCTGCCTTAACCGCATCTTGTCGATTCGTTGTAGCATAGCAAATTGACTCAGCCGCTGGGGCCGCTAATGTAGGGAAACGTTGTTGTAATATATCGAGAATTCCTGCAGTATCTTCAACAGAAAGCGTTGTTTGTGTAACAAATCCTAATTTATCTGGATCATTGGGTTGGTAATGCAAAGCATCTTCTATCGTTTCAATAAGCGTCACAGCCCCTTCTTCAAGCTGTCCCATTGTCCCTATCACCTCAGGATGACCAGCATGACCAATCAATATAACATGACGACCATGACGTTGATGTCGTATCGCTTGTTTATGAACTTTCGAGACCAACGGACATGTTGCATCGAGATAAAACAAATTATAGCATCGTGCTTCTTCTGAAACAGATTTTGGTACACCATGAGCAGAAAAAACAACCGGTTGATTGCGATGTTCTTCTGGAATCTCATCAAGTTCTTCAACAAAAACGGCTCCCCGTTGTTGTAATCCCTCAACCACGTAGCGGTTGTGTACAATTTCATGACGAACATATACTGGAACACCATATTTTTTTAATGCAAGGAGAACAATCTGGATAGCACGATCAACCCCTGCACAAAATCCACGTGGACCACAAAGACGTATCGTTAAAGGGGGAAGTCCAGACATAAATCATCCTTAATCTCTACAGTTTTAGCTATATATTCAAACAACCTATCGTTATACACGAATAAGCAATGTAAAAAAACTGGCAATACCATCTTTTGCATAAGAACACACTCTATCGTGTTTTCTTACAATATGTTCTTGCAACAAAGCTCTTTTAAAATTTGTTCTTTCATTTTACGCGACTAAAGAGCGATAAAATACCAAACAAGAGATTCAATCAAAAGAACTCCAAAGATAGCTGCCAAATAAAGTAATGAAAAGAAAAACAGTTTTTTTGCCATCAAAATAGTTTCATTATGTGTATCAGCTTTCCACAAACGATAGGCAAAATAAACAAAGATAATGCTTAAAATTGTTGAAAAAATACCATAAAAAATTCCACCAAGACCAGTAAAGCAAGGAGCAGCTGCGCATAATGCCATCAAAATAGTATAAAATAAAATCTGTTTTTTTGTTGAATGTTCACCTCGTACATTAGGCATCATAGGGATACCTGCTGCCTCATAATCAAGAGATGAAAATAAAGAAAGAGACCAAAAATGAGGGGGGGTCCACATAAAAATGATTAAAAATAATAAAAAGCTATCAATACTCACTGTCCCTGTTGTCACGGCCCATCCAATCATTGGTGGAAAAGCCCCAGAAGCACCACCAATAACAATATTTTGTGGTGTGATACGCTTTAACCAAATTGTATAGATAACAACATAAAAGAAAATCGTAAACGCAAGAAAAAATGCCGCAAACCAATTAATGAAGCTCCCCATAACCAATACCGAAAGCATAGAAAGAACCATGCCAAAAATAAATGCTTTTCGGGAACTGATTTTACCCATAGGAATAGGACGCTTTTTGGTCCGTTCCATCACGGCATCAATGTCAGCATCATACCACATATTCAGTGCTCCCGCACCGCCACCACCGATAGCAATACATAAAATCGCTAAAAAACCATACAACGGATTGATAGGAACAGGCGATACAAGCAAACCAACCAGAGCCGTAAAGACCACAAGAGACATAACACGTGGCTTTAATAACGTGATATAATCACCAATACCGGATTTTGGTGGCGTTGATTTACCATTCACAACCGATAACTCTCCTGAAACTGACATTCCGCTCAAAGCCCTTTTCCATTTCTGTCATTCACAAACCAATATTATCTGACAAATATTATCTAGCGTATGGAAATGATCAATTAAGACCAATCGTATTTTTGAGAAAATATGAAATACCTCGTTCGCACGTATCCCCTAAAAATAGATGGAAATATTGGCAACAAAAATACATTTTTTCAATCAACATTCTCTCCTACATTACAAATGTATCATAAAAATATATCCTATGGATTAATATATTTGGGTAAATACTGATTTTGTGTTATAGTTTTTATGTGGGGAATTCATTTTTTTATGTAAATCTATGCATGGTTGTGTGTGTGTTGAGTCGGATAGGATTTTCTGTGATACTTCATAAATTACTCAAAAAAAGTTTTTTTATTGGTGCTGTTCTTTACACACTTTATAGTAGTTTTATCAATCATGCATTTGCACAAACACCCTATGCGCAAAATGTCCCTGCTCCACAAACCTATGGTGCATGGACAAAAGTTTGTACTCTACCGCCAGGTACACCTAACATGCAGTGTGAAGTTGTACAAAACGTTCATACACAAGGTCGTCATGATATTACCTTGCGCGTTACATTTTATAAACTTCCTAAAAAGCAAGGTGCTTTGATGCGTGTTTTTGTTCCGATTCGCGTTGAATTACGTCCTGGTGTTGGAATTAAAATTGACGATAAAAATATGGGCAGAATGGAATATCGTCGTTGTCTTGGTGATAATTGTGTTGCTGAAGCCTTTCTTAAAGAAGACATATTGCAGCTCTTTTTAAAAGGAAAAATGGCAACTTATTTTATTTTTACAACTCCTGAACAAGGGATTGGAGGTTTCGTTGACCTTCATGGTCTTGGCGACGCCTATGCAACCTTACCTACATGAATGAAATCGATACACTTTATACGATTAAAATCTCATCGTATATTTTGAAAGCTTCTTAAATTAGATTAATAAAAATCTTCTAAGTCCCCATAAAAATAGGATAATTCTTATGAAATCGCTGATTGATCATTTTGATATTACTTCCTCTAAAGTGCAATCACTTGTACAAGAAACGCTTCATCATGCTGATGACGGTGAGCTTTACCTTGAGTATACAGAAAGCGAAGCTCTTTTATTTGATAATGGACAGCTTAAAAACGGCTCTTTCCATCAAGATATGGGATTTGGTCTGCGTGTCGTTGCTGGAGAAGCTACCGGATATGCATATTCTAGTGAATTATCAGCTGCTGCACTCAAACGTGCCAGTGAAGCAGCTAAAGCTATTACCTATAATAATCATGCAGGGACTTATAGCATAGCACCTCAACAAACAAACAAGAGACTTTATCAACCGCATAATCCCCTTGATGCTCCATCATTTGAAGAAAAAAGTGCTCTTTTGCAAAAAATTGATGCCTATTTACGTGCTAAAAATGATAAATTGCATCAAGTGACTGCTTCTCTTTCCGGCTCGCTACAACATGTTGAAATTTTACGTGCAGATGGTTATTTGGTTCGTGATATTCGTCCCCTTGTGCGGCTTTCTATATCTGTAGTCGCAGCTGAAGGCAATCGACGTGAAAATGGTTTTTATGGATGTGGAGGGCGACAAGCATTTGACCAATTTATTCATGAAGACAATTGGAAAAAAGCTGCGGATGAAGCCTTACGTATGGCTTTAACAAATTTAGAAGCAGAAGCAGCACCTGCAGGATCTTTTGATGTTGTCTTAGCCAATGGATGGCCTGGCGTTATGCTCCATGAAGCCGTAGGTCATGGTTTAGAAGGTGACTTTAACCGTAAAAAAACATCCGCTTTTGCTGGACTTTTAGGACAACAAGTTGCGGCAAAAGGTGTTACAGTTGTTGATGATGGAACAATTCCACAATGCCGTGGTTCTCTCACTGTCGACGATGAGGGGACCCCTTCAGGATATAACGTTCTCATTGAAAATGGAAAGCTCGTTGGTTTTATGCAAGACAGGCTTAATGCACGGCTTATGGGAAGTAAATCAACTGGGAATGGACGGCGTGAATCTTATGCTCATGCACCAATGCCACGAATGACCAATACAATCATGCTAGGAGGAGATAAAACACCTGAAGAAATCCTTTCTTCACTCAAACATGGTATCTATGCTGTTTCATTTGGTGGAGGACAAGTTGATATTACTTCTGGAAAATTCGTCTTTGAATGTACTGAAGCATACCGAGTAGAAAATGGTAAAATTGTAGCACCAATCAAAGGCGCAACTCTTATTGGAAATGGACCGGATGCTATGAAACGTATTACAATGATTGGTAATGATAGTAAACTTGATAATGGTATCGGTCTCTGTGGAAAAGCTGGCCAAAATGTCCCTGTTGGTGTTGGTCAACCTCATCTTCGAATCAATAATATGACAATCGGTGGAACTGCGCTTATAAAGGAATAAGCGTTCTCATTCCTTCCCAATATTGCCTCCTTCTCGTCTATCACGACCACTTTGTGAGGGGGGGGGTACAATGCGTTGATTTATAAAGATAATCTATCGTTTTTCATATTGAATTAGAACCTTGAATTCCATAAGATTCTCTCATTTCAAATCTGTTCCATGTTGAATCAATCAAAATCTTTCGTTTGTACGTTACAGGTGGGGGGAGTTATATGAATAAAAACTGTAAAAGACAGGACCAAAGATTCCTCTTATGTCCCCTCTCAAGTACCAAGAGTTGTAGAAACATTGAGAGATGGCAAATATAACACTAGCACCGGCTTGTTCAGATACATCTTCTTCGTAATACATTAGTCTTTTGTGTGGGATAATTTACCTTTTATATTTCATAATAAAAAAGTTTAAAATAAAAAACACTTTCTACATTCAGTGCTCTTAATTCAACGAGCAAAAGGTTATTATTATAGAGAAATTTTGGAGAGATTTTTATAATAATACTCAAGTAAACTTTTAAAAAAGTCTTCATGGCATTAAAAAATTTTAGGCTAAAGCTTCCAAGCTTTCTTTTTTTTCTTTTTGCTCAAAACAGCAACAATTTCGACATGTGGTGACCATAAAAATTGATCAATCGGTATGATTTTTTCTACTGTATACCCCCCTGCAACAAGAAGAGATAAATCACGAGCAAATGTAGTAGGATTACAGGAAATTGCTACAACACGTGATACTGTTGTCTTCGCTAATTCACGTACTTGTTGCTCTGCACCAACACGGGGAGGATCAAAAACAACACTCTCAAAACACTCAAGTTCCTTTACAGAAAGGGGATGTCGGAAAAGATCACGTTTTTCACAAGTGACCGTTTTTAAACCAGTTGCAAAACGTGCTGCTGTATTTAGATTTCTTAATGCATCTTCATTATCTTCTACTGCATGAACATTCATCTTTTTTGCCATACGCAAGGTAAATGTTCCTATCCCTGAAAACAAATCAACAGCATTCTTTGCTTTTTGTAAATGAGTCAAAATAATATTGCCCATTATATTTTCAGCTTCGCAAGTTGCTTGAAGAAAACCACCAGAAGGAAATTCAACACGGACATCTCCAAAGTAAATCTCTGGTTTTTCTCGTTCAACCAAAACTTCACCGTCAACAGATAAACGTATAATCCCATATGAAAGAGCAGCACTGATCATTTTCTGACGAAGTGATTCATGGTGTACAATGCAACCGCTTAAAGCAACATCTAAACCATTTTCAACACGTGTTATTGTAACATGAAACCGTTTGGCAGAGCTGCTTAGAAAAGCACAGAGCTCTCTAATATTATGCAACTGAGAAATAAGCTCTGGACGGCTTACTGGACATTCCTCAAGAGCTACAATCTCATGAGAGAGATAACGGTTAAAACCAACTTTTTGCCCCTGTGGGGTCATAGATGCTGTTAGAGTAATCCGCCGTCGGCTATAAGGTTTACATTCTATTAAAGGCGCAACAACATTATTAAGTCCATACTTTTTAAGCGCATCAACAACCAATTGTTGTTTCCATACGCGATAAGCATCCATATGCCAATGCTGAAGAGTACACCCTCCACATTCTCCAAAATGCTGACAAAGAGTATCAATGCGTTCTAATGATTTTTCTTTTAATGCTATACATGTTGCATATTTTCCATGAACAGTAATTTCAGCACACTCTCCTGGTAAAGTAAAAGGAACATAAACGAAGCCGTGAGACGTCCTAGAAGTACCATACCCATTTGCTCCGATATGGTCGATTATGACATTGTCACTCACTCTTGTTTTTCTCCGAATAGTAAATATTCCACGTTGCCATCACCACCTGTAATAGGGGAAGAAATTAAACCTTTTGCACTCCACCCTGTTTGTGTATTTAACCAAACAAAAAGCGCCTCAGCAGTTTCTTTAGCTATTGATGGATTTAATATTCCCCTCTTGCTAAAGTGTTTACGACCAACCTCAAACTGAGGCTTTACCAGTAAAACAGCTTGGGCACCCTTCTTGGCTAAAGACAAAACGGGAGGCAATGCAAGTTTGAGAGAAATAAAGCTAACATCTGAAACGATAAGATCAATTTCTCGCCCACCTAAATGTTTATGTTGAAAATCTCTAACATTCAAGCCTTCTAATAACGTTATAGCACTGTTGCCCAATAAACGTTTATCAAATTGATGATGCCCAACATCAACGGCAATTACATGAGCCGATCCACGCTCTAAGAGAACTTGTGTAAAACCACCTGTTGATGCACCAACATCAATGGCCGTCACTTTATCTGTTATAATCGGAAATGCATCAAGTGCAGCAATCAATTTTAACGCTGCCCGAGAAACATAATTCTGCGCTGGATCACAAACAGCAATCTCTGCATCATCAAAAACGATTTGCCCAGCTTTAAAAACGATTTCGCCGTTAACTTTAACAGTTTGACGCATAACAGCATCACGTGCGCGTGAACGTGTCGTAAAAAAGTTTTTTTCAACTAAGAGAATATCGAGCCTTTTTCTGGCAGCCATATCATACTCGAATTTTTTATCCTGTTCGAATCTCGCGGCCTAAAGCAACAAAAACCGTGTTGACAATACCCATAGCATCAAGCCCGATACGTGAAAGAACTTTTTCTGGTGCACCATGATTCAAATACTCATCAGGAAGTTTTAGTGTACGAGCTTTCAAACCATGCTCTAAGAGCCCTTCTTGCGCTAAAAATTGTAATATGTGCGCTCCAAAACCACCAATTGCCCCTTCTTCAATTGTCACCAATACTTCATGCTCACGTGCCAAACGACACATCAAATCCTTATCTAAAGGTTTCGCAAACCGTGCATCTGCAACCGTTGTAGATAATCCTTCAGCCTCCAATGCATCAGCAGCTTGCAACACTTCTGACATTCGCGTTCCAAAACAAACCAAAGCGATCCTATTTCCTTCACGCAGAACACGCCCCTTTCCAATTTCTAATAACTCACCACGTTGCGGTAAATCTATACCAATACCCTCACCACGTGGATAACGAAAAGAAATTGGTCCCTGATCATAAGCTGCAGCTGTACGCACCATATGCATCAGTTCAAGCTCATCAGAAGGTGCCATAACAACAAACCTAGGAAGAGTGGACAAAAAAACAATATCAAAACTTCCAGCATGTGTTGCACCATCTGCCCCCACAAAACCTGCACGGTCAATAGCAAAACGTACCGGTAATTTTTGAATTGATACATCAT
Organism: Bartonella sp. MR90HLJMH; assembly: GCF_042194115.1. Taxonomy (NCBI): domain Bacteria; kingdom Pseudomonadati; phylum Pseudomonadota; class Alphaproteobacteria; order Hyphomicrobiales; family Bartonellaceae; genus Bartonella; species Bartonella sp. MR90HLJMH. The sequence continues at coordinate 175,654 of NZ_JBHIMM010000003.1, forward strand.
GAATAATTTGATCATAAGCACGCTGTAAAAAAGTAGAATAAATTGCAACAAAAGGCTTGTACCCTTCACAAGCAAGACCTGCCGCAAAAGTTACGGCATGTTGCTCAGCGATACCAACATCAAACATTTTTTCAGGAAATTTTTTCGCAAAAGAATCAAGACCTGTCCCTGTTGGCATCGCTGCTGTTATGCCAACAATCTTATCATCATGGCGAGCTTCTTCTATTAAAGCTTTAGAAAATACCTTGGTATAGGGTAGAATATTACTTGATGCTTTAACCTGTTTTCCTGTCATGACATCAAAACGATTAACACCATGATATTTATCAGGTGAGGCTTCTGCAGGTGGATATCCCTTTCCCTTATGTGTGACAACATGCACCAAAACAGGACCACTAGGATATTCACGAACATTTTTTAAAACAGGCAATAAATGCCCAAAATTGTGCCCATCTATGGGTCCAACGTAATAAAAGCCAAGCTCATCAAATAAAGTTCCCCCAACCAAAAGTCCACGCGCAAATTCCTCTGAACGACGCGCCTTATCCAAAAAAAACTTTGGCAATTTTTCGCTCAACATCTTTACGCGTTCACGCAAATGACGATAAGAAGGACGAGATACTAATCGTGCAAGATGTGCACTCATAGCACCTGTAGGTGGTGCGATAGACATATCGTTATCATTAAGAACAACAATCAAGCGTGCATCCAAAGCACCAGCATTGTTCATTGCTTCATAAGCCATGCCCGCAGACATTGCACCATCACCGATGACAGCTATGATATTGCGTCTTGTCTCTGCTTTCAAAGCACTTGCCACCGCCATGCCAAGCCCCGCTGAAATAGAAGTAGACGAATGACCCGCTCCAAATGGATCATACACACTTTCTGAACGTTTTGTAAAACCTGATAATCCGCCCTCTTGACGTAATGTGCGAATTTTTTCTCTACGCCCCGTTAAAATCTTGTGTGGATAGGTTTGATGACCAACATCCCAAATAATCCTATCCTCTGGTGTATTAAAAATATAATGTAATGCAACAGTGAGCTCAACAACACCAAGTCCCGCCCCAAGATGACCACCTGTTACAGAAACCGCATCAATTGTTGCAGTCCGCAACTCATCAGCCAACTGTACCAAATCAGACTCAGGCAATGCCCGCAAATCTTGCGGAAAACAAATACGGTCAAGCAATGGTGTTAAGACCTGAGACAAAAAAAACCTTTCTATTATCTTAACTCAAGAAAACGAAACGATAAAAATATATCTTCTCTACTCTTATTTACAGTTTTGCATCTTTTTTACTGAAAAATGCTCTTTTCTATTTGAGATGAGCTATACTTTTCTCATTTTTTACTTATTTTATAAAAAAGAAATCAATCGATTTAATTTTCTATAAAAAAGGTTATTATATCTCCTCGTTTCACAATAAATATCCAAAATATTTAATATTATTTAGCATCAAGTGGTTCTACTCCTTCTGGAAAAGCGTCTTCTGAAAGCTGTATTTTTTCAACTTTAGCTTCAGCAACTCTTAAGAGTTTTTCACAATGCTTTTTAAGCGCTTCACCGCGTTCATAAATATCAATGGATTGTTCCAAAGGCACATCGCCACGTTCCAAATTTTCGACAATAACTTCAAGTTGCTTAAGCGCTTGTTCAAAGCTTAAGGTCGTAATATCCCCCTCTTGTATCTCTTTTTTCATATGAACCTCAAAAAATATCTGTTCTAGATATACGAATTCCAAAACCTTCTAAACCTACATGATGATGCTCTTTAGCAGCATAAACAATAACAGAGCCTATTCCTAGATATTTTAAAATTTGTGATCCTAAACCAATTTTGCGCCATTCTTCTTCGCGTTCAATCGCCTGCACATGGTTTTCTGAACTGTCTCTTGCCATATTTTGAATATCAATAGTTGATTGCATAACAGATCCTTTACGCAAATAAATAAATACGCCACGTTTTTCTTTTTCCATCATACGCCGCATCACCACCATAATATCTGAAGATTGACAAAAAACGTCATTTATAATGTTTTCATGATGTAAATACACAGGAATATCCTCACCCTCACGGACATCACCAAAAACAATTGCAATATGCTGAACGGCTTCCCAAGGGAATTGATAACTTTGAACAATAGCGGGACCTACAGATGTTTCAATAGGCATTTCTCCAACATGCTTGATCAATATTTCCTTACGTTGGCGGTAAGCAATTAAATCTGCAACCGTTATCATATGTAACCGATGTTCTTGTGCAAATTTCATGATCTGATCGCCATGTTTAACGCTGCCATCATCATTGACCAACTCACCAATAACACCAACTGGTGGCAAACCAGCTAATTTACATAAATCAACAGCGGCCTCCGTGTGACCTGAACGCATGAGCACTCCCCCTTCATGCGCAATCAAAGGAAAAATATGTCCTGGACGGACAAAATCGTGAGCACCAGCATTTGGATTAGCAAGATTACGAACTGCCAATGTGCGGTCATGTGCAGAAATACCCGTTGTTATCCCATGTTTAAAATCCACAGTAACAGTAAATTGCGTCCCATGTGCAGAGTTATTATCTGGTACCATAGGAGCAAGATTAAACCGTTGTGCTTCTTTTTTTGGCATAGGTGTACACACAATACCTGTTGTGTGACGAAGAATAAACGCCATCTTTTCTTCTGTACAATACGCTGCAGCAACAGTTAAATCACCCTCATTTTCACGGTCATCATCATCTGTCACCACAACAATTTCACCGCGTTCAAAAGCTTTAAGTGCAGAAACAATTTTTTTTTCATCATACGCCATTGTTCACCTTTTCAATCACCCAATTTGACCGCGATGTCTTAGATAATGGTCAGCAATAGCACAAGCAACCATCGCTTCACCAACAGGAACGGCACGAATCCCAACACATGGATCATGACGTCCCTTCGTTATAACATCTATATCATGACCATCAACATCAATGGAGCGACGAGGCGTTAAAATTGATGAAGTAGGCTTTACAGCAAAACGTGCAACTATTGGCTGTCCACTCGATATTCCCCCTAAAATACCACCAGCATGATTGGATAAAAAAAGCGGTTTTCCATCATTTCCCATTCGCATTTCATCGGCATTTTCTTCTCCCCTCAGGCGGGCTGCCGCAAAACCATCACCAATTTCCACACCTTTTACCGCATTAATCGACATAAGTAACGATGCAATATCTTGATCAAGCTTTGCATAAATAGGGGCTCCTAAACCTGCCGGAACATTTTCTGCAACGATCTCAACAACCGCACCAACAGATGTTCCCTCTTTACGGAGTTTACTGATATAATCACTAAAAATGGGAACCATCTCTGCATCAGCTGTAAAAAAAGGATTATTATCAACCTCTGACCAATCCCACCGATCACGATTAATATTATGAGGACCAATTGCTATCACTGCTCCTCGTACAATCAAACCAGGAACGATTTTACGAGCAAATGCACCAGCTGCAACACGTGCTACCGTCTCCCGTGCTGAAGCACGTCCCCCACCTCGAAAATCACGAATGCCATATTTAATATCATAAGTATAATCCGCATGTCCTGGACGATACTGATGAGCAATCGAGCTATAATCCTTCGAACGCTGATCTGTGTTTCGAATCAACAGAGAAATTGGTGTACCTGTCGTCACCAATGTTGTCCCATCGTCTTGAACAACAACTCCTGAAAGGACCTCTACTTCATCTGGTTCTCGGCGCTGCGTTGTATATTTTGATTGTCCTGGTTTGCGTTTATCAAGATAAGCTTGAACTTCTGCAAGAGTAAAAATAATTCCAGGTGGACAACCATCAATGACACAACCAAGAGCAGCACCATGACTTTCACCCCATGTTGTTACACGAAACAAATGACCAAATGTATTATGCGACATGCAAAAAGATCCGTTTCTCTGTCAAATATATACAACGACAACGTATGTTGTGTGCTATACACAAGGTAGCTCGTTGCTCCCAAATACCCTTAGCCACTTTAAATTTGGTCAAATTACTGCTGTCCAATAAAATCCCATAAACCAAACTTTATTCTTTAACGACAGAAATGTCTGGTGCATCAACTGCTTTCATACCTATGATATTATAACCCGAATCGACATGATGGACTTCACCGGTAACAGAACGAGACAAATCTGAAAGAAAATAAAGCGCAGAATCACCAACCTCTTCAATTGTTACCGTACGACGTAATGGAGCATTATATTCATTCCATTTTAAAATATAACGAAAATCACCAATACCAGAAGCCGCTAACGTTTTAATTGGTCCAGCAGATATAGCATTAACACGAATATTTTGAGGACCTAAATCTACCGCTAAATATTTCACGCTCGCTTCAAGAGCTGCTTTGGCAACCCCCATTACATTATAATTGGGAACAACCTTTTCTGCACCATAATAGGTCAGTGTCAAGATTGACCCACCATCTGGCATCAATTTCTCTGCACGCTTCGTTAGAGCTGTTAGGGAATAAACGGAAATATTCATGGTCATCATAAAATTTGATTCGCTGATATCAATATAACGACCACTTAATTCGTCTTTATCAGAAAAACCAATAGCATGAACTAAAAAATCGAGTTTTCCCCATTTCTTCTCTATTTCTCTAAAGACCGTATCAATAGAGACACTGTCAGAAACATCACAATGTCCACAAACAAACCCCTTTAATTCTTCAGCCAAAGGCTCAACACGCTTTTTCATTGCTTCACCCTGATAGGTAAAAGCAAGCTCTGCCCCTGCGCTACTTGCCGCTTTAGCGATTCCCCAAGCGATGGAGCGATTATTGGCCAACCCCAAAATTAAACCACGCTTACCGTACAACAAACCATTACCCTTAGCCATCAGCACTGCCCCATTGTTACTTAAAATTAATATTATTCATCTGCCTATGACACAGGTCAACTTTTTCTTCAAGCAATTGGTTTAAAATCAAACAAAAACTACGCTTTTGTATATAAAAAATTTTAAAATTAATCTTGTTGCATTTGCAAAAACTGTTCTAGCGCGGCATTTTCACCTTCCGGCAACATAATGCGAACATGCACATAAAGATCATCTCTTGTACCATTTTTTAAACGAAGCCCTTTTCCTTTCAACCGTAAAACGCGATCAGAACTTGACCAAGCAGGAATCGTTAAAACCACACGTCCCTCCAACGTCTCAACTTCTTCTTTTGCTCCCAAAACAGCATGTTTAAGAGAAACTGGTAAATCAAGATGAAGTGCTCTTCCTTCAACCCGAAAACGAGGATGTTTTTGAATCTGAATGGTTATCAACGCATCTCCTGCTTGCCCGAGAGGTACCTCTTCTCCCTGACCTTTTAAACGAATAGTCTGTCCGTCTTCAATATAATCTGGAAGTTTAATTTTTAACTTTTTTCCATTTGGAAAAACAGCTTCCACCTTTTCTGCGCCAACCATCTGCTCTAATGTTATGGCAAGATTAGCACGAACATGTGCTCCTTGTTGGGGACGGTTATAGTGTGTGGAATTCGAAAAGCTACTACCTCCTCCAAACAGATCCCGAAAAATATCACTCGCATCAAAACCTGCACCACCTGAAGAGGAAAAATCAAATCCCTTTGCTCTTCCTGAAAAGGGATTTTGTTTATTGCTAAAATTTTCACCAGTACCATAAGCTTGATAAAGCGGTTTTCCTTCCATATCAATTTCACCGCGATCAAATTGTGCCTTTTTATCCTTATCACCTATAATTTCATAAGCTTGATTAATTTCAGCAAATTTTTCTTTAGCCTTTGTATCATCTTTATTATGGTCTGGATGATACTTCTTTGCTAATCTTCTAAATGCCGATTTAATCTCTTGCGATTTTGCGGTACGTGCCACACCCAGAATCGTGTAGGGATCACGCATATTGCCCTCTTTTCAATTTTTTCGTTTTCAAAATATCAACTGATCCGTTGCTCAATATCCCTTATATCTTCATCAGTCTATTCTAGAGAATAATTTCTTCTTTCCTTTTTATATGTCTATCAATAAACTAAAATACCAGATAAAATGAGACATTTATTTAATATAGCTCATTGTAGCCTATGCTAAAGTAAAAATAATTAAACTACCATAGAAATACACAATAGCATTGGCTTTTTGATGATAAAGTAAATGAGAAAATGCCTCGCCCATACTCACTGATATTTGGAGAAACTATGAGCAACAAAATACCAACAGATGATCATTTTATGAAAATGCAAAAACCTTTTGAACTTTTCGCAAAGTGGCTTGAAGAGGCAACGATAAGTGAAATAAATGATCCAAATGCTATGGCATTAGCAACAGTTGACGAAACAGGACTCCCTAATGTTCGTATGGTTCTCCTCAAAGACTACAGTCCCCAAGGCTTCGTCTTCTATACCAATTATGAAAGCTGTAAAGGACAAGAAATTTTAAAATCAATGAAAGCATCTTTAGGTTTTCATTGGAAATCGCTCCGTCGTCAGGTCAGAATTAGAGGAATTGTTGAAAAAGTAAGTCAACAGGAAGCCGATGCCTATTTCCAATCGCGACCACGTGGTAGTCGAATTGGTGCATGGGCATCTAAACAATCTCAACCTTTAGACAATCGTTTTGTGCTCGAAAAAGCAATTGCTCAATATACTGCGCGTTATGCTCTAGGCAATATTCCACGACCACCTTATTGGTCTGGGTTTCGTGTTAACCCCCTTTCTATAGAGTTCTGGTGCGATCGCCCATTTCGTTTACATGATCGTCTGCTTTTTACACGCGATTGTGTTGAACACAGCGATTGGAAAAGACAAAAACTTTATCCCTAATCCTTCAAACTTCATCGTTATAAAGATTTTTTCTTCCCAACAGTTAAACAAGTATTTTTTATTTGAAAAATTCTAAAAGAAGATGATTTATTTTATTTAAATAGAAGAAATTCATTTTCACTGTAAAAGTTGATTGGTAATATTTTCTACTGTATTGCTTAAAACAGATTAGCAACAAGCTTATTTAAAAGAAAATACTGTATTCAGCAGAAACTATGATTTTAGCTAACTTATTTTTAGACCGCAGGATAAAATATCGTCCATATACCCCCACATACCAAACCAGCAAAAATCACAAAACCAATAAGCGAATTAGATTTGAAAAGCCTGAGGCATTGTGAACTGTCATCTATATCAATGACTTTAATTTGAATAAACATATGGATGCTTGCCACAAAAATCCCCAAAAAACTAAGAACAGGGACTCCAGCTAAATAAAATGCTAAACTAACGAACACCACAAAACCACCATACAAAAATACTAAAGCACGCTTGGTTCCTTTACCAAAGAGAAGGGCCGTAGAACGGACACCAACAGTAGCATCATCTTCTTTATCTTGATGTGCGTAGATTGTATCGTATCCTATGGTCCACAAGATTGATCCCACATAAAGCAAGATTGGTGCCCAGCTTAAACTTCCAAAGACAACAGCCCACCCCATTAATGCCCCCCAATTAAACGCAACGCCTAAAAAAAACTGCGGCCAATATGTTACGCGTTTCATAAAAGGATAAAATGCAACAGCTATCAATGACGAAATACCTAGAAAAAAACTAAACCTATTAAATTGTGATAAAACGACTAAACCAACCAAACATTGCATAAGTATAAAAACTCTTGCTTGAAACCGACTCACATGACCTGTCGGCAATGGGCGAGAACGTGTCCTTTCTACCTGAGCATCAATTTTATGGTCAATAAGATCATTCCAAGTACATCCTGCCCCTCGCATAGCAATAGATCCCAGAAAAAAAAGAAAAAGATACCAAACCCAGTGAAGAAACATTGATAAAAGAGTATCGTAATGCATGTTATAAGAGAAAAAAGCCATTGTTGTTGACCAAAAACAAGGCCACATCAACAATTGCCATCCGATAGGCCGATCCCAACGCGCCAATTGCGCATAAAACCATAAAGAACAGGGAAGGAAATTGTAGACCCATTGTTTGGAAGATGCATCCATAACCCGTCCCTGACTCTCACAGGATTGAACATGCGCGATATTTTTATTTTTTTTCATCAAATGATTTACCTTTGGTCTTGCGATAGAGACATTTCATTCTTATGAGAAGGAGATGAGATTAATCATCTTTTATGAGAGGAGCAAGCAATGAATATTCTTCTTATTGGCTCAGGTGGACGAGAACATGCTTTAGCATGGAAAATAGCTGCATCACCACTGCTAACAAAGTTATATTGTGCTCCTGGAAACCCTGCAACAACAGAATTTGGTGAAAATATTAATTTAAACATTGATGACCATCCCCTTGTTATTGATTTTTGTAAAAAACATTCTATTGATCTTGTGATTGTAGGACCAGAAGCACCATTGGTTGCGGGTATAACAGACTCTCTTAATAGCGCTAACATCTGTGTATTTGGTCCTACTCAAAAAGCTGCTCAACTAGAAGGTTCTAAAGCTTTTACAAAAGATTTATGTCGTAAGAATAACATTCCTACAGGAAGTTACCAATGCTTTAATGATGCCTCTAAAGCTAAAGCTTACATTCATCAACAAGGTGTTCCCATTGTTATTAAAGCTGATGGCTTAGCAGCTGGCAAAGGTGTCGTGGTTGCAACAACTATGGAAGAAGCATTTAACGCAGTCGATGCCTGCTTCAAAAGTGCATTTGGAGATGCAGGAAACAAAATTGTTGTAGAATCTTTTCTTGAAGGTGAAGAAGCAAGCTTCTTCTGCCTTTGTGATGGTAAAGTTGCTCTTCCTTTTGGTTCTGCTCAAGACCATAAACGTGTAGGTGATGGCGATATTGGAGCAAACACCGGTGGTATGGGTGCTTATTCACCAGCGCCCATCATGACCCAAGAAATAGTGAATCGTACCCTCAAAGAAATTGTTGAACCAGCTTTAAAAAGCATGAAAGAAATGGGCGCCCCCTTTAAAGGTATTCTCTTCGTCGGATTAATGATAACGCAAAAAGGACCCGAATTAATTGAATTTAACGTACGATTCGGTGATCCTGAATGTCAAGTTTTAATGATGCGCCTCAAAGATGACATTTTGCCAATTTTTCTTGCTGCAGCTCAAGGAAAACTTGAAAATAAGCCTCTTCGGTGGTCTGAAAAAACTGCTCTCACCGTTGTTATGGCTGCCAATGGTTATCCAGACTCTCCCCAAAAAGGTACTGTTATCCGTAACGTTGATAAAGTAAACAATCTTCCCGATGTGAAAGTTTTTCAAGCTGGTACAGTATTGCGTGATGGAGAACTCATTGCAAATGGTGGACGTGTCCTCAACATAACAGCAACAGGAAAAACGATTACGCACGCACAAAAACGTGCTTATGAAGCTGTTGATTGTATTGATTGGCCAGAAGGTTTTGTTCGTCGTGATATCGGATGGAGAGCCATTGCGCGAGAAAACTAAATCCTTTGAATATTCTTTTTTCCGATTTGATTATTTTATATAAGAGCATGATACACAAATTTTCTTACTGTTTTACGTTGACCATAATTTTGAAAAAATGAGTGTGCTTTCCTTTGAACAATCAAATATTGTAAATAGGATATCTACTCATGATAAAATAGGAAATTTCTCTGAATATAACACTGTGATATAAACTGATCATTTTACTGTTGTATTTAATTTAAACGTATTTTCTCATCATCTTTATAAATACTTTCTTTCTTATAAAACCCTGAAGAAAAACATATATACTATCATTTCTCTTATTTATTGCGTTTTTTAATGAAATTCCGCTTTTACGAAAAATAAAATGCCAAAAAAAAGATACTGATGTTATTCACGTACAAATTCTTAAACAATATCTCTCATGCTCGTCACTCCCATTTTACGACACTACCTGCAAATAGTATAAATCCATTCTGCCATCTTTCTGAAATAAAGATAAAAACCGATACTATCATTGTATTTTCCAACTCCCAATATTACGATAACCCTTTCTATCTAAACGCTTTATCAGAGAGTGTTTACTCTTTTTTAATGATTTTTATCTACACTCTACCCCTTCTTATAACGTGCAAAAAAATGATTTTGATTATAGGAGAGAGATGAAATAAGAATATTTTGCAATATTCAAAGCTCTCATTCAACATGGAGAAATGATTTATAAAAAAGTAAAAAACACTTCCAGCAATCTGCTCGTGTTTTAATGATGTGGCAAAAACCAAAAATTACACCGCCAAAAAAACGGTTTCTATTGTTATGAAAGCCGTTTTTACCTCTCCGAGAAAAGCGTTTAACATAACCGATTCCTGCTGCCAATGTATGGTGTCAAAAAACTCTCATTTACAATCATTGACTTCCTCTTTGCCTTAAAGAACCAAAAGTTACACCAAATCCCATCTGTAAACGTCCGGATTCTCATTGAGCGGGTTCCTCTTGGTTCCTACTCATATGCTTCACTTACACAAAGACCGACAAGCAAACTTAAGAATATTCGCCATGTCCTCTAAAAATACTTCATGTGTGAAGTTTACACGCCTTATATTACCGCCCCAAACAACGATGTTTTACGGCACAACAAGATAAATGCTTACGGTAGTACAAAAATGAATGCATATTAATATTACTGGAGTGCAATTCGATTCGCAATCACCAAACGCAAGCCTAACGGATTGCTATAACGAAGTAAAAAACGCTTTTGTTTAGAATGTGCTGTTGTACCAAAAAAACGATGTAAATCAGAACGATCTTTTACAACCAGAATGCGATTATCTTCATTGATCATAAGCATGGGGAGTCCATAAGTATCCGCCCATAATCGCCAATCCAGAAGAACATTATTCAAATCTCTGGAAACCAAAAGCGGTATACAAGCTTCCTCATCGGCATGAAGTAATTCTAATGCAACAGCTCTTTCTCCTGAACGCGTTTTCACGGTACGTGCTGCAATTCCTTGGAAATGATAAGGGGGTATTAAATGCGATAAGCTTGAAGGCATATCCGTTTTAAAAGAAACACCACGCTCATTTAACGAACAAATAACCTGATTACCCGTTTTGGATGAAAAATATGTCGTCGTTTGTGGCAAATGGCACGGATCTAACCGAAATTCAAGCACCGCTTTTGCCTGATTAAAGCATTGATTAGCCATATACATTATCCCAATTTATCTTAAATAACATACACCCTTTAGCAGCTTTTTCTCATTGGATTATTAAAAGTTTGAATAAAAAACAACTGGTTTCTTTTTTGGTTATTAAAATCTAAACAAAAATACATGATCACTATTCTTGAATTATAATACTTTTCCGGGATTCATTATCCCTAAAGGATCGAGCGTTTTTTTAATCCCTTGCATAATATCCAATGCGACAGGCGATTTAAAAGAACGAAGTTCTTCGCGCTTAAGCTGACCAATTCCATGCTCAGCAGAAAATGCACCTCTATAGTCCATCACTAAACTATGAATGCGATGATTCATTTTTGACCATAACTGCAAGAACACCATCGTATCAGCTCCTACAGGTTGTGTAATGTTATAATGTAAATTTCCATCGCCCATATGTCCAAAACAAATCACCCGTGCTCCTGGAGCAATATCTTCAACAATAAGCGCTGCCTCAGCAATAAAATCAGGAATAGAAGCAAGTGGGATCGCAATATCATGCTTAATGGACCCTCCTGCTAACTTTTGTGCATAGGATATACTTTCACGCAACTGCCAAAAAAAATCTTGCTGTTTTAAAGATTGTGCAACAATTGCATCTTCTATCACCGCATTCTTTAAAGCTTCTTCTAAAATAATACTCAGTACTGATAACGCCTCATCATCGCCTTGCAATGATGAAATGTTCATTAATACATACCATTCATGCTTCCGCTGAAGAGGAGGCTTCTCACACATCTTATAATCTAAAGCCATTTGCAAACTGAGATTTCCCATGAGCTCAAAACCTGTCAACATCCCTCCTCCATATTTTTGAGCCAGAGATAAAAACTCTAAAGCCTTCGCCGGACTATATAATCCCACCAAAGCAACAGCTTTTCCTTTTATTTTTGGAAACATCTTCAAAACGGCTGCGGTTATAACACCTAATGTGCCTTCTGCACCAATAAAAAGATTTTTCAAATCGTAACCGCTATTATCTTTTTTAACAAAACGCAAATCATCTAAAATACGGCCATCCGGTAAAACAACTTCCAAACCAAGACAAAGATCACGCATATTGCCATAGGCTAAAACAGCTGTCCCTCCAGCATTCGACGAAAGATTTCCCCCTACTTGACAAGAACCTTCAGAAGCCAAAGAAAGAGGGAAAAAACGACCTGATTCATCCACTTTTTTCTGTAAATCCTGTAAAATAACACCTGCCTCTACAACAACAAAATTTCCCTCAAGATTTATAGTTCTAATCTTATTTAATCGTTCCATGGATAAAAGAACGCTCCCTCCTCTTTCATCTGGTTGTTGTCCCCCCACAAGCCCTGTATTTCCACCCTGTGGCACAATCGGTGTGCGTGTTTTGCTCGCTAGCTGCATAATCGATGAGACCTCTGCGCAAGAAGATGGACGTAAAAGTAAAGGTGTTTTTCCATGAAAAAGCCCACGCTCTTCAAGCAAATACGGTGCAATCAACGCTTGATCTGTTATAGCATGCTTAGCACCAACAATTTCTCTAAACCCCTCAATTAATTTCTGCTCCATGTTTGTTTCTCCTTTGGAGCCGCAGCCCGTATAAGACGATCATTGATCGCCTCCCCTAATCCGTATGATGGAATAGGTTCTACTGCGATACATCTCACTTTAAATGAATCTAATTCCTTCATATATTGAAATAAATGAAAGGCTGCCTCTTCCAACTTTCCATCTTCGCTAAGATTTAAAATAGAAACGGCATTTTCAGCCCCCATAACGCGCTTTGAACCAAATGCTAAAAGCGCTTCACCATTTTCCACCTTTTCTACATTCAAACGAATCGTAGCATTGGGAGCATAATGCGACTTTAACATCCCTGGAGCTTCAATCGCCGCCCTTTGATCTATCCGTTTTAAAGACTTCCCCACAATTTCTTCAATTTTATCAGCCGCAAGCCCCCCTGGACGCAAAAGATAAATATTTTCATCACAAATCTTAATAATCGTTGATTCAAGCCCTATTTTAGCAGGTCCTCCGTCCAATATCAAAGGAACAGATTCCCCCAAAGATGCAAAAACAGCCTCAGCTGAAGTAGGGCTAAGACGCCCCGACTGATTCGCACTAGGAGCAGCAAGTGGTCGGCCAAAATGTTGTACTACTTCCGCAAAACGACTGTCTGGAAAACGAACAGCCAAGGTATTCAAACCAGAGGTTGTTAAAGGATGAATATTATGCTGTTCCTTTAAAGGCAAAACCAATGTCAAAGGCCCTGGCCAAAATTCCTCCATTAATTGGCGTGAAAGAAAGTCAATTTTCACATAACGTTCCGCCATTTCGATGCCGCTGACATGCACAATAAGAGGATTAATTTGCGGACGACTCTTTGTAGAAAAAATAGAAGAAATTGCCCTCCCATTGGTTGCATCGCCCGCTAATCCATAAACAGTTTCCGTTGGTAATGCTACTAACTTCCCTTGTTTAAGAAGCGCTATTGCCTCTCTTATCGAAGCACTATTGAGTGGTAGAATCGTCATGACACACCATTTCTATAACACTCTTTTAGTGGTGCAAAACTATAACGATGTAATCCTATAATTGGTCCATATTTATCAAGAGCTGTACGATGTGCTAGTGTTGCATAACCTACATGCTTCTCTAAACCATACCCTTTATAAACTTGTCCTGCACACTCCATCATCCTGTCACGCGTTACTTTCGCAATAATAGATGCGGCTGCAATTGAAACCGAACGCTGATCGCCCTTAATCAACGCCATTGCAGGACAGGACAACTCAGAAGGAATATCACGTCCATCAACAAGGACATAGTGGGCTGGAATGGCTAACCCTATAATACAGCGACGCATTGCTTCTAAAGTTGCTTTTCTAATATTAGATTGATCAATTGTACGAGCACAAAGACTAGCGACTGAAACCGCTAATGCACTTTGCAAAATTTCATGATAAAGTCTATTTCGTTGGAGAAAAGAAAGTTTTTTTGAATCATTTAACCCATTAGGAATATGGTCTTTATCCAAGATAACTGCTGCCGTTACCACAGGTCCAGCGAGAGGCCCCCGTCCTACTTCATCAACACCTGCTATATGAAAAAAACCCTGTTTTTGCAAATCCAATTCGCACGAAAAATTTGGTTGAAGCGGAACATTAAACATCTTTGATAAATCACAATACAACAAACATACATCTATTTCTGTAGCCTGATCATTTTTTGCAAGCATTACAGTTTTAAATGGCTCTCCAAACATTATGCGAATTCTTGCACAAAAGATAAAAAAATACATTTCTTTGGTTACCCTCTTTCACTGTGTATAATAAAATCAGGACGAAATAAAAGCTTTTATATTTATTTATCAAATATTTCCTAAAGTCATGATAGGTTTTACAAACCAATTTGGGTGCATTGATTTGATAAAAAGAGCTGCTTGTTGCGCTGTTTGTTTATTTTTAAAAATGCCAAAGCAAGTTGCTCCCGTTCCAGATATACGGGAAAAAAGAGCCCCACATTCATCTAATACAGATAACACTTCAGCTAACTGAGGTGCTATTTTTAATGCAGAAGAAAAAAGATCATTACGCGTTTCTTGTAAAGCTTCAACCAATGAATCAACACTCTTTAAAGAATCTGTATTAATTTTTAAAGAAGGATTATGACGCTTCTCTAACGCTTTAAAAACAGTTTGTGTTGAAATCTCTTGTCCATGATTAACCAATACTATTGCAAGAGAACAGGCTCCTTTTAGTTGTATCATCTCTTGACCAATTCCTTTGACCAAAAGTGGCTGCTGATATTCTAATGCATAAAGGCACATGGGAACATCAGCACCAAGAACTAAGCTCATTTTTGCTAATTCTTGGTAAGAGCAATCAAGATTCCACTGTTGACGCAACATGCTTATAACCCCAGCTGCATCACCTGAGCCACCACCAATGCCTGAAGCAACAGGTAATGTTTTTACAAGCCGAAAAAAAGCAGGTTGAGCACATTCAGGAAAAGTCTTATGCATAAAATCCCGTGCGCGAATAACCAAATTATCTAAATGAGACACAAGGCCTTTTGCAAACGGTCCCGTCAAAACAAATTGATTATTTTCGCAAGGTGCATAGTGTAGACAATCACCGCTAAGACTAAAATAAACCAAACTTTCTATTAAATGATACCCATCAGAACGTTGCCCCACAACATGTAGAGCTAAATTCAATTTAATAGGTGTAAATAAATAGGAATGTCCTTGGAACGAAGCTTGTACATTTGATATCATATGACGTAATATTCACCTACATAGGGTTCTTTTACAAATTCCCCCTTTTATCCATACTTTTATTAGCACAAACCCTATAAACAGCTTGGAATATTCTTAATCGTTTTCTAAACAAACAATAAATATAAAGAGCACTCATACAAAATAAACGACATGTTCTCATTCGTATCATTTCAAGCCTTTTTTCTTCTAGAATCTGTTTTTAGATAACAATCCCTCTGGCTTGAATAATCCTTTCCATTACAAACCATAACGCTGCCAAAGTGCTCGCTCTTCTGCTGCCATCAATGCACTGTCAACGACTGTATAAACCGTATGTGCCGTCACTCCTGAAGGCGTTTTAGGTCCTAAGAAACTTTTTGGAGGCATAATAAGTCGAAGTTTTGCATCATTACCAAAGCGCTCCTTAATAACAGAACGTACATCATTCAATCCATCAACCAGACCAAGCTCAACGCTTTGTTTTCCACTCCAAAACATTCCTGTAAAGAGATTCGAATCATTTGATAATTTTTCAGCACGGCGTTCTTTAACCAAATCGATAAAAGTTTGATGCACTTCAAGTTGGAGAGATTTCAAATGCTCGATATCCGCCTTTTTTTCTGGCTGAAATGGATCTAATGTAACTTTGTTCTTTCCTGCTGTGTATACACGCCGTTCGATACCAATTTTCTTCAAAAGTTCCGGAAAACCAAAGGAAGCTGAAACCACTCCAATGGAACCAACAATTGAAGAAGGATCTGCAAAAATTTCATCCCCCGCACAAGCAATCATATAACCACCGGATGCTGCAATATCTTCAATAAACACAAGAACCTTTTTATTTTTTTCTTCTGCCAAGTCACGAATACGCTTGAAGATAAAACGCGATTGTACAGGTGAACCACCAGGAGAATTAATAATAAGTGCAACAGCCGGTGACTTTTTGTGTGCGAAAGCCTTCTCTAAAAGATTTGCACACCTACTGAGGGAAAGGGTACGAGATATAGACGCTGATGAATCCATAATTGCTCCTTGAAGGCGCACCACAGGAATTTCAAGTTTATCGGAAGAAAAACGACGTGGAATAAAACTTTTAATAAAATCCATCAAAACAAAATCTCCTTATAAATTAAGAACAATTAAATAGGAAAGGACAACAAAGAGGAAGAACGCGATAATATCCAAAAGCGCCAATCAATCCCCACATTACAAGCAGAAATATAATTTCACCCAAAGTCAAACCTCCCTAACAACAAAGTTTCGACTTTAAATAATAAACTAAAAAACACAAGATACTATTAGAAAAGTTCCCACAAGCTTATATATCCATTATTAATTGCATCAACTTGGGGTGAAAAAGTATGGTCATTACCTTCATGTATAACCAATGCCGGTAAAATAGATAAAGCTGCTCTGCTTCCTCGTTTTGCGTAAAATAAAAGACGAATTGCAGCTGTTTTCGCACGTGCATGCACAGGAATTATACAAATATCACCAAAACGCCCTTCTAAAGCACGCAAGATATCTGTCAGCGATTGTGGACGTGCAATGAGCCCTAAGTATCCACCTGGCTTAACAATGGCCGCTGCACTCCGCAACCAGTTATCAAACATCGCTTCAGACATAACATGTGCTTCAGATTTTTGTTTATCAGGTGTCTTGCGATCAGTAGGATTATTAAAAGGTGGATTCATAATCGCAAAATCAAAGCTATTATCTATCAAACCTGCTTTTATACGGGCATTCCCTTTGAAGGTAACATCTGCTTCTAGCAAACAAACTCGGCTAGCAAATTGTTCATTTTGTTTTAGCATAAGCGTTTTTTGAGCGTAAGATACCATAAAAGCTGAACGTTCAACTAAGGTAACATGAACTTTCAAACAACGCGAAGCAACAGCCAACCCTGCAGCTCCAGCACCTGCACCTAAATCAACAACCTTGCCCTTTAAATTACTTGGAACCAAACTAGCTAATAACATCGCATCCATTCCAGAACGATGACCATATTTATGGGGTTGAACCAAATAAAATTTCCCGCGGTGAAAACTATCAATTGTTTCACCACTCTGATTCGTTGTTTTATCCATTTAAAAGCCTAATGTTCACCTTTATAAACTGCATTTTTGCCATTCAGCTGCTATTTTAAATTTTTTTATTATTTCATAACAACAAGATTACACTCGCTAAAGAACATTTATTGCCAATAACATTCCAAGCTTACACTTCAAAGCGCCATCAAAAGCTTGAGTCAAACACAAACCCCCTTTATGCTAGTAAATAAAGTAAATTTTATATATGTCCATTGCAATACTCTAGGAGTAAACACATTGAGCGCAGCTATCAAACCAGAACAAATAAGAAATAATCAAATTTCTCTTCAATCTCTTGTCAATCTTACTCAAAAAGATATGGAGCGCGTAAATCAATTTATTCTCTCTATGGCAGAATCAGAGGTTGAGATGATCCCTGAAATTTCCAACCATCTTATTTCATCAGGTGGAAAGCGATTACGCCCAATGATTACGCTCGCTTCTGCTCATATGTTCGGTTATCAAAGTGACGGGCATATAAAACTCGCAACAGCTGTTGAATTTATGCATACAGCAACATTACTACACGATGATGTGATTGATGAAAGTAATTTGCGACGTGGAAAATCCACGGCACGGATGATTTGGGGGAATCAAGCAAGCGTACTTGTTGGTGATTTTCTGTTGGGTCAGGCTTTTAAAATGATGGTCGATGTCGGTTCCATAGAAGCGCTCTCTGTCTTAGCGAACGCTGCTGCAATTATTGCTGAAGGAGAAGTTATGCAACTTTCTGCTGCAAAAAATATCAAAACCAGCCCTTCAGACTATCTCAAAATCATCAATGCCAAAACAGCCGCACTTTTTTCAGCAGCCGCTGAAGTAGGACCGATTGTTGCTGGCTATGGACATAAAGAGCGTTCTTCATTACGTGAATATGGAACATCTTTAGGTTTAGCTTTCCAATTGATTGATGATGCACTTGACTATAGCGGTAGTGCTCAAAACTTAGGAAAAAATATAGGGGATGATTTTAGAGAAGGAAAAATAACAATGCCTGTTATTATCGCATATGAACGTGGAAATATAGTAGAAAAAAATTTCTGGAAACAAGCACTTGAAGATGGCAATAACAATAATGAAGCCTTCGCATACGCGCAACACTTAATAGAAAAGTATGATAGTATCACAGATACAATAGAACAAGCACGCATCTACGGAAAACATGCAATTGATGCTCTTATTCCCATGAACGAAAATCTTGCTTACAATGCTCTCGTTGAGACTGTTGAATTTTGTATTGCGCGCGTAAACTGAATTCTTTGCAAGAATCGCAGTATTTCTCAATAAAGTAATGAGATATGATCTATAAACAACACCATCGATTGATTATCTTGAAAAGGATTAGCTCCATGTGCTCTGCAACGGTATCCCGAATTTTTACCCTCTTTATCGTGGGTATCATGCTGATGCCATTCCCCACCTACAGTAAAATAAGCACCGCAATTCATACAAGCTCATTTACAGGTGCTTATTTAGCTGGAAGGGTTGCAAATCATGAAAATAAAACAGAACTTGCTATCAATTACTTTAAACAAGCACTCGTTTATCAACCTGATAACATTGAAACACAAAAAGAGCTCCTTGAAGCTATGCTCTCGGTCGGAAACTTTAAAGAAGCTGTCCAACAAGCCCAAAAACTCAAAGAGCAAGATGTTATAACTCCCTTTGTTTCCTTAACTTTGTCAGTAGAAAGTCTCATCAAAAAAGACTATAAGAATGCCAATTTTCTTCTACAATCAAAAGAACCTCCGAAATCCAATAATCCAATACCTGAACTCATCGGTGCTTGGATTAAATTTGGATCTGGACAAAAATCTCAAGCAATCGCTGATCTTAAGAAACTCAAAGGTCCTGTCTGGTATGACCTTTTTATATCTTATCATCTAGCACTTATGAGCGACCTTGCAGAACAGCCAAAGGATGCAAAAAAATATTTCATTAAAGCACTTAGTAACAAACAGGGGACTCTTATCGCTCCTAATACCTATGAACGTATTATCATAGCCTATGCCTCATTCCAATTGCGCCATAATATGCGTAACCAAGCTCTTCAAACAATCCAACATGGCGAACAAATGTTGTCAGGTCGAGAAGTCCTTAAAAACTTTCGAGAAAAAATTGAAAAAAACTCTTTCTTAGAGAGAGTTATTAAAACACCTCAACAAGGAGCAGCCGAGGTACTATATAATTTTGGAACAGCCCTCAACCACAAAAACTCAGGGCGAATTGCACGTATTTTTAAGCAATTATCTTTCGCCTTATACCCTCAAAATGACGCAACACTGTTTCAGCTCGCACACATTTCTGCTAAATTGAGTGATCCTCATAAAGCAATTAAACTTTATCGCGCTTTATCCCCTAAATCTCCTTATTATAAAGATGGACAACTTCATCTTGCATTCCTTCTTGCCAATAACAATAATTACAAAGAAGCAATAAAATTACTCACATTGTTAAATGAAAAATTTCCCAATGATCGTAATATTTTGATAACGCTCGTTGCTTTTTATATGCAGGACAATAAATTTCTTGAGGCCATTAAAACTCTAGACACCGCTATTGCCCAGATAAAAAACTTTCAGCAGGACGATTGGAAACTCTTTTATCAGCGTGGTATTGCTTTTGAACGTTTAAAGCAATGGCCAAAAGCAGAAATTGATTTGAGAAAATCGCTTGAATTTTTTCCAAACCAGCCGCAGGTTCTTAATTATTTAGCCTATTCCCTTGTAGAACGTGGTGAGAAGCTTGAAGAATCGCTCCGTATGCTGCAAAAAGCTTCCGCTTTGCAAACTCACAACAGTCATATTCTCGATTCTTTAGGGTGGGCTTATTATAAACTAAAAGAATATAATAAAGCAGTGCAAATATTAGAAAATGCTGTCAGATTACAACCTGAGGACCCAACACTGAATGATCATTTAGGTGATGCCTATTGGAAAGTTGGACGTAAACGTGAAGCAATCTTTCAATGGAACCACGCAATTGACGGAAAACCAGAAAATTCTGAACAAATTCAAGAAAAGTTGAAATTTGGTTTGCAATAAACGATGCTTAACCATAAACCACATGAAATAATAAACAGAGAAACTAAAATTACTTTGGTTTTTTGTTTAGTCCAATATAAAGAGTATAAAGCGTGAAACTGCCTGAACATCTTAACCCTAAACGTTCTTTTCAGGGACTAATCTTAACTTTGCAAAATTATTGGGCACACTATGGATGTGCAATTTTGCAACCTTACGATATGGAAGTCGGAGCTGGGACTTTTCATCCAGCAACAACATTACGCTCCCTAGGTCCACGCCCTTGGAAAGTTGCTTATGTCCAACCCTCCAGACGTCCAACAGATGGACGATATGGTAAGAATCCAAATCGTTTACAACACTATTATCAATTCCAAGTACTTCTCAAACCCTCTCCGCTCAATCTACAAGAACTTTACATAAAGTCGCTACAAGCTATCGGACTTGATACAAAACTGCATGATATTCGCTTTGTTGAAGATGATTGGGAAAGTCCCACCCTTGGTGCTTGGGGGCTTGGATGGGAATGCTGGTGCGATGGGATGGAAGTCTCTCAATTTACTTATTTTCAACAAGTTTGTGGCATTGAATGCGCTCCAGTTTCAGGGGAACTCACATACGGTCTTGAGCGTCTAGCGATGTATATCCAAGGGGTTGATAACGTCTATGACCTTAACTTTAATGGTTTGGAGGGAGAAAACAAAATAAGTTATAGAGATATTTTTTTACAGGCAGAACAGGAATACTCATATTACAACTTCGAATTTGCTGATACAAAATTGCTACATCAGCATTTTATCGATGCAGAACGCGAATGCAGGGCACTTCTTGATGCTGGAAAACCAAATAAAGAAAATATATTACATCGCTGTGTTTTTCCTGCCTATGATCAATGTATTAAAGCGAGCCATATCTTTAATCTTTTGCAAGCACGTGGCGTTATTTCTGTAACCGAACGACAAAATTACATTCTTCGCGTTCGTGATCTCGCGCGCCGTTGTGGGGAAGCCTTCTTACTCACAGAAGCTGGACAAATATATACTGGAGAAGCCTAATGTCTGATCTTCTTCTTGAACTTTTCAGTGAAGAAATCCCCGCACGTATGCAACGAAAAGCTGCTGCTGATCTCAAAAAATCTGTTACAGATCAACTTGTGAATGCTGGATTGATCTATGAAGCTGCTCGTGAATATTGGACACCTCGTCGGCTAACATTGGACATACGCGGACTTTCCATACGCTCAAAAGATATCCATGAAGAACGAAGAGGTCCTAGTATAAAATCACCACAGCATGTAATTGATGGTTTTCTACGTGCAACAGGATTAAACGATATTTCTGAAGCACATATTGGACATGATGATAAAAAAGGTCATTTTTATATTGCTAAAATTGTTAAAAAAGGTCGAGCTGCAGAAGAAATTATTGCCGATATTTTACCGAATATTATCCGCAACTTTCCGTGGCCGAAATCTATGCGTTGGGGAAAAGATTCAGCACAAAGTGGTGCTCTGAAGTGGATTCGACCCTTACAAAACATTCTTTGCGTCTTCGGACCAGAAATTGGTGAAACACATGTTATTCCGTTTACAATTGGTTCTCTTAAAAGCAATAATTTAACTTATGGTCATCGTTTCTTAAGTGATGGAAAGCCATTTCAAGTGCGCCGCTTTGATGATTATGTTACTCAACTTGAAACCCATAAAGTCATTCTGGATGCCGAGAGACGAAAGAATATTATTTTAGCTGATGCCCAAAATCTCTGCTTTGCCAACGGTTTAGAACTAGTTCAAGACAATCCCCTCCTAGAAGAAGTTGCTGGTCTTGTTGAATGGCCTGTTATCCTGATGGGTGATTTTGACCAATCATTCCTTGATATTCCTCCAGAAATTATTCGCTTGACCATTCGAGCTAATCAAAAATGTTTTGTTACCCGTAAACAAGGAGAAAAAGTAAAACTTTCTCATCATTTTATTCTCGTTTCTAATATTCTTTCAAATGATGAAGGCAAAGAAATTTCAAAAGGAAATAGTAAGGTTGTCCGTGCCCGTCTTTCTGATGCACTTTATTTTTGGCAAACCGATCAGCGTGATTTGCCTGATATTCAACAATTAGAATCTTCTATAAAAAAATTTGATCTTGATATAAAAAAACCTCTCGATCAAAGAATGGCGCGACTTGATCATTTGAATGTAACTTTTCATGCTAAATTAGGTACGCAAGGTGCAAGAGTAGAACGCATTGCTACACTCGCACAAGAAATTTCACCTTTGATACAGACAGATCCTCTTTTAGCAAAACGTGCAGCAATCCTTGCAAAAGCTGATTTGCAAACAGAAATTGTCGGAGAGTTTCCTGAACTACAAGGGGTTATGGGGCAAAAATATGCCCTTCTTCAAGGGGAAGATCCTCGCGTAGCTGTAGCAATTGAGGACCATTATAAACCTCAAGGACCAACAGATCGTCTTCCACAAGAACCGCTTGCTATAACCGTTATGCTCGCCGACAAAATTGACATGCTCGTTGGCTTTTGGCTCATTAATGAAAAACCAACGGGCTCAAAAGATCCCTATGCGTTAAGACGAGCAGCACTGGGAGTTATTAGGCTTGTACTTTCGCGAGATTGGAAAATCAATCTTATGCCACTGTTTCAGTTAGCAATGAATCTTTTCTTACAAAAAAAAAATAAATATGAAATCTCTCAAAGAGAAAATTCACAATTGCTGAATCTGCTTCCAGAAAAAACAGAATATATTTTATCAGACCTGTTATTCTTTTTTCATGACCGTTTGAAAATCTATCTAAAAGAGGAAGGTGCTCGTTACGATGCCCTTGAAGCCGTTTTAAATAAAGATTCTGATGATTTTTTATTGGTTGCACGTCGTGTCGAATCGCTTATCGCTTTTATCAATACCCATGATGGAATGAACTTTGTAGCCTCTGTAAAACGTACTGCCAATATTCTTGAAAATGAATTTCAAAAAAGCACAACAATAGTGAATGAAATTAATCCTGAGCTCTTTGTCGAGAAAGAAGAAAAGCAGCTCTATCATGCAATTTGTGAAGTAGAAAAACAGGTTCTTGCTCCCATCAATGCGACAAATTTATCATTTGTACTCAGTGTGCTAGCGCCACTTGGAAAATTGATTGATATATTTTTCGAAAAGGTATTGGTGAATGATAAAAAACCTGATGTTCGTGCTAACCGTTTTGCTCTTCTCAAACGTATTCACATTATTACACAATCGGTTGCGGACTTTTCAAAACTTGTCATTTAGAATCAAAATGTCCTATTAATTGATAAAAATAATGAAGATAAATTTTTTTATGACTTTTATTAATGAATCTTGAGAAAATTATGCAACCAAAGAGGACATTTTTTATCTCTCAAATATCATTAATTAAGATATGTTTTCATTTTGATAAATGATTCTTTCTCAAGAGACTCTTTAATAAGTTCGTCTGCCTTGTCAGAATCTAATTCCTTTGCAATAAGGATACGTGCTGTAGAAATTGCCAAATCAATAGCCGATGAAGAAACCATGCGTATCGCATCCGCTTCTGCTTGAGCAATTTTTTGCTCTGCCAATTTATTGCGGTTTTTTACATATTCTTCTGCTTTTGTACGAGCCTCAGCAATAACAGATTCAACTTCATGTTTTGCTGCTGCAATAATTTCTTGCGCATCTTTTTCTGCTTCTGCATGTTTGCGTTGATATTCAGCCAATATTTCCTGTGCCTCTTCACGAAGACGCAGAGCCTCATCCAGCTCATCTTTGATACGCTTCGCGCGCGCATCAAGATGGTGTATAACCCTCTGTGGAATTTGGAAATAGACTAAAAGAGCTAAAAAAAGAACTAACCCAACAAATGCCCAAAAAGTATCAGTCATTTTTGTCTTCCTCAATAATCCGCTGTTTTAACAACTGAACGAACAGCCTCTTTGCTGATATCAACGTCAATCAATTTTTTCACAATTTCAAGAGCCACTTCTTCAGCGATAGAACCAACATTTTGCATCGCCTTATCCCGAATTTTTGCTATCTGTTTTTCAGCATCTGCGAGTTTTTTTTCTAAACTCTCTTCAATTTCTTTCCGTTCAAGCTCTGCTTTTTCTTTTAATTCTTCACTAGCTACCTGCGCTATAGCATGCGCTTTCAAACGCGCTTCTGCTAATTTCCGCTCATAAGTTTCAACAACAATGTCTGCTTCCTGCTTCATGCGCATTGCCTGATCTAAATCAGATGCGATTCGATCTCGCCGCGTTTCAATAACACCACCAATACGTGGTACAATTACACGAGAGATAAAAAGATAAAAAAGTCCGAAAGAAATCGCCAACCAGAAAAAATGCGAACCAAAATGTACAAAATCAAAAGGCGGAAACACGCGATTTGCATGTTCTGCCACCTTTTTAATATGTTCTATCGACGTTTCAGTGTTCTGTGCATAAGCGCTTGAAACAAACATCTTCTTTCATCCTTTAAATAGCTTATTAAAGCCCTCTATAACCGATGATAACTGACTGACATCTCTCTGGTTAAGAGCTAAAAGGGTAAATCTTTCCTCATGCAAGAACAGATATACCCTTTTGATGATGATTAAACCCCAAAAAGAAGTAGTAAAGCAATGAGCAGTGAAAAAATTCCCAAAGCTTCTGTTACAGCAAAACCAAAGACAAGACGTCCAAACTGACTATCCGCTGCTGATGGATTTCGTAATGCACCAGAAAGATAGCTACCAAAAATATTACCAAGTCCTAAAGCTGTTCCAGCCATACCAAAGCAAGCAAGACCAGCGCCAATATATTTTGCTGCAAGCACCATTTCCATGTTATTCTCCTTTAAAGCGAAATTGCATTATTCGACGGAAAACCGCCAGTTCTATTAATGTCCTGGATGAATTGCATCATTAAGATACATACAAGTTAAAACCGTAAAGACGTAAGCCTGAAGAAATGCGACCAAAAACTCAAGAGCAGTAATCGCTACAGTCATAATAAGCGGTAAAACCGAACCACCCACACCTACGAGTCCTACCCCAATCATTGAAACAACAAACCCAGAAAACACTTTGAGCGTAATATGACCAGCAAGCATATTCGCAAAAAGACGAAGAGAAAGACTAATTGGACGGGAGAGAAAAGAAATAACCTCAATCATTGTCACCAGAGGCAAAACCACAACAGGAACTCCACTGGGAACGAACAGTTTCAAAAAACTGACCCCATGCTTATAAAAGCCATAACCAATCACCGTCAAAATTACCACCATTGCTAACGAAAACGTGATCATGATCTGCGATGTAACCGTATAAAAATAAGGAAAAAGACCAATAAAGTTAGCAACCAAAATAAAAGTAAACAGAGAAAAAACTAAAGGAAAAAACTGCATTCCCTGTACACCAGATGATTCCCGCAGAGTCGATGCTACAAACTCATATGCCATTTCCGAAAGAGACTGCATCCGCGTTGGAACCAATCCACGACTTGATGATGAAATGAAGAGAAAAATAGAAGTTATAACAACCGTGAGAACTGTAAACAATGATACATTTGTAAACGATAAATCCATATTTCCTATGGAAATCTTAATCAGCCTTGAAACCTCAAACTGATGAATAGGATCTGGAGCGTGCGCTGTCACTTCAACCTCATTTATCGGACCTCTCATTGGCCCCTTTATCTTGTTTATCTTGGCGCAATACGCCTTTTTTTCCTAATTGACTGGAGGAAACATACCCCACAAACCGAAGAATACTCACTACACCAGCAGCAAATCCAAAGAAGAGAAAAAATACCAATCCCCAAGGATACGAACCTGCTAACTTATCAAACCCTAACCCTAAAATAACACCAACTATAACACTCGCCAGAAACTCACTGGAAAGCTTAATTGCATTTGCCATCCCTCCTTGTGATTTTTCTCGCTTATTCTTATGCTCCCGCTTCTTTAATGCCCGCTTGCGCACTAAAGCTACGCTTAAGTTCCTACTACGACATTCCAAATCCTCTGAATGAAGACACTCTCCTTGCTTTTCCTCTTCAGCCTCCTTACGGCTTATAACGGGTTTCTCGCCCATCGCCATCATTGGCTCCTTAATTAAAAAGCAAAGTAAGAATGCATTTCATAAAACCGTGTGCATCATATTGTTCCCGAATTTATTCGTCAAGATACTAAAAGAAATCTATCACAAATTATCGTATAAATTTTATTGTATAAATAACGTATTTTTTAATTTACATCTTTCTTAAAAAGATATTCTGAGCACCTAAACCGATTTCACGACAGCACCCGTGAATGTATAACGAAAAGTTCCCGTGAATGATATAAAACTCATAGAACAGCCACTTTTACGCTTAACAAAAGGTGTAAACTGATACCATCTTATTTTCCAGCTCCCAATGTTATATCAATTCTAGTTTTGAAAGAGAACATAGAAAGCTAAAAACAGTATGAGAGCGTTGTTTTGTTCCTTTTATTCAAATAAACTTGCACTTTTTATTTTATGAAAATGATCAATGGTTTTTATATGATCCTATTCGCAAAGTATTTTACATATGCCATCACAGAACCCATCACTCAATGAGCTTGAGGGTATTAAGAGAGGTTCCTTTAAATACGATAAATCTAAAATTTCAAATAGGTCAAGCCAATAGAACACAATAAAATTTAAATAAAATCACCATACTACTTTATACAATTTTAATCCACTTTTTTGAATTTCGCCCTTTACAATTGAATATCGGTAGATTCAGCAAATATTTTTGCTTTTTATTTAGACAAACTATCGTAAGCAAAAGCGCTTATTCATAATCTTTATTTTTATAAAACGATAATTTAATGCTTCTTTTCAAACGAGCATCATAATTGTATTTCCCTACCCTCATATTTGCATCTATTCTTGCATTTAAATAACCCATTAAGAGGATGATGTACTCTTTCTTAAATACTCCCTATTAAACTCTTCTCATAACATGCAAATAAATGATCTTTATCAAGATGAGAGAACTCTATTCAATAGCGCTCATGGTAAATGATTATCAATAAAATTAAAACTTTAGCAAATAAAAATTTTTTCTTTTATGAAAAGAACGATCATTGAAAAAACTTATTTTTAAGATTCTTAAGTATAGATTTCATCACTTAAAAAAATTAAAGAGTTATCATTTCTTTTTGGAACGTGTCGCAAAAGGATTATCAGAGGCTCGTAATGATATGCGAACGGGTATACCAGACATATCAAATGTTTCACGTAACCCATTGACAAGATAGCGCAAATACGACTGTGGCATACTTTTGGGGCGCGAGCAAGAAATCATAAATCCAGGAGGACGTGTCTTAACCTGTGTGATGTATTTAACCTTAAGTCGACGTCCAGAAACCGCAGGAGGTGGATGATGTGCAACAACAGTTCCAAGCCATTGGTTCAATTTAGCCGTCGAAATGCGACGATTCCATACACGGTGCATCATCATGACATTTTCCATCAGTTTATCAATCCCTTGACCATATTGTCCTGATAAAGGAACAGCTCTCAAACCACGAACTTGAGGAAGAAATCGCGCACATTTTTCATGCAAATCAATCAATGTGGTCTGACTATTTTCAATAAGGTCCCACTTATTGAAAGCAATAACTGGAACACGCCCTTCACGAATCACAAGATCAGCAATTTGTAAATCTTGCTTTTCAAAAGGTATCGTTGCATCAAAAACAATGACCACCACTTCTGCAAAACGAATAGCACGTAAAGTATCTGCAACAGATAGTTTTTCTAATTTTTCTTGAATTTTCGATTTTCGACGTAAACCTGCAGTATCAAAAAGTTTAATATGACGACCACGCCATTCCCAATCTACAGAAATAGAATCACGCGTAAGTCCTGCTTCTGGTCCTGTTAACAAGCGCTCTTGTTTCAACATACTATTGATAAGAGTGGATTTTCCTGTATTGGGACGCCCTGCAATTGCAATCCTAATGGGCTTACTTTCATCGTAAATAAGCTCTTCTTCTTCCAAATCGTTTACATCATCACCAACAGATGCAAGCTGTATCGTAATATCTTCTTCTTTGTTGTTGCCAAAAGCATGCTCTGACCCCACAGCATCTATAATTGCATCACGCAGATCACTAAGTCCCAAACCATGTTCAGCCGATATTAGGCACGGCTCCCCCAAACCTAATGACCACGCCTCATACTCTCCTCCTGTTGCCGCTCTTGACTCAGACTTATTAGCAACAAGCACAATTGGCTTTCCTGATTTGCGAACCAATGAAGCAAAATTTAAATCACTTGGTGTTATCCCGCTCTTTGCATCAAATACAAATAAAATAAGATCCGCTTCATCAATCGCAGCTTTTGTATGAGAACGCATACGCCCCTCAAGTGTATGATCACCTGCTTCTTCCAGCCCAGCCGTATCAATCACATCAAAACGTAGATCTTGAAGTTTTGCCGCATGAATACGTCGATCACGTGTTACACCAGGCTTATCATCAACCAAAGCCAATTTTTGCCCAACCAAACGATTAAATAGTGTTGACTTCCCAACATTGGGACGACCAACGATAGCAATGGTAAGGCTCATCGATTTATTCCTTATTTGCCTTGCCCTCAGCTTGTATCAGCTCAAGCATTATTCGAGCCCGATCTGTTATTTTTGAACCCAAAGCACCTTTTTCAGAAATTTTCTTAAAATAATAAACCGCCTCATCCATTTTATCCGCCTTATAAGCAGCTAAACCTAAAGCCTCTCTTGCAGACATATGCATAGGATCGGTATCACTTGTCATATCTTTGATACGCTTTTCAACATCAGCTAATGTCCCTGTATCAACTAGGATATAAGCCGCCCGAATTTTTGCAACTTTCTGCAAAATCTCTGGTGCTTTCTCATCCGCTGCAACAGAATCAAAAATCTCCACTGACTTAATAATGTCACCCTTCTCCATGAGTAAAGAAGCCTCACGTAAACGAGCAAGAAAAGGATACCCCCCAAAATGAGAGGTTTTAACAGTTTCTAATTGCTTTATCGCTTTATCAAAATGACGTGTATCCGCAAAATCAAGACTTTTTACAAATGCATCACCAATATAACCGGCTTTCTTTATTTGCTGATGATGGTAAATTTGATAAGCAACTATCATGAGTATAAAAAGAATAGCTGCTCCAATAATTGAAAAACCATACCGCCTCCAAAAAGCAAGCGCCTTTTCCTGACGAAATTCTGCATTCACTTCAGCAATAAAACTATCATACGACATATATCATACCTTGAAAAAAGTTACTTTCCCTGTGCTTTTACGCATAAATGGACAAAGATGGTAGTCCTAATTAACTAAAAATCTTTAAATTGCTCGTTTATTTATTTTAAATCAACATGTAGCCAAATCAATCAGATTTTTGCAACACTCTTAATCGAAAATGATGCAACCGCCCTGTTGTTCACATTACAGCTTTTATATAGCTTTTATATATTGTCTTGAGTCTTATAAAAAATTCACTGCTTTAATATCTATCATGATTGCCTATCATCTCAAGCGGACTTGCTCCCCATTATATAGAGAGATAATCTTTTAAAGTCTTCAACACAATCGTTGATAATATTGGATTGTAGAATTACAATAGAAAAACCAATTCTTTAAAAACTTGAACAAAAAGTAAATTTTCACGAATACCTACTAAAACCAAATAGATAAATTTTACCTGTATAAAAAATACCGAAGCGCCATGATAAAGTGTGGTATAATTTCAAATCTGCAGTTAAAGCTCTTTATACAAAATGTATCCCTTCAACTTATCTTCATACGATTAACAACCTTTTGTAATTGATCCTTAAATTTTCTAAAAATATCCTATTGTAAGGGCCAAACCCACATAAGCATTGGAACAGCAATAATAACGATCAACACCGCCAATGGAGCACCCAAACGTGGATAATCACTAAAACGATATCCTCCTGGTGCCATCACGAGCATATTACTTTGATGTCCAATAGGTGTAAGAAACTCACAGCCCGCACCAATTGCAACAGCCATCAAAAAAGCTTCAGGCTTATAATGTAGGGAATGAGCAAAACTTGACGCAATTGGTGCTACCATCATCACTGTTGCTGCATTATTCAAAAATGGCGTGACCAACATAGCTGTCACCAACATAAGTGCTAAGGCACCAGATGGCGGGAAAAATATTGCCAATTGGCTCAGCCATTGACCAATGAGATCCGTACATCCTGTTTTCTCTAACGCTTCACTTACTGGAATAAGAGCCGCTAATAGTACTAATATTTGGCCATCTAATGCCTGATACAGATCACGCGCGGGCAAAACGCGAAAGATAACCATTGCAGCAGCAGCAGAAAAAAAAGAAAACGCAACGGGAACAATATGAAAAGCTGTAAAAATAATTGCTATAAATAAAACAGCTAAAGAGATGAAACCATGTCGTAAATTTCCAAACACAATATTTCGTTTTGCTAGGGGCAGGCATTTCAATTCTCTTAATAAATTTGGAATAACTGCATCCTGTCCTTGCAAAACAATCACATCGCCAAGATGGAAAATAATATCATCAAGTCTTCCCCGCACCCTTTCATGTTGACGACTTAATGCAAGCAAATTTACATTATAGTGATCAAATAGGGAAAACTCTTTCGCACTAATACCAATAAGAGGTGAATTATGGGTGATGACTGCTTCAATAATATCGATGTCACTGTCCTTATCACCTGCAGCAATAGTTCGCCCCTTAGAAAACTCTAAACGAGCAGAGTTCATCACGCTATCTAACCCTGTATGCGACCCTTCCAGCAAAATAATATCATTTTCAGACAAAACAAAATCTGGTAACGGTGAAATAGATACTTTGTTTCTGATGATTTGAATCACCATAACGTCACCACTTGATGGCTTAACCAAATCAACAATATTTTTCCCTATAATCGGTGAATTTATTGGAATACGCACTTCTGCAACATAATTACGAATATCAATGGCATCATCAAATGATACACCTGAACGCACACGTACAGGCAAAAGCCAATAAAAAAAGACTAAATATACAACACCAGCCGCCGCAATAACCGCACCAACTGGTGTAAAATCAAACATAGTAAAAGGTGTTCCTGCTAAACGTTCTTGCATCGCTGAAATAACAACATTGGGAGATGTTCCTATCTGTGTCATAAGCCCCCCCAACAAAGAACCAAAGGCCATGGGCATCAAAAAGACAGAAGGAGAAACCTGAGAACGACGTGCAAACTGAAAAGCTATCGGAAGCATAATAGCCAAAGCACCAATATTTTTAACAAACATTGATAATACAACAACAGAAAGAACTAAAAAGGCTAATTGAAGACGCACAGATTTCACGTCTGTCCATATCCGTTGAATAATAAATTCCATTATACCAGAACGCGATACGGCCGTACTGACAACAAACACACTCCCCACGATAATAACAATATCATTACTAAAACCGCTAAAAGCTTCCTTCGGACTGACAAGACCAAGAGCACAAGCTATTAATAACGTACAAATAGCAACAAGATCATAACGAAATCGATCCCAAATAAAAACAACCATCATGAGACCAATGATCGAAAAAGCCATTATTTGATTTTCTGTCATAACACTCACCTCTCCCCATTAAATTATAATGCACAAAAACATATTTTTTATGTTTTAAATATTCCTATAAACAGCAGCAAGATAAAAACAGACATCGGAATATTTTAGGATAATTTTAAAATGATAAAAAATTATGATGCGCATAAACTTACCTCTCCTTATTATGCGTTATTATGCGTTCTTTTCTATAAAGAGCTAAACTCAAAGAAAATTGATAAAAGTTGATAAAGCTCTATTGCAAAAAAGATGAGAATAACTCTAATATAGAGAGTAGATAATTGTTGAAACTGATACACGCTATATTTAAACCTTTGTCGTTGCTTAAAAGAATTTATCTTCACTCTCAATTCAAAGAGTGATAAAAATGAAAGAAGAAAGAATGCTCAATCTTAATAGTGGGTATCAAAGTAACCTCAGATATTGGCTCACTTGCATTATTGGATTTGTTGCTATTTTGGCAATTATAATTGTTGGTGGATTTTATATCGCAAAACCCTATCTTGACAGTTTTGTAAAACAAGAAATAGCCCGTCGTGGCATAAAAGCCCGAACATCTGAAGTAAGCATTCTAGGTAGAGTCAATTTGAAGAATGTGACATTACCTGTTCCAGCTGGTACATCACTTAGAATTGGTGCCATTTCTGCCCGTCCTCCCCTTTCCTTTATTCCCGGAACTTTTACATTTTATAATGTTGATTTAAAGCATAATAATATTCATGTGCAAATTCCCCAAATTTCTCTTCGGAGTGTATCCTTAAAAGAAAAAGATAGAACGATAACATCACGGCTTTTACAATCAATGATGCGTATTGAGCTTTCCTCAATTATTGCTCCCAATATACAACTTTCTATAGAAAATAAAAACAACCGAATAGAAACGGTTGAAGTCAAGAATTTCCAGCTTTCTGATTTTAAAAATGGCCATATCCGTTCAGTTAGTATTAAAAATATGGATCTTAAAACAGTTGCAGTAAATGGTGCCAAACAGATGCAGCTTATGGCTAAAAGTGATACAATAAAGGCCCATGATATCGACATCAACTATGCCTATTCTATCATTTTTGGAAAAAACAATGCTCTCAACCAAGGTAAAACCGTCACTGGCCCCATTTCTCTGAATAATGTAAGTGTCGATGTTTTAGAAGAAGCGGAAAAAAGCAGTTCTTTCTTCCTCGGACAGTTTAAAACATCTGGTTTAAAAATGAAGCCGCTTGAACAAACTCCTGAAAAATTGATCAAAGCTTATCTTAATGCAAGAAAAGAGAATAATAAAATCGCTGAAAAAATAGCACAAAATGGTCTTCTTCTAAACATACTGCTCGCCATTACCTCAGCGGATGCCAAAATTGATAATATCACCGTTGATATACCGCAGTTGAAAGCAACACTCGAATCACTCCAATTTAAACCAACCTTGTGGAAACAACCTATCCCCAAAAAGCTTTTTCTTTCTCTCAATAACCTTTCTGTTTTACCTAAAAAAATGAATGAAAAAGACTTAGAGTTCTTCAAAAATCTGAACTTTGAGCGCTTTGACATTTCAGGAAAAATTGATATTTCTTACGATGAAAAAAAACGTATGCTCCTTCTTGATGCAATGTCTTTCAATATGAGAGACGTTGGATCTGGGAACATATCAGCTAAGGTTATTGATGTTGATGAAAAGCTTTTTTCTGGTCAGCAAAATGTAATGATTGCTGCTTCTCAAGACTTTGGCATCAATGAAATTGATGTGCAATATAGGGATGCAGGTTTCATTGAGAAGCTTTTTTCTTATCTTGCGCAAAATCTTAATGACAACCAACATGATCTTAAAAAGGAGCTCTATGACGATTTCTATCTAATGATGACGCAGACCCCAAAAATGCTTCTAAAAAATCATGACGAAGCAGAAAAAATTTCAAAATCCTTAGGGGAATTTGCTAAAAATCCACAAACATTGATTGTTAAAATTAAAGCAAAAGATAATAAAGCGCTCACAATGGTTGATCTCGAATCTGCTCTACAAAATGATCTATCCAAGGCTTTAAACAAAGTACATCTCACTATTAAAAATGAAGCATCACCTTAAACATTTTGTGCTTTAAATATGATGATTTTGTCTATAAATTAAGAACTTTATTCCTCTTTTTGCTTTTATATGATACAGAAGGTATCATACAAAGTCATTTACACAGAGAATATAGAATCTAAAATTGTCGATGCTTGGAGTTGTTCATGTCTGATTTATCTTCAAATCGCCTACCTAATCGCGCTTCTCGTGTCACCAATCAAGCGCTTTCTGCGATCGAGCGTTTTCTCCATATTGAAGCTCTTAGTGGTATTGTTCTTTTATTAGCTGCTGCTGCTGCACTTATTTTTGCCAATTCTAAATATGCTGCTTTCTATGAATCTTTTTGGCATACACCTCTTGGCTTTAATTTGGGTCATTTCACTCTTTCATGGGATTTACATTTCTGGGTTAATGATGCTCTTATGACTATTTTCTTTCTCGTCGCAGGAATGGAAATTCGACGCGAAATTCATGAAGGTGCTCTTGCCGATTTTAGACAAGCAATCTTACCAATTGTTGCCGCAATAGGAGGCGTTTGTGTTCCCGCAATTATTTACTTTATCTTCAACTTTAACGAGGGGCATATACGCGGTTGGGCTGTGCCAACAGCAACAGATATTGCCTTTGCTCTAGGTATTCTTGCTCTTCTTGGAAAAAAAATTCCTTCTAATCTTCATATTATTCTTCTATCATTAGCGATTATTGATGATATTATCGCTGTTCTTATTATTGCTTTTTTCTACTCAACAAACATTGATCCTAGCGGTTTAATGATTGCAGGAGCAGGTATTGCTTTGGTGCTATTTTTTCAGTGGATCGGACTTGCATCAGCATGGCTTTACATTTTACCTGGTGCAATCATCTGGTGGGGTTTAATGGTAACAGGTGTTCACCCATCACTTGCTGGTGTAATCTTAGGAATGATGACTCCCGTTCTTCCTACCCGTACTCTTGTGGCGCCACTCACCATGCTCAGTAACGCTATGCAAATTCTTCAAGAAAAAAATACAAAAACAGATCTGCATCATATTTCAACCGCATTGAAAAAAATGCGCAAAGGACAACGGGCCATGATTGCTCCAGTAACACGCGTTCAAAAAGCGTTGCATCCATGGGTTGCATACGGTATCATGCCGGTCTTTGCCTTCGCAAATGCAGGAGTAAGTTTTGCAAACTTTGATCTTTCTTCTGACAAATCATTCTTGATTGTTTTGGGTGTTGTCATTGGTCTTTTCGTTGGTAAGCCTCTTGGTATTATCACAGCCAGTTATATAGCCGTAAAATCAGGGCTATGCCGCCTACCCCCTCATATGACATGGACAGGTGTTTTACTCATTGGTTTTTTAGCAGGAATTGGCTTTACAATGTCTATCTTTGTTTCAATGCTCGCTTTTAAAGATATTATTCTGCTTGATGCTGCAAAAATTGGGGTCCTTTGTGGCTCTGGTTTATCTGCTCTTATCGGTCTGGGATATGGATTTATTTATATTAAGCGCAATAAAGGAATTTCTCATAGTTCCTAACAAACTAACTGAAAATACATTTTTATGCAAAACTCTTAAAAAGTGATTTTGCTCATTTGTTGGATTCGGACAATATTTAATGTGAAATCCGTTGTCTCACCTCATCTTTACACTTATGAAGGAGAAAACTAATATCATCATACTATTTACTAGTCTCTAATGTCGCAACACCTTTGACACTTAAGAAGATTCATAAGAAATATTTTTATTCCTTTCTTCAATAATCTTTTATTCATACACTAACTCCAATCGTGATATACACAAGAATGATTTTAATTGTTTCAATATAAAAGGCTTCGTGGTTTCAGAGAAGCTGCCTTTCGTCGGGAAGTTATTCACTATAAAGAAGAATTTAATTATTATAAATCAATATCTTATCTTTAATTATACAAAACAGATAAGAATAAGCAAAATTCCGTAACCAGTTAAGTAATTCCATGGCTTATTTTTTCCCAATAAACCACCCTCCTCGTTACTGATTTTATTG
Source organism: Bartonella sp. MR90HLJMH (assembly GCF_042194115.1). NCBI lineage: Bacteria > Pseudomonadati > Pseudomonadota > Alphaproteobacteria > Hyphomicrobiales > Bartonellaceae > Bartonella > Bartonella sp. MR90HLJMH. The sequence continues at coordinate 211,838 of NZ_JBHIMM010000003.1, forward strand.
CCGGTATTCTAAAAAACTTTAATTTTTATCTTCTTAAAAGGCACATTATTTTTTGGTAAAAATATTCGATTTATAATGATACTTTATCATTATAAATCTTGAATGGACTCCAAATATCGTAAGATTTGCTCATTTCAAATCTGTACATGATCAATCAATCAAGACTATTCCCTTACACGTCACCAGCCAAGGAGGAATATGGAGTCACATTATTTGAAGAAAGAAATAAGAATGCTTCATATCAACACAAGAGCTGTTCAACACGAAAACTAAAAATAAAATGATGACGACCAACTGACACCTTTGATCTAAGTAAAGGAGATGGTCCCCAATAAATTTTACGTTACGCCATCCACAAGCGCCGTAATGGGCTTGGGGAGAAATATTTATTTAAAACAAGCGCGTAAATTGGCAATATAATAGCGTTTTGTTTTACGTGAAAGGCATATACGATTTAAATAACGCAATAAACAAAACGTGAATCAATATATAATATCCATTATTTCAAAGATATTTCTGTCAATATCTTTGAAAGTTGTAAAGCAGAATTAAAAGGAAGTTGTAAAATGGAAACTGGTTTTCACTTTTATGGCTTCATATTCTCCCCCAATTAGGTTTTATCTCCATTTCAGAGGTTCCCCCAACAAGTATACGCAACACCCTTGTTCCTATCTGGCATACAAAAACAGGAGTTGCTCGTAGTCCCCTTATCCGTCTCAATATATATATCATCAAACGTGCATCTGCGCTGACATTAGATATTGATACAGGTAACAAAAAACAAAAGATTTATTGGGAATAACAACGTCATAAAATCACTACTCGATTGACAATGGAGAGAAAAAATATCCTCGTTTTTTATCATAGACACATCACTTGTCTCCCTCCATGAAAGAATTAAACTTGAAGCATTCTTCCATAGGGAGCGCTCTAGTTTACGTAATTAACTCTCGGGAAAAAAGAAAACCCTAGTCATTTAGACTATTCTAAAACATACGATCAGTGGAAAAATAAAGCATATATATCGTTGCACTCCCCTTTTCCCGCTCTTAGTTGATATTTATTTTCTTTTTGTTTACAGAGTTAGCTCTATATTTCTTGATACCATAAAATAATCTTTACAGATAATTTAAAAAACAATATTTCCGAGACTTTCGAATTATACAACGCCACATTAAATACAATAAGAGTAAAATAATATTTATAAAAATATCTTTATTGGGAATAAGTGTATTAATTACTGCACTTTGATAACATATCTTATATTCACTTCAAATGGATATCCCCATTCGAATGCATTATGCTATTAAAAAGTAATTACAAAACAAGAGAATACGTTTCACATTCATATACTGAATAAAAACAAATTGTGAGAAAAAATATTTAACAAAATTAGAATAATAAAAATGGCTATATTTCTTACAAGAAGAGTTTTACTTACAAAAACAACCATTTGAAAAATATGTAAATATGATAAGAAACTAGCACGATATACGGCACAAACGAAAGAATGTATTTCATGCGTGAGTGGCAGTATGACAAAGAAAATACTTGTAATAGAGTAGTTAAGGGAAGAAAGTTAACCTAAAGAACATATAGAGGCATCGAAAACTCTGAAAATCTTAGTCATAATTCAAAAAAAGATAAATAGACATGAGAAAAAATTTAAGTAATGAAATCATGAAAGCAGCACACTATAACATTATCATTTAATTTTGATCTATCGTTACATGATTTTATGAAAAGTGCTTCTGAAGAGCTATAAGCCGTAAACGCATAAGATATAGTAATTCTACAACTTATAGCGCAACATAAATATTGTCTATAGAGATATATTTTTATTGCCTCATAATACGGAAAAAAATAAATTTACAAGATACACATAAAGCTATAAACAACCATTTGAGACAAGCTAAATATCTCTAGGAAATACATCTTCGATTCTATTTTTGATAATTCCGTCACTAATCCAATGAGCTCAAATTTCTCTAAGATTTATAATATTAAATCTGTATTCACAAGGCTGTCCCTCATGTCACATGCATCCTTTGAATAAACGCAGTGCCATTGTTCCTTATTCTATTAAAGCTTATTGTGAAGACTTCACTATCCCTCTCTATAGGCTTTAAAACGTTTATAGACGGCATATTTTATATCCCTTCTTAAACATTTTTTACCTAAACATCTTTCTCTTGTCATGTATAAGCAACCATTTTTAAATTCATCATGAACAAGTTTAAAATGAGAGAGTTTTGCTGTATTAAATATTCTATTTAAGTTAAAAATATAAATTGTCCTTAACAAAAATTATTAATATATATTAAAGCTTTATGTTATTGAAACTTTGTTAAAACTAAAAAATGCTCATCCCTTATCAAGTGCATAAACAGCATGTAATGTTCTAACCGCAAGTTCAGTGTAAGCACTATCAATCAAAATAGAAATTTTAATTTCTGAGGTCGTAATTGCTTGAATGTTAATACCCTTTTCAGCCAAAGCCTTAAATGCTGTAGCGGCAACACCTGCATGGCTACGCATTCCAATACCAATCACAGATACCTTGGCAAGATCACTTTCAAATTGGAGAACATCAAATCCAATTTCTTTGCGATTCTTCTCAAGTAGTGCAACGGCTTTTTCTACATCTGATGATGGTACAGTAAAAGTCATATCAGTTTTTGAGCCATCTTCAGAAATATTTTGCACAATCATATCAACATTAATGCGCTCTTCAGCCAAGGGACCAAAAATTGCTGCCGAAATCCCTGGACGATCGGCAAGCCGACGAAGGGAAATTTGCGCTTCATCCTTAGCAAAAGCAATACCAGTAACATTTTGTTGTTCCACGATTTCATCCTCATCGCAAATAAGTGTTCCAGAAGAACTCATTGGATCCTCCATGCCTAACGCATCAGGATCCTCAAAACTTGAACGCACAAAGGTACGAACCTTATGAACCATTGCCAATTCAACAGAACGAACCTGTAAAACCTTTGCACCAAGAGAAGCCATTTCCAGCATTTCTTCAAAAGCTACTTTTGGTAAACGACGCGCTTTCGGTTCTATACGTGGATCCGTTGTATAAACACCATCTACATCCGTATAAATATCACAGCGATCAGCTTGTACAGCCGCGGCTATAGCAACAGCACTTGTATCTGATCCCCCACGCCCTAAGGTAGAAATCCGGTTATCTGGAGCTAACCCTTGAAAACCAGCAATAACGGCAACCTGACCTTCCTGAAAACACTCGATTAAAAAAGATCCATCAATATCAGTAATACGTGCACGTCCATGCGCATTGTCTGTATGAATAGGAATTTGCCAACCAAGCCATGAACGTGCATTCACACCCATTTCTTGAAGTGTCAAAGCCAACAAACCTGAAGTAACCTGTTCACCAGAAGCAACCACAACATCATATTCACGAGCATCTCTATGCTTGGAGGAAGCATCACACGTCCACTGAACAAGCTCATTGGTTTTACCAGCCATCGCAGATACGACAACGGCAACCTCATTGCCTGCATCAATCTCTCTTTTGACATGCCGTGCAACATTATGAATACATTCAATATTTGCTACAGATGTTCCACCGAATTTCATGACAATGCGCGCCATTAATAACACTCTTACCTTTACATCTTTTATCTCAAACGGTAATGAGAATTAGATGCTGTATCAACTAACCATTTTCTCGACATAGCGAATATCTATCATTTGTGCAAGTTTCATTATGATTATATTAATTTCTCTTGACTTTGTATAAAATCTACTGGACTTGATCATTAAAAATAAAAGGCAGGCAACATGATAGATGAAACACAAACAACTATTGATCAAAGTGAAATTGATCATTTTTCACGTATTGCTACAGAATGGTGGAATCCACAAGGAAAATTTCGACCTCTTCACCAATTTAATCCAACACGCCTTGCTTACATCAGAGAAAAAATCTGTTTAGAGTTTAATCGTGACCCTTGTTCATTTACGCCCTTTGATAATTTGAAAATTCTTGATATTGGCTGTGGAGGAGGCTTGTTATGTGAACCAATGGCACGTCTTGGCGCTATGGTCGTAGGCGTTGATGCTGCACAAACAAATATTGAAGTCGCAAAAACCCATGCAGCTCAAAATGATCTTTCCATTGATTACCGCACGATGACAGCAGAAGCTCTTGCCAATGAAGGAGAAAAATTTGATATCATCCTTAATATGGAAGTTGTTGAACATGTCGCTGATGTTAATCTCTTCATAGCAGCTACAGCAAAAATGTTGAAACCACAAGGGTTAATGTTTGTCTCAACACTCAACCGCACGTGGAAATCATGGGGGCTTGCTATTGTAGGCGCTGAATATATTCTACGTTGGCTTCCTAAAGGAACACATGATTATAAAAAATTCCTAAAACCTCTAGAACTTAAAAATTTCTTATCAAAAAACGCCCTAACTATCATTGATGAGATAGGGATTACTTATAACCCATTAAACGACAGCTGGAATCGCTCAAAAGACATGAGCGTTAACTATCTCCTTCTCGCAAAACGGTCTTAAGGATATGTAATTTACAAATATTATACGCCTTGTAATAAAGAATTGAGCTTTCCCTCAGCCTCTAAAGCATAAAGATCATCACAACCGCCAACGTGATAATCACCTATAAAAATTTGTGGAAATGTATTACGTCCATTTGCACGCTGTACCATTTCTTGGCGAAGGGATGTGGAAGCATCAATATCTGTATACTTTACGCCTTTTTTATTAAGCAAATCACGTGCTTTTGTGCAATAAGGGCAGTTAGGGCGTGTATAAATTATTATCTCTTTCATAGTATTATCCTCCAATATTTTTTAATAATATTCACTTTAAATTCCTCTTACGAGGAGGGAAAAATAGAATCTTCTTTGAGAACACGCGAAAATGTTAGCACATCGACCTGTCGCGCACCTGCATATTTTAATGCAGCAGCTGCTGCTGTAACTGTTGCACCTGTTGTAAATACATCATCAATCAGCAAAACAGAACATCCTTTGAGATATTTTTTAACCTTATGCGAAACCTTAAAAGCATTTTTTACGTTAAGTTTTCTCTCTCTCGAAGAAAGACTAACCTGCGGACGGGTATGCCGACAACGAACAAGCCAACTCGGTTTTAAAAGCTTTTTTTGTGATGCTGCAATATAACGCGCAAGCTCAGCAGATTGATTATAACGTCTCTCCCAAAAACGACGAAAATGCAATGGAATGGGAATAATAACATCACAATCATCAATAACCTCGCGTCCAGCAAACATCATCCAGTTGGCCATAAATGATGCCAATTCTATATGATCACCATATTTTAAGCGCGTTACTAAAGCTCGTGCAAGCCCTTTATGAACAATAGCAGAACGGACACGTGAAAAAGGATGAGAATTACGAAGCGCTTCACCACTGAGAAAACCATCCCCCATATCACAAACAAAGGGAGTCCCCATAACAGGACAATAAGGTTTAGTGATAAATTGAAGGTCTTTCCAACATTCGGAGCAAATCGTGCCATAAGTAGAAACATTTTGCTTACATCCAGGACAAATTGGTGGATAAAGCACCGTTTTCAAGCGTTCAATGAACTTACTTAGTATATCCCCACTACTTAACGCCGCTTCTCGAAAATACAACATTATAAATTTAGGCTTTTACAAGTTTCCCTCAGAACAAAAGTTCCTTTGTATTTCCTCAATTTATAATTTTAATTCCTTTAAAAATTCTTACCTTCTATAAATTTATTTTTCTTTTATATTATAAACTTGACAGAGCTTGCACAAATAATGAACCTTTTCAAAATATATTCTTTCATAGATCGAAAGTGTTCCACAATATGTCGCATCCTTTAATTTTTGATCATAACCGCATTGAACAATTCCGAAAACGTGCCTTTCAAAAAGCAAAAAAAGGATACGACTTTTTACTCTCTCACATGGCAGAAGATCTCTATAAACGTCTTAGCACTGTTGATCGCCTCTTTACATTAGCTCTCGATTTACACAGCCATACAGACCTTGCTGCGCAAGCTTTAATGAAATCTGGAAAAGTTTGTTCCATAGAACGTATTGAGACCAATACGCTTTATCAAAGCCATGATAAAAAATTTCATTTACGTCATCGGGAATTTCTTGATTTACCTCAAAGTTACTGTGACCTTATTGTTTCACTTCTTTCATTACAATTGACCAATGATACCCCTGGTGTTCTAAGCCAGATAAAAAACACCCTTAAACCAGATGGCTTATTTCTTGCTGTTATGGCAGGAGCTGGTACATTAAGAGAATTGCGCGAAAGCCTTCTGCAAGCTGAAAGTGAAATTTATGGTGGAGCAAGCCCTAGGATCTATCCTTTTGCCGACATTCGTGATGCAGGCGCTCTTTTACAGCGTGTTGGCTTTGCCCTGTCTGTAGCAGACGTTGAAGATATCACAATACGTTATAATACAATGTTTGACCTTATGCACGATCTTAAAGCTATGGGAATGCAAAATGCACTCATCAATCGTTCACGACGCCCTGTATCCAAACGTTTTTTTCTCCGCGCAGCTGAAATCTATGCACAACGATTTAGTGATCCTGATGGACGTATTCGTGCACATTTTTCTTTCATTTGGCTCTCTGGTTGGGCTCCTCATCCCAATCAACAAAAACCCTTACAACCTGGTTCAGCGCAAATATCTCTTACAGATGTTTTACAACCCCAAAAAACATAACCTAAAATCATTTTTTAAAAATACTTTTATCTGTTGTCTGTAACATTTGACTGGTGATCGTTCCAGCTATCATTGAATCGCTCACGTTTAGAGCGGTCCGTCCCATATCAATTAGCGGTTCGATAGAGATAAGTACAGCAACCAAAGTAACAGGAAGCCCCATAATTGGTAACACAATCAATGCAGCGAAAATAGCGCCTCCCCCCACACCAGCAACACCAATAGAACTCAATGTCACAACCCCAATAAGCGTAGCAATCCAAGTAGGATCAAGAGGGTTAATACCCATAGATGGTGCAATCATGGTCGCAAGCATCGCTGGATAAAGACCAGCACAACCATTTTGTCCAATTGTTGCCCCAAAAGAAGCTGCAAAACTCGCAATGGGTTGTGGTACACCTATCCACTGTGTTTGCGCTTCAATATTCAAAGGAATACTTGCAGCACTTGAACGACTGCTAAAAGCAAATGTTAAAACAGGTAAAACCTTTTTGAAAAAACGAAAGGGATTAACCCCAGAAATACCAAGCAATACACCATGAATTCCAAAAATTAAAATAATACCGACATAAGAGGCAATGACAAAAACCAGTAAATTTAAAATATCTGCAATACGCGATATTGCTCCTACTTTCGTCATAAGTGCAAAAATACCATAAGGCGTCAAAGCAATCACAATACGGACTAACCGCATAATCCAAGCTTGTCCCACTTGAATAAATAAAAGCGCTTTTTCTCCTTTTTCTGGCTCATCTTTCTTTAAAAGAAGAACCGCTGCACCTAAAAATGACGCAAAAATAACAACACTGATAATTGACGTACGTTTAGCTCCACTCAACTCAGCAAATGGATTTTTAGGAATCATAGACAAAATCATCTTTGGTATATTCATATCTCCAAGTTTAGAAATATGACCTTCAAGAATAGCAGAAACATTTTGCCCTTCATGCACTAAACCATCGGCTGTTAATCCAAAAAAATTAATCACAAGAACACCAACCAATGCTGAAAGAGCCGTTGTAAAAAGCAATATTGAAATTGTTATTATACTCATCTTTCCAACAGCATAAACAGAATGTAAATGAGCAACTGCTGAAACAATAGAGATAAAAACCAGTGGCATAACAATCATTTGCAACAATAAGATATAGCCCTCACCAACAATGTTAAACCATTCAACGGATTTCAATAAAGTGCTTTCACCCTCTCCATAAATAAACTGCAAAACACTTCCAAAAATCAAGCCAAGGATAAGCCCTAGCATAACACGTAGTGAAAGACTCCATTGCATTCTCTTACTTTGAGAAACAAACAATAAAAAAATAACAAATAGAAATAAATTGACGAAAAAATTAAATGTCATTGTCTATGCTCACTTACTATTGTTATGATTGACGTCAATAATCTGCATAATTCAAAATCAATGCATGATATTTAAAATTAACATAAAGCTTACCAGGCTTTTACAAAATCATTATTTTTTTAATTTATAGATTAAAAGAGAATTTTTTATCTACTAATAACTGTTTAAAGAAAATAAATAAAATTATGTTCCTATTCTTTAAATTTATGCTCTCATAAAATAGTTAAAAAAGAGAAATATAAACAACATTCATTGCATCTTAATACCGAACAATTCCAGCATATCTTATCCTATCAATATCCTTACCTCTCTCTTTTGCTATTTGAACTGAAGCGAGCTTTTCAAGAAAGGATGAATTAACAATCGAACATTCATGATTTTTCTAGAAAATACCTTTCATAGATTCTTTCTTTGCTTTCAATGAACGCTTTTTTATTTTTCGAATTTTTTTTATAGTCATAAAAAAGACTTTAAAAGCCACAATGCCTATTGAACGACAATACATTGATTTATAATAAATAATTTACTATTTTGCATATTAAATGAGAGTCCCGAATAACGTAAGATTCTCTCATTTCAAACCTGTTTATCTTGAATCAATCAAAATCATTTTCTTGCACGTCACAAGCAGAGCTGGCGTGTGGATAAAAAATGTATAAGAAAGGTGTAGAAATACCTCTTATGAGTAGAAATACCTCTTATGAAACGTCTTAATGCAAGAGCTGTCGCAACATTGGAGGACGGAGCTTGGGCAGAAAATATAAATAATATGATTGCTTTTTATAATAGCGCAGTAAAACGTTTTAACGATACATATCTATATGCTGATCGAACAACACGTGTACGTGCCGTAGATAATTTTATCACTTTAGATATAAAGTTGTAGTTATAATGTTAAGCAAGAACTAATAAGAGGAAGGGTTTTTGAATTTGAAAAGACATGCCTCATGCAAAGTTCGTATCGTTCTTTTACACGACTATGGCTTTATTATAATCGTATCTTCAATGACGGAGTTTATCAGATACCACATGTATTCCCTATGGGGCAAGCAGTAGAAAATAGAGTCATAGAAATTACAAGCATAGGAGCACGAAGCGGTTTTTCTGTGTTGATAGCTAAGAATTTACCTAATCTAGATGCAATAGATACAGGCCAATGCTTTCCACGGTATCTTTATAAAAATGTTGAATCTTCTATAACTGATCATGATGAGAAACAATCCCATTTGTTTACAAATTCAATAAAGGAAAGAAAAACATCTGGTTTACAGAGGCGTGATGCCATCACTGATAAAGGATTAGCGGATTTTAAGCTGCTTATCCTAGTGAGACCATAACTAAAGATGATCTATTCTATTACGCTTACGGATTATTGCATTCAAAAGATTACCGTACTCGCTATGCTCATAATTTATGAAAAATTTATGCAAAGAATTGCCTCGTATCCCTTGTGTAAAAAGCGCTGAAGATTTCTGGATATTGTGACAACAGAGTGTGAATTTGATCACTTGCACATGAATTATGAAAGTGTGGAGCCTTATCTTGTGACCTTTAAAAAAGGGTAATCCAAAACTGACTGACATCTCTAATCCCGAAAAGTTTTATTACGTGACAGAAATGAAATTCGCAAAAATTAAAAATAGTAAGGAAAAGGATAAATCTACTTTATTTACAACAGCAATATCATCATGACAGACATCCTTCTTGAAGCTTATGAGTATATCGTTAATGGCAACCCCACTCTTGAATGGGTTATGGAGCGTCAATGTGTAAAGACAGATAAAAAGAGTGGCATTGTTAATGATGCCAATCGCTATGCTCTTGGAACCATTAGTAACCCTGCTTATCCATTAGAGTTGTTTCAAAGGATCATACTATAAATTTAGAAACAATGAAAATTATTAAGAAACTACCAAAATTAGAAGTGTGAGAAACCGAATAGACTTATGAGGTTAACACACCTCATAAAGGTCTCTTGTGTATTGCTTTAAAACGGCAGTCTATAACTTTAATCATCTTATTAAGTTTATTACCTACAATCTTAAAAGGATAGCTTATCATGCGTTATTCTAAAAAAGAAGCTTTGCACTTTTAAACACTGTTATTTGGATTGCTTTTAAAAGATTATATCGTAATCTAAAATGATAGCTTTATTGTTTTGAAAAACTCTGTTGAAAAAGAGCTTTATGTATTCATTTTACTTATAGATTTTGAAGGTGTCTAAAATCCTAAAAATCTTCAAAAATCTCAAAACTAATAACCATAATGGTCTTAATAGCATTTTTTATGACTAGAACCTATCTTTTGAAATGGCTTTAAAGAATCACATGCTTTTCATAAGATTTAATCACTCACTAAAATGATCTATTTTGTCGGTTCAATTTACTGACAGAAAACTGACAAAAATGACAAAAGTCTATTAAAAGGGAGTTTGCTGACCTCTATAATTATCAGTCTCTCTTTAGATGTTTTTATAAAAGGCAATAAAGCGCATTATCATCTTTATCATTTATCTTATGAAAATGAAAAATGGTGCCATGACTATAAAAATATAATAGCTATAGAGCATGCGTGAAAAAAGCAAGTTTTCATAATCACAATGCAAATGAACGCGTTGGTTATAAAGAGCGCGGTGCCTATTAAAGTTGTTCAAATTAGAGCCCCTTATAAACAAAATCTACAAAAATCATTTAGTAAAAAACTGATACGTTATAAAGCTAAAAATACGCATGATGAGAGCGTTTATAAATATTATTAATGTTATAGATAATAAATAACGCAATTGTTTAATAAATTCCACAATATATCTTTAAAATACATAATAAAAAATAATCAAGTAATAAGCATATAAACAATATTTACACATAATATATTTAAAAAATATAAAATTATAAAATATTTATTTACAATAAATACGTATCGTGTTACATAAATTCTAGATATATTAGTTTATATGTTACGAAAAAGCCTTTTCCATACCTTTAAAATACTGATTGTCTTTTATGCTTTTGTTAGTATATGAGTACTTTGTCGGGTGTAGCTATGCCATACAATACCCTTTTATGGGAAATGCAACGCCACTCGTGATCTACATATCATTCAATATAATTTGAAACACAATACCAACAAAAATATCACATATACCATTGATATAACCAAATTAAATGATATCAACCGTCGTAATAGCCCCTATTCAATACCGGCCTATTTATCGAAGATAAGGAGTTAAATCACTCATGAAACGTACCGTAACATTTATTGTTTTATCTTCTCTATTGATCATTTTGTTTGCTGTATTAATATCACTTGGATATACTAAAGTGAATGATCTGAATCCGTACAACGAACTTTATCAGTCATACCTAAAATAACAACTATAGAAATTCAGAATATCGCTACAAAAAGGAAATAGCAAAAGAATAAATTATCTGTATAGAGAAAATGATACCCTGTAATTTTCCTACCCGTTTTAGAAATACATCTATTGCCTTCATGCTGACTGTATAACTATATCGTATAATGGTACAAAAAGGTATAAGAATCCCCTTGAGATCTAGCTACTAAAAAATGGAAGAAGAAAAATTTAAAAGCGCACTAGATATGTTTAGCTAACAAAAAAGTTTTTGTTGCCCGTCTCTGCAAAAACTGAAATTTTTTATTTTTATTCCATACTTTACTCTTGTAACAACAGAATAACACATATTGATATAATATAATCAAATACATGGAGTGAGAATAATAACTGTAAAGAAAAATATCTCAAATGCTGTTTTTCTCATGCATAAAAATTCAATTTATTAATATTTAATGATGTAATTAACACCTTAATTCTATATATTATAATCTCTATTTCTATCTCTTTACATAATATATTTCTTTTTTATATAAAAATAAATTTGAGTTATACATACACAGATCTATCGGCATTTTTTCTACTGTCTTTTTAGCTTACTGAACGATTGATATCGTAATTTTTGTATAATAAAATGCTCTTTCATATAAGCATCGTACATTGAATTATAATAACGGACTATTAAACGCAAATTATATTTTTTATCCCTTTTAAAAGTGAAAAATATTATTTTCAGACCTATTCATAAGTGGGATGAGCTATGTGAATAAAAAATGTTTGATAATAAGCTTAAGTATATCTTTTATGAGCTATCTTTAGCACAAAGGTACAACATTAAGATTACGGAAATATCGTGATATTATTGGGTATAAAAATCACACTGCCCAAGAGATTTTTGTATTGTACCCTTTATGAGAAATGTTAAAAGAAAGGCAGGATATGCTCTCTAGAGCAAATGAGTGAATGAGCCACCACGGTGATATGCATTTTTTAAAAAGTAGGAAGTCTCTTTTCTTCAAATTTAATAGGCACATTCTAAAAATAAAGGTTCTACAGATTCATTCCAAATAGAATAGTAATAAGACAAAAATTTTTCAGCATCTGTTTGTCCCATTGCAACAACCTCTTCTAAAGGATTAAGAAAATTTGTTTCATCAAAACCATTCGTATCATACTGTTTGCGATTTTTTAAGCCTTTGCGGGCAATAGCAAGAGCTTGTCGTGCTAACTCTAAAAGAATAGTTTGACGAAAAGGAGTTTTTAACCCTTCTTTAGGAACGCGTTGGCGCACATCTAAAACTTCTTCAAAACACCAATCTTTTGTCAAAGCTTCTGCCTCATTAAGTGCTTCCCTATCATAAAGAAGCCCGACCCAAAAAGCCGACAACGCACAAATGCGCTTCCAAGAACCGCAATCAGCTCCTCTCATTTCTAAAAATCTTTTTAAGCGGACTTCAGGAAATAACGTTGATAAGTGATTAATCCAATCTCCCATGTTTGGAATTGAATTTGCAACTTGTCCTTTTAATGCTCCATTCATAAACTGACGAAATGTTATATGTGTACAATCATAATAACGACCATCACGCACAACAAAATACATTGGAACATCAAGAGCCCATTCAACATAATCAGCAAAACCAAAACGCTCAGAAAATATAAAGGGAAGAACGCCTGTCCTCTGATTATCCGTATTACGCCAAATTTCAGAACGCCACGACAAAAAGCCATTTGGGCGTCCTTCTGTAAAAGGTGAACTTGCAAATAATGCTGTTGCAATGGACTGTAACTTCATAGATACTTGCATTTTTCGCCGCATATCACTTTCAGATGAAAAATCAAGATTAACCTGAACTGTTGATGTGCGATACATCATATTAAGACCATTATGCCCCACTTTAGGCATATAATCAGTCATAATCTGATAACGTGATTTAGGCATTCGCGGCGTTTCAGCTAAAGTCCACTTTGGACTAGCTCCAAGACCTAGAAAACCTATACCCAATGGTTCTGCAATTTTTTTGAGAAGAGTTAAATGCTCCATCAACTCGTGATATGTATGGCCTACTGATTTTAATGGTGCACCAGATAATTCAAATTGTCCTCCAGGTTCCAAAGAAATGGCTCCCTGATCAACTGATCCTACAAGCCCAATAATATTCTCTTCATCTAAAATAGGTTTCCATCCTAAGGCGCTTTGCATCCTCTCTAAAAGCGCTTGGATTCCCCTCTCTCCTTCATAAGGAACAGGGTGAAAACCATCTTTATAAAACGGAAACTTTTCATGTTCTGTACCGATACGCCAATCATCTTCTGCTTTATACCCCCCTTGGAAATAGCTAACCAAGGAATCTAAGTTATAAATTTCACTTTCATCAGTTATATCAAGCGCCATAACTTATCGTATCCTATCATTGGTATCATCATCTTAAATGAACTGTTTAGAATGATTTTACAGATTTCTCAATCCATTGCCCAATCCCCCACGGTAGCATTAAGAAGAGCCAAAGCAGCAACAGCGGCAGTGTCAGCGCGTAAAATACGCGGACCTAATGATATTGGAACTACAAAAGGATGTTTTTTTAAAAAGCTCCGCTCTTCTTCACTAAAGCCACCTTCTGGTCCAATAAGAATACCAGGTGTTGTAACGTCACGCTTTTTAAAAGAAGGTAATGGATTATGCGATTTATGCTCTTCATCACAAAAAAATAAAGGCTGTGTCTCATCCCACCGTACTAAAAGTTCTGCTAATGATAGAGCAGATACGCATTCAGGGAGAGATAAAATGCCACACTGTTCAGAAGCTTCAATAACATTGGCTTCCATACGCGCCATATTGATACGCGTAACCTGCGTATGATGCGTTATAACAGGCTGCAAAGTCGATACCCCCATTTCAACAGCTTTCTGCACCATATAATCCAACCGAGCGTTTTTGAGTGGAGCAAAGCAATAAATAAGATTGGAATGCGTCGTTTGTAATCTTTCTTGATGGATAAGTTGAACCACAACAAATTTTTTCTTAACAATGATAAGTTTAGCAAGCCACTCACCATCCTGTCCATTAAAAAGTAAAATTTCTGCTCCTTCTTTCATACGCAGAACGTGCACAAGATAAGAAGCTTGTGCCCCCTCTATCTTTATTTCTTCATTCAAAGCCAATGTCTGTCGTATAAATAATCTTTTAAGTTTATAATTTATGCGCATAAAAATTTTGCCAATGCTCACTATCGTCATCGAAAAAACAAAGAAAAATATATAGCAAAAAGAAAAAATTATATCTATAGAACTATAATATATTAAAGAAATATAGAGTTTTTTTAGCTTTATGAGATAATAATAGGAACTTATAGATCCTTAAGTGATTCTACTTTCATAAAAGTTTAAATAATGCACCATTCATCTTTGCATTCAGTCATTGATGCATCCGTGGAGGAAAAATATGTCTGCTAAAAAAGCTACAATTATTACGATTACAACCCTCTTAGCCTTTATTTTGATTACAGTGGGAATTGGTTCTGTTGGAGCAGATGGGAAGCATACAATTACCAAAGATGGTTATGGTATTTCTTCTGGGATTCAGTAAGCACTGGCCGACATCCCCCTTAAAAATTTAATGTTTTTTAGAAACTTTTATAAGATTTGCATCAATATTATGAATTTCTTGTATTTGAAAGATTCCATAAGAAGGATTTTTATTCCTCTCTTCAATCATTTATCTATATCAACCACACTTATGACGGAGAGAACGATTTTTACTGCTTCACCACGAACGGATTTAAAATGAGAAAATCTTCCGATAGAGTGGGACCTCTGATTTAAATTAAAAGACAATTTTAAGTTGCAAAAAGACGAATTACTATTATAAGATGGAGTGCTATATAGATAAAAAACAATTCTCAATCTGCGTCAATGTCTTTTGTAACCCAAAAATTACCATGGTTTTGCCCTTTAGAGCGTAGAGAAAATGTAAAAGGCCATGCAAGGCTATTAGCGAGACATTGGACATCTTTACATAAAGTTTCTGATCTATAGTTTTTGCGTAGTTGTGCCTGTAATATCAATTCATTCTGCTTCCCTTGCGCGATATCAGTTGCAACGGTTCCTTGAATGGATAAGCTCAAGTCTGCTGTACGCATTAATGACTCTGTCACCTTCATCATACCTTCTGAAAAGCTTGTCTGAATATCCCAGTGATCAAATGTTGTTGAAAAAGTATCATTAGTCATTAAAAGAAATTGTTGTTTATTTAAAAGTCTTGTTTGTAATTCATTCAAATCATATCCTAAGAGCCGACCAGAAGACATCTTCAGTGTTAATTCACCCTGCATTTGCGTAAAAATTTCTCGCCAAGAATCAGCAAGTGTTCGTATCGTTGCAGTAAAATTCGTTTTGCTTTGTATAAATGGAATCAATCCCAAGGTTTCTAAAGTCTCCTGCATATCAATAGAAGCACCTGAAATATTTCCTCCTATACGCACTTTCTGTCCAGCTGGCGTAACTTCAATATTACTTTGCACGGATCCACCAAAAATATTCGCATGTCCAAGATCAAAAATACCATGCCCATTTCTTATTTGTATTGCAGCAGCTAAATTTGTGAGGGAAATATTTCCTATTTTAGCTTGTGGCGCAGAAAGTCGTATATCCACGCCAATACGATCAAAAATTGTCATATCAAAGAAGGAATTTTTCTTTTTACCTGAAAAAAACATTGAACCCAAGAGGCTAAGATCTAGGTTATCAAAGGCTAACGAGCCCATAACATTTGGTACATAATCTTGAAAATCGAGTTTTAAAGCTCCTCGCGCATTGGCTTTCCCCATCGTAAATGTAACATTGTTCATTTGAATATGCATTGGCTGCGCTAAAAAATGAGATTCCCATACAATGGGTATTTTAAATTTATGTCCCCAAAACTGATTTCCACCAACCCAAGACAATGTCTGATTCCATCCCGGAGAACGCATCGATACTTTTCCGTCAAAAATATAGTATTCAGATAACCGAGCCTTTCCTGTAAAAGTTATTCCCCCACGTACAGAATTGAGACTTGCCCTAATATGACTTTTTCCTCCTGCAAGAAGCAGCAATGCTTGAGAAGCATCAATTGATAACTTTGTAAATTCTCCGCGCCAACGCGCATCTGCACGTAACCGTACTTCCTGAGTCGATTCCGGCCAATGTAAAGTCGCATTTAATCCTGTTATTTTTTCTGCCATCCCCGAAAAACTATCGTGATACACAAGAACACCATTTTTAATGACAATCCGCCCAAAAGGTTGTTTTAAAAGGTGCTCTATCTCTGGATGTTCAGGATTATGTTTTAATATTTCACGCGTATTGCGTATTGCCAACCCTAATGCACCTTGTGAGCGAGAAAACCGATCAAAAAAATCTGCTATTGTTTTAACAGGCTTTTCCATAACAAATTGAGGACGCATAATCCGCGTCTCTGAAAAAGAAACATGTCCCCAAAGAAGATCGACGACAGAAAGATCAACTTCTATTGATTCAGCTTCCATTAATGGCGCAACATCATCCATTTTTGATGTTAAAGTAACGCCAGAAAGAAATGCTTTAGGATAAGGAAAAAGATGTAACCGCGGTGGATCACGCAATTGAACATTGTAACCGGTCCATACACTCAAATCCTGCGCTAAACGAATACGAATCGCATCTGTAGAGATAAGATAAGGTAAAACGAGAATCCCCACTCCAAATAAAAAGATAATTGTAATAAAAATTCCGCTCAAAAATTTTATTATTCTGATGCGCACAATATCCCTCTATATTTATCCCCCCCTATAACAGATTAAAAACAAACTTAAATGATTATAAAAAGTTTTTATAACCCTATAATTCACTATATCCACTTTGTATCTTCATTATTTTTGTTCTTTATCCAAAATTTATTCAAACAGCAATGTTGCTGCTTCTTTATAAAGCAATTATTTAAAAGTCTTCAAAACTATAAATCCACAACATTATAAAACCATTCTTACTGTTCTCACATGAATATTGCTATAAAACTCTATCGTATTATTAGAAAATGCTTTACAAAAAAACAAACAGCCTTACCGAAAGGATCTCTGAATGAATAATATTATCGATGGAAAAAAACTTGCTGAAGAGATTATTGCGAAAGTTAAGGCCGAAACAATAAAGCTCCGCCATCACTATAATATACAACCTAGTATCGCTGTTATTATCGTTGGAGATGATCCCGCAAGTCAAGTATATGTCACCTCAAAAAATAAAAAAGCCGAAGAATGTGGGTTTCTTTCAATCAAACATGTCGTTTCTAAAGAAACGCAAGAAAAAGAACTCCTTCAACTTATTGCAACATTAAATTCTGATCCAAAAATTCATGGTATTTTGGTACAGTTGCCTCTCCCTGCTCATATGAATACAAATCGCATAACACAAGCCGTTGCTTTCCAAAAAGATGTTGATGGTTTTCATTATATTAATGTAGGAAAACTCGCGGCAAATGCACTTGAAGATGCGATTATTCCCTGTACACCAGCTGGTGCCATGATGATGATTGAACGACACTGTGGGCAAGATTTATCTGGACTTGATGCTGTCGTTGTTGGACGCTCTAATATTGTTGGAAAACCTATGGCTGCCCTTTTAACAGCAGCCAATGCCACTGTGACAATTGCCCATAGTCGTACCCGTGACCTTGATGATGTGTGTCGAAGCGCTGATATTTTAGTCGCAGCTGTAGGCCGCCCACAAATGATTAAAAAAGACTGGATAAAAAATGGTGCAATTGTTATTGATGTTGGTATTAACCGCGTTGCTGCACCAGAAAAAGGTGTAGGGAAAACACGTCTTGTTGGTGATGTCGATTTTGAAAACGTAAAAGAAAAAGCTGCTGCGATTACCCCTGTTCCAGGAGGCGTTGGACCAATGACAATTGCCATGCTTATGGTTAATACACTCAAAGCCGCCGCGCGATCACACAATCTGCCTATACCAAAATTCTAAGAATTGTAACAATTCCTTGTATATGGTTTTATTGTACATGATTAAGCTTGTTTATTTTTGCATTTTTCATGTCATAAAAACAGATGCCCCTTGATCTGCACGATTAACGGATTGACGAAAAACATGAAAAAGTTCGCGTCCAACACCATGTTCGTTTTTTGAAAGATCAGGAGGTATGATTTTTCGCGCGTTAAATTTTGCTAAATCCTCCAAAAGAGTTAGTTTACCCTCATGAGCATCAAGAAAAACAATATCACCATCCTGCAAACGTGCAATGGGGCCATTATCCATTGCTTCCGGTGTCACATGAATGGCAGCAGGAATTTTTCCTGACGCCCCTGACATACGCCCATCGGTTATCAATGCTACCTTTTGACCGCGATCTTGTAAAACGCCTAAAATGGTCGTTAATTTATGAAGCTCTGGCATACCATTGGCTTTTGGTCCTTGATAGCGAATGACGGCGATAAAATCTTTATCATACAACACTCCAGATTTAAAAGATTTTTGTAGTTCCTCTTGATCATTAAAAACAAAGACTGGTGCTTTAATCTGCCAATACTCTGGTTTAACAGAGGAAACTTTTATAATAGCTGTTCCCAAATCTCCCGATAAAACACGAAGACCACCGTCAGGCTGAAATGGCTTTCTCCACCCTGCTAACACCTTATGATCACCACTTTCCTTGAGAGCCGCTTCACGCACCACATGACCATCAGCAGAAAGCTTTGCTTCAATTGCATAAGCAGTGAGATCTTTACCAAAAACCGTAGAAACATCTTCATGTACTAAACCTGCCTCGATAAGCTCGCGAATAATAAATCCCATCCCCCCAGCAGCATAAAAATGATTGATATCCGCTAAACCATTAGGATAAATGCGCGCTAAAAGAGGCACAGCGGATGAAATTTCTGCAATATCATGCCATGTCAATTTAATACCGCAAACAGCAGCTATAGCAATCAAATGAATCGTATGATTGGTAGAACCTCCTGTTGCATTTAATCCTACAATGGCATTTACAAAAGAACGCTCATCAATGATCATACCAAGTGGCCTATAATGATCACCAAGATCTGTCATTTCAAGTACACGTTTCGTGGCTTCTTTTGTTAAAGCATCACGCAACGGTGTATTCGCATTAACAAAAGAAGCTCCCGGCATATGAAGCCCCATCATCTCCAGTATCACCTGATTAGAGTTAGCTGTTCCATAAAATGTACATGTTCCTGGTCCATGATAAGAACGTGCTTCTGATGCTAGAAGTGTTTGGCGATCTATTTTATTTTCCGCGTAAAGTTGACGTATCTTCGCTTTTTCATCATTACCTTGACCACTTGTCATAGGACCAGCTGGTATAAAAATTCCTGGTAAATGACCAAATGTTAGTGCACCAATCAATAAACCTGGTACAATTTTATCACACACCCCAAGATACAATGCTGCATCAAAGACATCGTGTGATAAGCTTATAGCTGTCGCCATTGCAATTACTTCACGCGAAAAAAGGGAAAGCTCCATCCCCGCATTTCCCTGCGTAACACCATCGCACATCGCGGGAACACCACCTGCAACCTGTGCAACACCACCAACCATACGGGCCGACTCTTTAATTAAGTGAGGAAATTTTTCAAAAGGTTGATGAGCTGAAAGTAAATCGTTATATGCCGTGATAATGCCAATATTCCCAACGATATTTCCCTTCAAACGCTCTTTATCTATTGCACCACAAGCAGCAAAACCATGAGCCTGATTGGCACATCCTAAAAAACTTCGTTTGGGGCGATGAACTTGTGCTTTCGTAATACGATCTAAGTAAATTTCTCGTGTTGATCGAGAACGTTCATAAATCCTTCGTGTAACTGTGGCAATTGTCTTGGAAAGTGCCATATTCCCCTCCCTCTTTCATTGTTGCTTCCCCTCATTCATTGAGAGAGATTACGTTTTTATTCACCTTGTCTCTCATATTCTAATTCACTTATTTCATTATCTGCAGGCGACCAATAAACCTGCACAAGATGAGGGGAATTACGCAAAACTGCCCGAATAGGCATTTCTATTTCAGATCCATCCTGACAAGCTTTTTCAAAACAATCGCGTTTCTGAAAACCTTCGATATGGAGAATAATACAACGAGACTGCATAATAACTGGCAAAGTTAGTGAGAGTCTTGGCTCAACAGCACTCTTAGCATGAAGGGGCAGAACAAGTGCTTGTGTTCGCAGATCAAGCGCTTGCTTTAAACGATCAGCATCAGGAAAAAAAGAAGCCGTATGTCCATCACCCCCCATTCCTAAAACAACAACATCAAAGGGTTTAGGCAAAGTATTAATACGACTCGCCGCTGAAAAAGCAGCAAGTTCAGCAGTAATCGCTTTATGATAAAGCCCTACAAAACGCGCTTTTTCGGCAAAATTTTGTAACAAATGACACCGTACCATATGCTCATTTGAACGTTCATCGTGTGTAGGAACGAAACGTTCATCGACCAAAGTGATAATGATATTTTGCCAATCAATATCCGCTTTTGACAAATAATGAAAAAACAATTCTGGTGTTTTACCACCAGACACCGCTAAAACTGCTCTCTTACGCTCAAGAACAGATACACTAAGTTCTGCGGCTACTCGATCTGCTAATGCCAAGGCTAAAGTCTGAGGGGTTTCAAAATCTAAACGGTCAATATTCATTCTATACATACTTATTGCTCTAAACTAAATTGTTCCATATACGCCCATCACGTTCCATGAGAATCGTTGAAGCAGATGGCCCCCACGAACCAGCGTTATAATTGTGAAAAGGCTGTTTTATTGCTTCCCATCCCTCAATGATTGGATCAATCCAACGCCAAGCAGCCTCAACTTCATCACGACGCATAAACAGCGTTTGATCTCCACGAATAACATCCATTAATAAACGTTCATAAGCATCAGGATTACGTTCAGAAAATGCGGAAGCAAAACTCATATCTAATGGAATGTGACGAAACCGCATACCGCCGTAACTTGGATCCTTAATCATCAACCATTGTTTCACACCCTCATCAGGTTGGAGACGAATCACAAGCCGATTAGAAAAAATTTCATCTAAATCCACATTAAAAATATTATGAGGAATAGGTTTAAAAACCACAACAATTTCAGACATTCGCGTGAACATGCGCTTACCTGTTCGTAAATAAAAAGGCGTATTAGCCCAACGCCAGTTATCAATCTTAACCTTAAGCGCTACAAATGTTTCACTCTTACTCACTCTTCCCAGATCATCGAAATAAGACTCTACAGATATACCATTTGATAGACCAGAAAGATACTGCCCACGTACAGTATGCTGTCCTACATTATGTACATCAAGCGGTGTTAAAGAATGTAAAATTTTAAGTTTTTCATCGCGCACAGCATTAGCACTGTTGGTAAATGGTATTTCCATCGCAACCAAACAAAGTAATTGCAGCATATGGTTTTGGACCATATCCCGTAGAGCACCAGTGCTTTCATAATATTCTGTACGCCCCTCTAACCCTAAAGATTCAGCAACGGTTATTTGAACATGATCAATATAGTTGGAGTTCCATAGCGGTTCATAAAGTGTATTAACAAACCGCAATGCCATTAAATTTTGAACAGTTTCCTTCCCAAGATAATGATCAATACGAAAGATCTGCTCTTCATTAAAGACGCTTGCAAATGCATCATTAAGTGAAACAGCTGTTTTTACATCGCAACCAATTGGTTTTTCAATGATAATCCGTGTTTGTGGTGTCACCAAATCATTTTTTCCCAACTTCATCGCAATATCAGCAAAAAGTGACGAACTAACAGCCAAATAAAAAGCTCGAATATTCGCTGAATCTCGTGACAGAAGGAGAGCTAAATCCTCCCACCCTCGATTTGAGGAAGCATCAACAGAAACATAGCTTAAACGTGCAAGAAAACGATTGAGTTCTGTTGAATTGAGATCTTTTGGATGGATATGTTTTTCTAAAGAAGTGCGGACAAAATTTTGATATTCTTCATGACTTAAGGGAGTGCGGGAAGCCCCAATAATACGTGTTGGCTCACTGAATTGACCAACACACTGACAATGATACAAAGCCGGCAAAAGCTTGCGCGACGCCAAATCACCATTGCCACCAAAAACAATACAATCAAAAGAAGAAACTGGAATAATTTTATGCACCATGAACTTGTTTATTTTTCTATTCGATTATGAAATCCCATATCACTTATAAAAGCTTCGCTCATTAAAGCAAACAGATACTAAAGAAGCCATTAATTTGCTTCATTTCAAGCAATGTTTCCATCAAAAACGATCCATTAAAGAAAACCAACGCATTGCTAAAAATATAAGCGGATAACGCAAAACTCTTCCCCCCAGAAAAGATGAAATCTTCAAGTCTTGGAAATAGGAAAAACGTTCATATTTTCCAGTCAACCATTCTGCGTATAATTTTCCTATGAAAGGAGCCAGCATAACGCCATGCCCTGAATAACCACCACAATAAGTCATCCTTGAGAAAAGTTGTCGAACATAGGGCATGCGCTCAACTGTAATGGCAACCGTTGCTCCCCAACAATGGCTTAAATTGATAGAGTGTAATTGAGGATAAACTTCAGCAATTTGCCGTTTTATACGTTCATCTAAATTTAAAGGATGTTTATTATCATAACTTTCTACGCCACCAAATAAGAGACGATTATCAACGCTTTTGCGAAAATAGCGAACCATAAAACGGGAATCATCAACCGATTCCCCGCCTGCGAGAATTGAACTGTGCTTTGGTAATGGGTCCGTTGCTCCAATATAAGAACGAATAGAAACAATATTTTTTTCAATAAAACGCTCCAGACCAAGTTTATACCCATTTGTTGCAAGTAACACATGCTCTGCTGTTACACTGCCTTTTTCTGTTATCACTTTCCAATGGGCTCCCGTGCGCCTTACGGTCGTTACTTGTGACTTCTCATAAAGCTTAGCACCAACATCTTTAGCTTTTTTTGCCAATCCAATAATCAATTTTAAGGGATTTATATGGCCGGTATCCGCATCATAAATACCACCACAATAAAAAGACGATCCAAGTCGCCTAGATGTTTCTGCCCTATCCATAAAAGTAAGCGCATGATAGCCATAACGCTGCATCACCTCAATATGCCGTTGATAAGAGAGAAGCTCACGCCTTTTATGTGTCACAGAAAGCTGTCCTCCTATCAAATCACACGAACAATTAGGCATCGCGCATAAAGATAAAATATCTCTTTTAGCTTCTTCTGCTAAATCAAACAGAGCCTTACTTCGCTCAAAACCATACTTTTTTTCTAATGTTTCTACCCATTGCCGTTGCCCTGTTCCCAGCTGTCCACCATTGCGCCCTGAAGCACCATCACCAAAACGTGATGCTTCAAATAAAACAACATCTACTCCAGCCTTGACTAAATGATAAGCAGCCGACAGACCCGTAAATCCGCCTCCAATAATGACCACATCACACTGTCTGTTTTCACAAAAAGAAGGATAAGAGGGACGTTCTTTTAAAGTATCTTCATACCAAGAAATTCCTGGAGAAATTGAATTATAATCAATCATCGTCATAAAATTTAAACATTCAGCAGAAGATATTCACGCTCCCACGGACTAATTACTTCCATGAAAGTTTCAAACTCTTGTCGTTTGATTGCAGCATAAGTACTGACAAACACATCCCCTAAAATAGCACGTATCGCTGTATCTTGTTCAAACAAATTGACTGCCTCAATGAGTCCACGCGGTAACTCAATATTATCAGCGTTTACATTATTTGTTGCTGGCTCATCCGGCTCAATTTTTTGTTGCAAACCAATAAGACCACACGCTAGAGAAGCTGCAAGGGCTAAATAGGGATTCGCATCTGATGAAGGAAGTCTATTCTCAACACGCCGCGCTTGAGGAGCAGAACGGGGAACTCGAAAAGCTGTAGTACGATTATCATATCCCCATCTCAAATTAACAGGAGCCGAATTATCAGGGACAAGACGTCGATAAGAATTCACATAAGGCGCAAGCATCACAAGTACCCCTGGCATATGTTTTTGCAATCCACCAATAAAATGGCGAAAACAGATACTTTCTTCACCATTTTCCTGTGTAAAAATATTCATACCGGTTTTCTTATCAACAACCGATTGGTGAATATGCATAGCAGAACCCGGCTGCCCTTGAATGGGTTTTGCCATAAAAGTTGCATACATATTATGTTTTAGTGCAGCTTCACGAATTGTTCGTTTAAACATAAAAACTTGATCCGCTAATTCAATAGGATCACCATGACGTAAATTGATTTCAAACTGACCTGCTCCTTCTTCATGAATGAGGGTATCAATTTCCAATCCTTGTGCCTCTGAAAAATGATAAATATCATCAATCAAATCATCAAATTCATTCACACCGGCAATGGAATACCCCTGTCCACCACCAATTGAACGCCCAGAACGACCAACCGGTGGAACTAACGGATAATCAGGATCGGGATTTTTTTGTACCAAATAAAACTCAATTTCTGGTGAAACAACAGGGCTTAAACCCATTTTTGTGTAAAAATGAACTACCGTTCGTAAAACATTGCGTGGTGTGTAATCCACAACCTGACCATTTTGATACACAAGATCACAAATCACCTGTGCTGTGGGAGCATCTTCCCATGGAACAATGCTTAACGTAGAAAGATCAGGCTCAAGGCGTAAATCACCATCTGCTTTAGGATATTCAAAACCATGACCATCTTCAGGATAATCCCCTGAAATTGTTGCCATAAAAACTGCTGAAGGCAATGCCAATGATGTTTCCGATGTAAATTTTTTAGAAAGCATCATCTTGCCCCGTGGTACCCCTGCTTGATCAGGCGTAATACATTCAATATCCTCTACCTTACGGAAAGCAAGCCATTGTGAAACTTGTTCCCAATTGCGCACACCACGTAAACTTTTGAGAAAACGAGAGACAGGTTTAAAATTTTTACTTTTCGTTTGTTTACCATTTTTTACAGCCATAACATACCAACTTTACAAACAATCAAGTTCTATTCTTATAGTATCAGCCCCTGCATAAACGACACGAAAAAAAATTATCAACTGATATTTTTGAAGAATACTATAAGATCTATCAAGGTAAAAGAACTTTACGCTCAACAAGCTATCCTATCACCATAGTGAAAAAGTTGATATTACACGCGATACATCGGTGCGAACCTTCTTCTTATATAAAACAGCGAGAAATACCATATTGTACGTAACCTAATTCCGATTCAAATAATCATATATAAGCAAACATTGGCGAGAATAATAAAGGTGAGATATTTAATTTCCTTTTGGTTGTAGTAATGCTTAATTAAAAGAAAAGAAACTTTTCTTTTAATATGAAGCAAGTTTTGTAACTCTATTGTTATCCACATAGAAGTAAACACCCTAGGATGGTGAGTAGCCTTTACAGCTAGTGCTTACAAACACTCACCCCGCCGTAATATGCGTAAATGTATTTTCAGGACAAGACATACGCTTAGCATTTCCGACATGAAACTTAACCATCCCCTGCATAATAGAGCTATCAACCTTGTTCTGAGCGGATACTTATAGACTCTGCACTTATATCAATTCCCACCGCTTGACATTGCACTTCGCACACAATATTTAGGGCTGAAAATACAGTAGAGCATACCAAATCCAATAGATAGGATTTTTTGCTAATTGCGCCATGCGGGATCCAACATTTGATAGTCTCCAGCCCACTAGGAGGTTTGTTATTTATATCTAAAAAGCCAAAAAATCAGGATATGAGAACACAATAATATCAATTTCCTTTGAACTAACGTCCTTCATCGTCGATCTTCCACCATCGTAAAATCTTTTTTGTATCAGTTGCTTTCATATACTTTGACTTATGATCTAGTGATACTGTGCATATTGAGTACACATCCCCAGAGCCCAGATTGTAATTAAGTTCGTACCATTCTGCTCTTTTATAGAGCTAATATTTGAAAATAAATAACCATAATCTTCAGATATAATACGCCTAGGTTCAATAATTACCGTAAGCTTATATAAATCACAACCCAATTGTGATAATGCCTCATAAATTTTACGAGGGTATTCGTCATTGACCGTCACAGCATCGCAAAACGCTGTGGAAATCGGATATCCCCCGCCTAGACTGATAAAACTTTTTTGATCCTTCAATGCGTAAATATCCTTTCCAGCCTTAGTTAAGGTGGATACTATTAACTCAGTCGAATTCAAATTAGAGCCCACATGCAAAGGCACCCTATTAAGCCTAGTCCTATTGGATTCTAGCAAAGATAATGCGGCACGTAACTCCGCCGCAGTCATACCAAAACGCGATCTATCCCCGTTTGCCAGTACATGGTACGATCTCAATGAGATTTTAGGTAATATGTCAAAATGGCGGGCAAGAGTGATGATGTCATGTAATTCGATAATATTATCACACTGGACATTTATATGTTTTCTAATAGATAATTCTATCTCTTCTCGAAGTTTTACAGGGATATTAAAAAATATATCTCTACCTTTAAAACCATCTTTTTGCGCTAATGATATTTCATAACCAGACGCAAATTCCAAGTCCCAGCAACATAACAATGATGCCCCGCACGTCCATTAAAATACCCTGCTTTTTCTCGCCCTAGGCATTCATAGCCCGACCACGTAAAACAGGATACCAATTACAATATCAGACCATAAGGCTGCAAGAGAAAGTTCTTTTATATTTTTATCTTTAGATTGCCTCTTAAACAAGCTAGCCTGTTCATATAGTAAGTTATATGTATAATACATATAACTTCTACAAAAGGAGGATTCATTATGTTCCGTGAAAATCTTTGGTAATACACTCGGGTGATTGGATCACCAGTCGCCCGTCAATAATAT
The DNA here is from genome assembly GCF_042194115.1 of Bartonella sp. MR90HLJMH. Classification (NCBI taxonomy): domain Bacteria; kingdom Pseudomonadati; phylum Pseudomonadota; class Alphaproteobacteria; order Hyphomicrobiales; family Bartonellaceae; genus Bartonella; species Bartonella sp. MR90HLJMH. Next base: position 239,205 of record NZ_JBHIMM010000003.1, read on the forward strand.
AGTGCAAGTTAAGAAATTGGGGGAGGTAAGCTATGCAACTCGTGGATCATCCTTTTGTGAAGTTCGATCAACTCAAGCCGATTTACGACTTCACATATCCGTTATTTCGCACTATTTTAAATGAATTTTACGATTACATAGACTTTAATAAACTAGCGCAAAGTAAGCAGATTCCACAAGCGCGTACCATTTCTCTTTATTTGCATATTCCCTTTTGCGAAACCATCTGTTCCTTCTGTCCCTTTCAGAAAGGGGCCTACAAGCACGTTAAGCAAATCGAATCTTATATGTCAGCGCTTACCACAGAGATCAGAACCAAAGGAAATTTCATTCGCTCGCTTAGAGGGCCCATCCGCAGCATCTATATAGGGGGCGGCACACCGTCGCTTTTGTCCGCAGATAATATCCGACACATCGGAAAAGTATTGCATGGCGAATTTGAGCTCTCTTCCTTAACCGAGTTTACACTGGAAAGCGAACCGAAGAGCGTCACACGTGATAAACTTTATGCTGCCCGTGAGATCGGCGTTAACCGGATCAGCTTCGGTATACAGAGTTTCATTGAGCGTTTCCGATCATTGTTTAACCTCACCTCAACACGTGAACAAATCAACAATACCGTGGCTTGGTCACAAGAGATCATTGGACATGTCGGTTTCGACCTACTATATGGCATGCACAGCCAGCAAGCCGAAAAACTATTATACGATTTGAAGCAAGCCAGCGAGATTCATCCTGAAACAATCAACCTCTATGCAATCAACAATCTGGCTATCACGTCGCAACTGCATAAGTCTTACGCACAAAAAGGGCTAAAGCCATCCAGCCTACAGCATCGACAGATGCTTCGCTTATTTAGCGACATCGTTATGCGCAGCTGCAGCTATGCGCCGTGTAATGGGCATTCCTATATCAAAATTGCCAATAACACTCCTCTAACGCTCGCTAAAACGAGTTCAGCTAATTATTTCCGCTATCACAAATATTTGCATGGTTATCATGACGATTATGTGGTTGGCTTCGGGGCGTCAGCACTGTCGGTTCTCGGCTCACTCGTCACACGAACCAATCCCTGTCGAAGCGGATACATTACCGACATACAACTTAAAGGCAAATCCAAAGTATACTACAATTGGGTATCAGCGGAGCAACAAGCCTCCAAGGCTTTGTGTATGCGGCTACCTTATAACGGTTATGCCAAAAAAGAAAGAATTGACTGGACCGCACTCCCCTCTTTCGTTTACAATAACCTACAACAGCTCATAGGTGCAGGTCTCATCGCAGAAAGTGATAACAATCTCCAGCTGACTCAGCGTGGTTGGCAATGGTATTCCAACCTTATGTATTTTCTTCTACCTCAGGCAGATGGGAATATCTTGGACGGCTATGTCTCAAACATGCTGAATACAACCGCCGTACTTGATGGACCTGCGGAAATCTGTGTGGCATCTTAAGGAGAAAAGAATGTTCACTCCTTTTGCCAATAAGAACATACGCTATTTTTGCCTAACCGTTAGTCTGCTCGCCTTACTCAGCGGTGCTTTGCGCACTGCCATCCCGCTATTAGCAAGACAATCTGGATATGGCGTAGTCGGAGTAAGTTGGGCGCAAGGTCTCTTCTCATTAGCGTGGCCAATTTTCGGAATCCTTGCAGGCACTTTACTTGATCTCTGCGACAAAATAAAACTTGCCACCTCGGCTCTCCTCATCTTCATGCTACTGCATATTGTACTGTTCGTACTGCTCATGATACAGATTGCTCCAGCCGAACAAATTTTCTTCTATGCAACCATTGCTGGATTCATCGTCGTTTCTGCCGAAGCTTATATAATGACGATTCCACCACTTATCATGGAGGGAGAGCGATTGATGACCTTCTACTCAATTGTCTTGTTTTTAGATTTCGGGGTCTCCTATTTTCTTGCCCCTGTCATAACAAGCAGCATTTTAGCGCATAGCACACTGCTATTTCTTGGCCTGTTAATCGTGCTTTTTATCACATTGATTTTTACCGCTCGCCATACTGTTCCGACATCGCCAACACCTGATAAAGAAAACATCACTTTTCGTTATATCATTGCCGGCTTTCGTTTTATTTTTTCAAATCGGCATCTTACCTCCCTTACATTACTCACATTCTTTCTATCGGTAGTATTTGGAGCATTCCTAACCTCGTTCATCTTCTTCGTTACCGACGGTCGGTATCTGGGCCTACATAGCAGCCAATATGGCGTGATGTTTGCAGCCTACGCGCTTGGTACAATGGCAGGTGCCCTATTTGCACCACATATACGCTATGCACCGGTGCGCCTAGCTGTTCTCACTGACGGTTTAGGGACGGTTATCTTGCTGCTGGTTCCAGCCTTTTCAAAAAGTGCTGTCGTCGTATGGGGCGTCACCTTTATCGCTGGCGTTGGAGCAAGCTTATGGTTTATTGGTGTTACCGCCTTCAGGCAGCGCCTCACACCAAAACAACTTCTCGGGCGAGCTAATTCTGCTTTTCGGGTGATCGGCTATGCTGGAATGCCGGTCGGAAGCTTTTTGGTCGGCGTCCTTGGTTCTTTTATATCATTGCAGTTTGCTGCCGCCTTTATCGCTGGACTACTATTGGTGGCTATCGCGATAACGCTTCCATTTCTTTGGCAGGCTGATCATATAGACACACCCAACCCTGCCACGAGGTAACAGCTGCCTTTTAAAAAAGACACGGTCAAAAAAGGCACACATACCCTATTACGCAATCGATTGACCTGTTCTTTGGACGAGGAAATTATAACCGTAATGGCTAATAGAGCCAGAGGCAATAATGGAAGCAGCTAAACAAGCGTTAAAGGCAAAATAGCCCCTTTTACGTTGCATTGGGCGATGATCTCAACGCCTATATGAAGGATGCAGAGAGCTTATAGCGTACGGAGCACAATTCTTAACTAAAAACTCCGCCCTAGCAATACCCACTTATACTCCAATTAATCTGTCACCCGCTGGACATCAAATGCCTCACCCCTTTACTGCTCCTCAAAATACATTTTGCTGCACTTACGCGCCGTATTCTTCCTTTGTAATTAAAAGAGCAGCCCTCCTTTCCTAATTTAAGATCTCTGTCTACAAAACGCAGCAACAGATGCGACCATATATGCAATCACGCCTTAGGACCTGCATAGTAGAAAGCTTAGTTCAAGAGATTCATAAAGCCTATATCCCAATAAATTTACCACCCAATTCACCTTTTAAAAGGGCGGCTTTATATAAACCGTTAGAGCAAGCTATGAAATCCTTAGGTGTATTAGAAATAATTGGCGGTTTTACCTCAGACCAATGTTGATTGACTTTTACTCGTGCATATACGCAAGCGGTGCTACTCTTTTCTCAGATAGAAAGGACATAATCGTTACCATCTGACCTATTATTGTTTGAAAATAAAGAAAAAGTATCAGTGTGACTGATGATATTGAAGAGCTATCTCATTATGTGGCTGTACTTAATTACGGCATTGGGAAGCTAGACACGCAATCACCCATTTCTGCGCGCCTTCTGCATGATATTCATAAGATTTTATTACGCGGTAAACGGGGTACGTCCAAAAGCCTTGGCGAATTTCGCAAAGCACAAAATTAGCTTGGCGGTACGCAACTAAAGACAGCGTCATTCGTGCCGCCCGCTCCTACCACAGCCCCCCACTTTCTCTACCACCATCCCCCGCTTAGAATCGCGCCAACTCATTACCAGAGCCTCGTCAAACACCACACCAGTCTCAAGGGCGATAAAATGCGCCTTGCCGCATTTAATCTTCAGCATTTCTTTAAGGCACAAATCAAACTCGCTATTCGTTCCTTTTGTTTCCAGTACAAAATAAAGCTTTTGCGCGCCTTCTCACTCTTAAACACCCCAAAATCCGGCGTGTAAGAGCCTATGAGCGTCATGATTTTAAAGCTCCTTGGCAATTAAAAAAATAATTTTACTTCGGAGGCATTATCATTAATTTTGCGCAAATTCTTTCTCAATTATAAACCACATGATCATATACACTCTTCTCACTCACCAGAGCTGTACGCTCTAAATTCGCCAAAAGTTAGCTACTTGCAAAACATTCTTGCACACTATAGTCTTGGCCAGCTAGTTTTAAATATTTAATACCAGCAATAGTAAAATTGACATACGCTTTATCGAGGATTTCCTCCGCGCACTCTAAAAAAGCTTGCGTTTTTTGCAAAATCTAATACGCGCCCACTATTTAGCAAAACATCAATATCACAAGCTTCTTGATATGCTCGTTCGCGATATTTCTGGCTAATAGCCGCACAATCATTTGGCGCATTCAAATCGGTAAGCATCTCTACTAAAAACGATGGACAGCTATTAATTTCGACTCAATCCATATAAGATGACCCACACACTATTTTTTCCTGTGTCTTTATGTAAGTCATAGGCAAGTTCCTATTTAACAGTATCTTCACTTTCAAACCTTCTCGTCTTTTATTAACTTTTTATCAGTATAAAGCCAGGCCAAATTAAGCGGGATAATTAAACATATACAAAGCAAGGTGAAACAAAAAGCTGCTTCTATACAAACATTGTTCGCCAACCAACCAATCAGCACAAGCGCTAAAATACCAAAAATACGTGCAAGAAAACTAACAATGGATAAAACCGTATTTGCATTCTTTTGTTGAATATGTTTAAAAAATTCTGCTTCAAACTGCGTTACGGGGACAGAAAAAAAACTGTGAAATACGGTGAATAAAATAATGGGGGCCCAACTGTTTGCAACGAGAAGCAGAGCAAGCATAACAACAGCACTCAGGACTAGTGAGTACAAAGTTATCGCCATAGGAGCGTATTTTTGCATAAGATATTTAATTACAAAGCGATTAAATAAGTATTTTACGAGAGTATAAGACACAAAGCACAGGCCAAGAATAAGAATTTTAGTCTTTCCTGTTGCATTGTCTAATACTCCTGTTTGTCCCAAAATAAAAGGTTGCCAAAAATGAAATATTGGCTGCAATGCGGCAACAATAAAACCACATATCAATATATAATATAACCCGATTTTTGAGGTAACTAAATAAGCAAAAGCTTCTGTTGCATGCAACAAAGAACCTGAGTCTATTGGCTGACTATCCGAAACGGATGCAATACCTATCCCCGTCACCCGACTAAACAAGAATACAAGTACGAGAAATCCGAAAGAACAAAAATAATATGCCGACTGATAATTATCCATACACAAAACAATAAGAACACCTAGCGCACCAGCAACCGTATTCATGAATGCCGTTAGTTCCCGCTTATAGGCGTTTACTTGGTGGTAGATCAAACTATCCTTGTAACCACCGCCGTCGATTAAGCCTTTAATCCATGTGCTATCAGCGCCAGAACATAAAGCAAAGCCTAAAGCATAAATAATTTCTGCCGGAATTAAGACAGAAAGATTAGGCGCGTAGATACATAAAAAGAAGAAGAGCGAAAAAAAGAAACATGATAAGATAACATTTTGTTTAACGCCGATTTTATCTCCTAAAATCCCACAAGGCACTTCAAAAATACAAATAGCTACGCTAAACACAATTTGCAATAAAGCTAACTGTGTTATGCTAACGCCCATAGACAAGAAAAAAAAAGCATGGAAGGAACCTGTAATCAGCCGAACCCCACTCATTGCCGCACAGCCATAGAGCAACTTTTTAACTTCATAATCTATCGTCATTAATATATCCAAAGGCTATAAAGCTGCCAGCTTTATATATTCTAAAACCTCAATTCAGAAGGGAGCTTCGAGCAGCCATTTTCTGCTCACTTGCTCGGGCTTTGAGCACAGTAACATCACCCCGCTTAATTTGATTTTTTCAGTTGTTTATACATATTTTTAGTTTTCATAACTTTACCTCCTATATTAGAAGTGTGGATTATAGCTACTTTGTAGCCACCTTTTGTCAATTTATTATCTTGATATAAAAAGTTTGGCTGTCCTCCCCGCGCTCACGTTAAGTATTTCATGCACCAATCATTCTGCAACAACCACCGCAGCACTTGGAAACTCATGCGCCGCTTCGGGCAAAGTACGCTTATATTCACGCCAATTTGTCACCGGCTGGTCGTTAAATGCAACGCTCGTTTGCAGTGCAGCAAAATGCGCTTTGCCGCATTTAATTTTCAGCATTTCTTTAAGGCGCAAATCAAACTCGCTGTTTGCCCCTTTTGTTTCCAGCACAAAGTAAAGCTTTTGTTCGCCATCCCGCTCTAAAAAGACCGCCCAATCAGGCGTATAAGAACCAATGGGAGTGGCTATTTTAAAACTTCTTGGCAGTTTAAAAAACAATCTGACTTCAGGATCATTTTCAAGACTTTGTGCAAACTCTTTCTCCACACTGCTTTCATAAACCACATGATCATACACACTCTTCTCACTCACAACAGCTGTACGCTCTAAATTTGCCACAAGTTCTTCACTGGTAAAAAGCTCTTGCACACTATATTCTTTCCCGACCAGCTTTAAATATTTAATGCCATCAATTGTAAGATTAACATGGGTTTTATTGAGTATTTCTTCTATGCGCTCTAAAAAAGCTTGTGGATTTTTCACAAACTCATGCTCACGACCACTCTTTGTAAAAATACCAATAATTGTCTTTGCGGTTAATTTCAACTTTAAGGTCAGATAATGTACAATGTTCGGCAGTGCACACAAACTATAATCAAGCGTACTCTGCTTTAATAACTGCTCTTCGTAGGTCACACCAGCACTATCCAGTTCTATCTCTGCTGTCTGATAAACCAAATGCGCGGGCGCAACTGGCGCCATTTTTTTCACTGCATCCACTGCTTTGGCAACAAACTCTGTACGATCAAGCTTTGCACGATAAGTGGTTTTTTTATTGATCTTCTCCCACAAGGACAAAAACTCGGGCGAAGCCACTGTTTGCTTTTTAAGCTTAACCCGCACCTCGCGCGCAGCATTACGAATAATCGGCATGGCTTGGCTCGCTTCTAGCGCCTGCAGCACAGCCTGCTTTTGCCCTTTACTAAAACGTTCACTTAAATCCAACGCCCCAGTCGCCCATTGCGCTTTTAATGTATCTGTGATTTTTCCTGCTGATGTAAGCAAGGCTTTTTCACGCAACTCAACCAATATATCAGCAGCCTCTTGCGAAGACAGAATTTTTGTTTCCGTCACAGCTGTCATATAAATCAGATCTTGCAGCGTCTCAACATTAATAAGTGCGCCTGAATCAATTTTTTTCATAATTTCTTGACGCAATTCGCGTGGCATTTCCTCCGCCCCTATAGCTTCAAATTCGCTCGCCACTAAATCCTGATCTACTTTAACGACACCCGCCTCGTCAATCAAATCTTTTGCAACAAGCGTTTTAATAATTTTTTGTGCTTGTGGCACTTCCACTTTAGCGGCTGCATATTTTACATCTTCATAAATACGGCCAACCAACTCCTCCATCTGCAATGTACCAAATTTATAACCAATATCCGCCTCTAATTCTTTTTGCAATGTACTCACAAACTCAGCAAAGCTTTCATTCACCATGACATGCAGCACATTTATATCTTTATCTTCCACCCGCTCACCTTGTTGGTTTACACACAAACGCAAACCGCGACCAATCTTTTGCCGCGCGGTAAAATTCGATTTTTGCTCAATCAACATACACACTTGAAACACATTCGGATTATCCCAGCCTTCTCTTAATGCCGAATGCGAAAAGATAAAACGCAAGGGGCATGCAAAAGATAATAACCACTCCTTATCGCGCATAATCGTGTTATAAGTGTCATCATCAGCTTGGCTGTCGCCCTTTGTATCCTTATACACGCCTTTCTTGTCTTGCGAGAAATAACCGCCGTGTACGTTTCGAACATTTTGCGCAAACTCAGTTCGCAAGGAGGTATATTTCTTTTTCGCCAACAGCTCTTCATAACATTCTTCAAACATACGCTCATAAAGTGCTGGCTCTTCATCATTGCTACGATATTTAGCCACCTCATCAATAAAAAAAAGTGATAAAACTTTAATCCCTAAAGGCGCAAGCCGCAATTCTTTATCTAAATGTGTTTCTATAGTGCGATAAATTTGCGCGCGTTTAAGCTCTACTATATTCACATCACCAAGCGCGTGGCCAAACTTGACAATTTCAGTATCAGAAAACTCAACGGCTTCATCCCCCGCCATGCAATTGATACCCGAAACAATATAACCCCTATAAAGCTCACGCCCGCCCGTAACGCGATACAGATCATCGCCTTGTCTCACTGTAACTGTTTTGCGGCTCACAGTGCCATTCTTTCCCGCAATATCCAACTCTAAGCGCGCCTTAAAGCCATGTTTGTGTGATACGGATTTCAAGGCAATATAGGGACGGTTAAAATCTTGCTCTATCTGATTAGAAGAAACACAAATTTGCTTTACCAGTCCTTTTTGATAAGCATCAACAGGTGTTAAACGATATAAAAGATTAATCTCATCTTTATGCGTGGCACTATAGCGGAAAACACAAAGCGGGTTAAGGCTCGCAATAGCCTCCTTCGCTTTTGCTGTATTATCCACCGATTGCGGTTCATCTATGATCACAATCGGATTTGTATCTTGGATATAACGCATAGCACTTTCGCCATTCAGTCTATCTTGCGGAAGGTTGATAATATTTTCTGCTTTTTTAAATGCATCAATATTGATAATCATAATTTCAATATTGGTAGAGCTTGCAAATTGGCGAATTTGCGAAAGATCTTTTGAATTATAAATAAAATAACGATAGGGCAGATTATCAAACTCTGCTTGAAAATGCTCCCTTGTTACCTGAAGTGATTTATATACCCCTTCGCGAATAGCAACACTTGGTACAACAATAATAAATTTGGTAAAGCCATAGCGTTGATTTAACTCAAAAATCGTCTTGCTATAAACATAAGTTTTGCCTGTTCCCGTTTCCATCTCAATAGAAAACTGCTTTTGCTCTAGCGTCTTACTCGCCAAGAGTTTATTGTTCTGTTGCACCTCTTGTAAATTTGCTAATATGCTTTCATCACTAATTAATAATTGATTACCACAACCAAATTCATTTAACGCTAATTGTCCTTGTTCTGAATGCAAGAAAATAGAAGAATTCCGTCGTGGTTGGCCTTTAAATAAATCAATAACGCTTTTAACCGCATCATTTTGAAATTCTTGTTGTTTAAATTTAAGTTTCATATCGCCGCCCCAATCGTCTCTCTATAGTTTAAATTTTATCAAAACTTACTTCATTGTCTTTAAAGATAAAGTCGCAATTAATAAGCGCCTCATCACTTTTAAAGGCCGCATCAAGCGCTACGATTTTTACGGGCAAATACTTTATCATCTCTTCCGCATCTTCGGGTTCAAAGGGCGTGTCTATGGCTATAATTACCAAGACATCGCCTTCGCTCTCGCCTATATAATAGAATTTTTTGCCATTGATTGGTAAAGGGTAAATTTTTAAATCCAGTGGCCAACCATATTTAAGTATGATTTCGAAGATAATATCTTGATGAGAGCGCTCGGGATTCACCCCCTGCAAAATATGATCCAAGCGCATTTGCAATTGTTCTTTAACATCAAGTGCATTCGGATCAATCGGGCTATCGTCCCATATGGAAAAGTTGGAACTATCGAGCTCTAGAACGCGAAATCCGGTGTCTAGAGGCTGCTCACTTGTGAGTTCTGCTTCATGCTTTTGCTTGATTTGTGCACCAGCGCGGCGAATACGTTCAATACCTATATCGCAGATAGTTTTATAACCAGCTTTATAGGCTTCGCTCTTTTCATCACATAATTCAGGCAATTGCACCATGATGAATTTGCGATTACCACCATCTTCGGCATTCAAAGCCATCACTGCATGCGCTGTTGTACTAGAGCCAGCGAAAAAGTCGAGAATGATATCGTCTTTGTTCGTGCCGATTTGCATAAGCAATTTTATGAGTTTGGTAGGTTTAATATATTCAAACAATCCTTGAACATGCATTAATTGATCAATTTCACGTTTGGAAAAAGCGGTATCACCTGAAAACTCTCGTTTAAAAATTCCTGCAAATTCTTCATCAAAATTGGTATCGATTTCCTTGCCGAAAAAAGTCGTAGGAACCAACCCATCTTGAGTCTCATTTAAAAATCTTTTAATCATAGGGTAGGATTCCCCTTCACCCCATATGATCTCATTATTAGCAATTTTCTCTTTCAAAACTTTTTCGCTAAAACGCCAATACCCGCCTTGGGGGCGTTTTAACATGATACCATTAGGCTTCGTAATTGTATAATCTGCCGCATAAGGCTTATGCGCAGTAATAGGGTCTGCTTTCCAAGGACCCTTGGGGTGATTATCTGGATTCTTATATGCAGAGCTATCCTGCCGTGGTAGTAAATTCCTCTTAAAATTTTCCTTATACTTTGCGTAGCATATAATATATTCATGGCTGACAGAAAAATATTTCGCTGAATTCTTGCGCGTGTGAACCTTCTCCCACACCAATTGAGCAACAAAATTCTCTTCGCCAAAAACCTCGTCGCACACTTTGCGCAAATTATGCACCTCGTGATCATCTATGGAGATAAATATCACCCCATCGTCACGCAATAAGGTCTGTGCCAAACGCAAGCGCGGATAAATCATATTGAGCCAAGCCGTGTGAAACCGCCCCATTGTCTCAGGGTTCGATTTTGTCGTTTGGCTCGTCACTTCCTTATATCGCGCCAATGGGTCTTTAAAATCATCACCATAGATAAAATCATTACCCGTATTATAGGGCGGGTCTATATAGATCATCTTCACTTGGCCAAAATAAGCCCGCTGGATAAGTTTTAACACTTCAAGATTATCGCCCTTAATATAAAGATTATGTGTATTATAAAAGTTTACGCTCTCCTCGCGCTTCGGGCGCAATGTCGCAAATGAAGGCTTTTGAGCAAGCTTTAAACTTGCTCCTTTGCCCTTCCATTCAAATTTGAACTTCTCAAAATCATTATCAATATATTCGCCGCATAGATTAAGAAGCTGATCTATATTGAGCTTTCCCTCAGCAAAACATTGCGGAAAGGCTGCTTTTAACTTTTCTATGTCTGGATTAACTGGACTTTGACTCATGCCCTCTATTTTATCTTCACCTGCTATTATACTCATCTTTGCGCTTCTCCGTTACGCTTAGTATAAAATATGTCTATGAATATTTCTTTTTACTTACGCAAGTCAGCTAGATCAATTCGCATTACCACATGCGGCGATTTTATATTTTTTCTTGTGTGCTATTATGGCACTTATAAACATTATCAGTAAGCTTATCAATTGTCACAAACACATCCAAAATATGTCTATATTTTAGCATTGTCATATTTCTGACAAATCGAAGAGCTGTATCGTCAATTTGACGACATGCCACCATGGGTAATTTAAAAATTGCGTCACATGTGGCTTGGTCAAGCACATACAAGTACTATCACTGTCAATTAAAACATAAATTTCTTCATCATTTATTTCGACGCAATAAAAACCAATTTCACAAGAGATTATATCGGCATCCACTTCTAGTTCTCCCTTGTCCGTGCAAGCAAGATTTGTTAAAATACCTTTTACGGAGAGTAAGAACACCCTCAAACGCCCGACAGCATGTTGAAAATCCTCCCCATGCCATAAAACGCTTTACCTTTATAGGTCTTATACTGTGCGCCAGATTCATAATAAAATATAGCTCTTATCATTTTGTCCCTGAATAATTTATGTTGCCTTATCAATCATATAATTAGGCTCATGTGCAAACCATGCTTTTATAATCTGCCATAGGAATGTATTAATCTCTTGCACTCGCTCCTTAAATATATTGCGGCATGATTTTTACATTATCAGCAACGTTGGTATTAATTGCCAACCTTCATGACAATAAGCTTTAACAAAGCTTTCGCCTGCTTCTTTTTGTCGTCCAGTGAGCTAAACTCTTGCTCTAAGCCTTCTTCGGTGAATTTACGTCTATATATAGCGCCGCGTATTGATTTTATCGCTTGTTTAAGCACTTTTCTTGTCCCCTGTCATCCTCTCATCCACGCCTTAAAAGGACAAAAAATAAATGGCCATTCCAATTGATGTCGGTAATATGCTTGGCAATAGCTTTCAAGCTTTTGTAAATCTTTCCCTCATATTGATAGCCTTTTGGCACCACAAGCACATGATGCGTTTAGCCTAAATAATCGTCACTGAAATAAGTGTGTCATAAGGCTTTGGACTCCTGCATTGACGTATACTTTACAGTGGCTATTTCTTGCTCTAATTGCTTACAACTCATTGTCTAATCCTCTCAACACATGAATGTTCTATTTCCTCGATTAGTCAGAAATAGTGTGTGTTCACAAAGTTAGACCAAAATGCAATTATGTCGAAAAATAACCAACGCTCAGCGCAAAAAAACAATTTATTCTTTTGCATTGGATAGCTCAACCCCCTCCACGCTTAGAACCAATAAACCTAAGCTTATTGATCACGTTTTTCTGTATACCTCAATCGATCAAACACAATTTAAATAAACTCCTCAATAATGACGGTATCTGCTAACTATACACCTAAGCTTGTTACTGCTATAAGTCTACCGCGCACCCAAAACGAGAAATTTATATCCTATTGAAAAAAATAATAAATTTAGAAGATCCCTTCTTAAACGAAGTCTCGACTAAATAAGATGGTTTGGGTATTTTTAGCAAAAAGAGAAAAAAATTCACTGTCTCAAGGAACTTGAGCTACGTTATCGATCATATGCAAAAAAGGCTGAGAAGTGCAGATTTCTTAAAGAAACAAAAGAAATGAGAATAGTTTTATAAAGGAAAACGGTACTGCACGCGATACATCGGTGCTAACGTTCTCTTTAAAAACACACAGATAATTACAACCAGCTTCAAAAAACAGCCTTACCAATGAAGTACTCGCTAGAGGGTTGCGTGCACAACACAATAATGACACACTGATTCCCGCAAGCGTGCTTCACATATTGTACACGTAGCCTGTACGGAGTCTGCCGCTCCTAAATACTCAGACGTAATGCTACTGGATCGTACAGTGACCGCAGTTGCACCCTTAAACACCGGTTCCTACCCATATCATAATGCTTGACAAAAGCATCATGCCATCATAGCAACCGCTTTGCGTAGGGGTTCCACAACATAGTTCTACAAATTGTTGACGCATTGCCAAGCTAACAGTTTTCTTGCCCACCTACGCCAATGAGACCATCACTATCCTCTTTTTGAATCGTAAAACAAAATGATTTCCCATGAGCGATAAACCATCTGCTCAAAGTTCAGCTAGCTCAAACTCATAGCATTCTAAACCTTTAGGCTCGCTCTTCCCCCAAGGGGGCATAGTCAGATATATCACTTCCCTCACCTATTCACGCGCTGGGATAAAAAAATCTGAAACTACGAGGCAACGCTGCATTTGTATGCAGCGTTGTTGTTAGGAATAAGCTTCTATTGAGATAGTTCTAATGGGAAGCACCCACAGCTAATGGTATAGGGATTAATTTGAATTCTTTCGAAATGCTATATATAAATTTAATGTGCTGCCCCAAAACACACCACCAGTGAACCCACTTAAAAGACCAAAAAGAAGGTTAAAATCAAATGCATATCTCAAATCATGTTCAATCTTGAGAAAAGCAATCAATGTGAATTTGATGACAAAAGCGATAAGAATAAATGTCAGCGTCAACCGCGTACCAGGCAGAATAATTAAATCCGTTCCCTCTTTGATTTTTAAACGCGGAGTGGCATGCCAGAGCAACCAGCCAACGCCAACGCCGATCATCAGCCCCGCCAACATTGAGATTGCTCCCCAGCGCGGGAACACCAGCTGGTTAATCACATCGCTTGCGCCCAAAAAAAGAAAGATTATCGGCAATAGAAAAAGGCGGTAAACCTTCATTTCCCTATCTTTCAATGCGATTATTCCCCTCGCGATGAGAAAAATAAGTAAAATCCAGGCCCATAAAGGGGTTCCAGTCAGAATGTTAAACAATGACATATTATGCTCCATGATGTTTGACGCGATAAAAATATTGTATGATGTTAGGAAGATATTTAGAAAAAAGAATACCAACACAAATTAAACTCATAGTGACCAACCAAATCTGGGGGGTCCATGCAAAAAAAGCCACTAGAAGACCATTGGCAAAAAAGATGATTACCCAAATCCATGTAATATATTTATTGATGAGATAAAAGAGGATATGTTTGCGTTTTTCTTCAGAAACACCAGCAGGAGCATAAAAAATGGTAAAGGGTTTATTTACCAGCAAGCTCATCAATGAAACCAGAGCAAGTGACAGATAGCAAAAAACTGTGGGGTATTTCAGTAAAAGTGTAGACCATCCAGCGAAATAATTAACAAACAGGACAATAAATGTCAGAATGTTCGTAATCATCACGGGTTCTCCCTGTCGGATAATTTTAATATTCAGAGCAATAATGAACAATAAAAGCACAGTCAAGATGAGAGAGCGTTCGACCAGAGTTAAAACGTTTCCATTGATAACCCAGGAGTAAATACTCCACGGAAGAAAAGAGATTATTATGTTAAACATGGCGCATCCTCCTTTTTATATTTGATAGAAAACTTACCGCAAGTGCTTCGTTTTTTAGTTTCCGTATGAATATAAAAAACGCCACCCAGTTCACACTTTGTATCCTGTTTAATGGTCAACTGATAGGTATCTCTCGGATAAACTGCTTCAATGAACTTTACTTTTTTCAGCGCAACAGATGCGATATTTTTCGCCCTACCCTGCGTGGACAAAGCCAGAACCATCTCAATCAATAGTGAACCAGGACATACGGCGCGGGAGGGGAAATGTTCCTCAAAAAGCGGGTGATGCGCATTAAAGGAAAAAGTACAAGAATCTCCGGTTACGGAGGAAATCTTACATAAATCGCCTAGTAATGGAAGAGCGGCTTTCTCAGAACACGAGCTAAGGAAGCAGACCTTACTGACCATGATGATTGCCTGCGCAATAACGGCCCTGCCATTGCCGTATGGGCTGACCTTACAGTGAATACGGTAGGCCTCATTAATGCGTTCAATATGTCCTTCAACGCGCAACCGATCGCTATCAAAATGGGCGGTAGAGAAAAACTGTTCAACCATAACAGGGAGATAGCGATAAGTAAGATCCGAGTTTTTAGCCACCACGGTGGCGAATCGAACTGAAAACTGATGCAAGGCTTCGAGTAACAAGCCCTGTTTCAAATAGTTATGGGCTAAATCCCAGTGAGAAATATCGATTTGCCCGCAAGCACGCATCGGTGCGGTTAAAGTGATACTCTGACATATACCCAAGAAATTTGGCTCGGTGCGATGCTTCATAGCCATGATTGGGGGACCTTTTTATATTTTTCTCTTAAATCCTTTGATGATAAACCGAAGGAATGGCACTAAACCGCGCTTGATAGTGCGCGAGAAATATCGGCATATGACAAACGAAAAAAGCCAACAATCCCAGCTCAGAAGCAGCCCCATGTTTGCTCATGATGCTTGCAATTAGAAAATCGACATTGGGTTGCAGTCCTGTATTGTCCAAAATAGATCGCGCAAGCGAACTGAAGGGGCGCATAGGCGCCTGAAAGCGTAAAAAAAAGAAATCAACCCGGACATCCCGTTGCATAATCGGATGACCAAACCCTAGCCAGGGTTTGTTTTTGCAATAATGCGTTACCACCGCCTCAAGATTCCCAGCTTCAATCTCATGGAGGACACTAGAAAGTCGCATGATAGCATATTTGCAAACTCCCATATGCGCGTGGCCAGTGGCACACCCTCCCCCCAATTAGTGCAGAAATGACGTCGCTCTTGGTACTGGACGCGTTACGTCGGTGCTAACCTTCTCTATTTTTTTGCAGAACAGAAAGCGCGTATCAGGCTCTCTAGCCATACTTAGAGTACGCAAAGTTATTCATCACTCTACAACACTTTAAGCGCGCAATTTTATGTTTTGTATTAAAGGATTTTTGCTTTCAAAATATACGAACAACATCACACAAAGTAGAATAAACAAGCTGCCCCCAACATTAAACCAAACCTTCTCTGTAACCAGCACTGTTGCACCGAAACAGTTAACAATAGCGTGGACAAAAAAAGGCGCACACGCATAAAATTTAGAGCGCGTAACAACACCACGATACGCCAAGCATGTATTGAAAATATGCATGAGTATGACGCTTATCAAAGCACACAAAAAAATACTCGCTTGCGTCCAGGAATAAAAAATTACATACTCATTGGCTAATAAGCTAGATCGAATAGGCCAACCATTATAAACAAGGAAAGGCCCTAGCGCCTTATGAACTAATTCGCATAAACCCCAGCCTATGCCAATATTCAGCGGCAAACGCCACAACAAACTAGGCGAGCACCGATAAAACTTAGTAACTAACCAACGACGCATAGCTTCTTCTGCTACAACAAAAAAAACCGAAAATGTTAAAAATAAAAAAACAAGCGCCAGCCCCTGCTCTGCACGACTCTTGGTTTCAACAATACTCATCATATAAAGCGTTTTTATTACAGATTGCTCCCAAAAAGCAATAAACCCGCCAGCAATGCAGCTAGCAACAAACCATCCCACAGCACCAGCGACAACCAATTTGAACTTCAGAAAATGATGAAACACACATAGAAGAAAAACAACGCCAAGCACTTGCAGTAAACGTAAGGCATCAAGTTTATGTTCTGTTTCCGAGTAACGCCATACTAACAGAACAATCACCCCAAAAACTATGCCGCTCAACAGCACATTTATCCAACTAAATGTAGAGCGAAAAAAATTATAAATGACAGCGCCATAAATAAGGCCTGCGAGAAGCGAAGTAATAAATAAAACCAACATTATTATGCCCCCTCATTTACTAAAGCGTAACTGCTATTTTTCTTCATGGATAATCTGTCTTGCACAAAATCATAAATTTGCCGCATAAGAGCAAACATAAGAATAGTAGCGATTGTATAATGCCCAATTGCAAGAAGTTCTGGCTCAGCGGCCCGCCATGAAAAGCGCGCCCAAGCCGCCAAGCATTGTAAAAGCAGGATAAGAACAAAAAAACGCCATTTCTTGTCAAGGCAAACCACAAGCATTAAAAAAGTTGATAAAAGATTCAGACCTATAATAAACGTATAATATATTACCGTCTCAAGTAAAAAAAGTAAGGCGTCCCTATCAAGACTAAAAGCCCCTTTTAGGATTTTCACAGTTTCTGGTAGAGATGTAAGCAGTGCAAGCCCTATAGCAGCCCCCCAAATCCCCATTCCCACGCCCAGTGCTGCCTCTACACCATTGCCATTATCTTCTGCCACCCAATGAGAGAGCAAAAAAAACTGCATAATCGCCATGCCTATAGGGAATAGACCAACAGCAAAAACAATATTAGGCGTACTATAAGCAGAAAAATCAAAAATCAAACTGCCTATCATACGCATAAAGCCGTATAGAAAAAAAATCAAAAGCACATAACAACCAGCGCTTGCCCCAATAATCGCCTTCGTGCCTTTAAACGTTTTAACCAAAGAGAGTAACCAGCGGTACCCCAATATAAGCGAAAGCGCCAAAACATAATAAGGAAAATAACTCGTAGCGCCATAAACATAAAGAAAAACAAGACACAAAACAACGAGCAAGAAAACCAAATGTTCAACCAATGTTTTTTTCTTCATCAAAGGGAAAATAATCAGCACCAGACAAAAAACGGCGCCGATAACAGATAATGTCAATTTGTCAAGCATTATTGCAAGCCTCAAAAATAGAATTTATTAATATTGCATAGCCTGAAGAAATGTCAAACATAAACAAAAGACCAACCGCAAAATGAATTACAAAAGGCAGATAGGAATAGACCTTGCGCTTATCTTGGAAACCAAGATACATAAAACGCGTATTTATAACATGCATCAATACAATCATGCCCGCGGCAATAAGATAGCTGATCGCTTGTGGACAAGATTCAAATGCGACATAGCCCACCATTTGTGGCGCCCTATCAACACGGTAATTCAAGTAAAGAAAAAGAGCTGGGAGGGTCTTATAGCATAAGTCTAGAACACCCCAGCCCAGCCCAAAATAAAGGACCTCACGCGCAGCTAATTCTGACTTATATACGCGAAGCAACCACAAACGCAAAAGCTCCGCAGTTAAAACTGATATCAAAAGGATAAAAAAGGGATAGTTTGCAGCAACCAAACTCATGTAATGCACCACCTGCTGCTGGCTATTATTAGCAGCAGACAAAGCAGGCAATGGCAACAAAGAGCTCAAATATACAAAACCTGCCCCAATACACAAGGCAGCAACTGCACCACAGAATCCAAGAACTAAATATTTATATAAGTAGTGCTCGTACAGAATTAAAAGCATGCCAAGATAACATACCAAAAGCAAAGATAAGTCTGTAAGCCCACTTTCACTATGTGGATAAGCGAAGATGATAGCGCAGGAAAGGCCAGCTAGCCCCCCCAAAATGACGCGCTCGCCCAACAAGCCATTGTTTTTAAGGAGACGAGGGCTGGAACTTATCCCAAAACTAAGCAGCATTCCAAAAATTAAGTCAGACATATAATTTCCTTAAAGCGCCTTGCCCTCCCAAGCATACCAAGATATTATTGCGGGAGAAAAACTCCCTGCTAAGAGGCTGATAGTGTACCCCTTAGCAAGGCCTTTACCTTGTTAAAAAAGCCAGGTTAAACAACAATTTCACCACTTAGAGCGAGCACAATCCCAACCAGCTTTAGCAATACCCGCGGCTGCGCCACGGGACCCCGCCTACTATTGCTCCAGAAACTGCCCCTCCTGGGTTGGCTGCTCTAGGCTTTAGGATAACCCAAAGAACTATAGCCTCCTGTCTTCTCACTCAGTTTTCTTTTTAAACGGGTTAATCACGCTAAGCTTCACATTCTTTGATTTAATGTAACGCGCGTACACATAAACAACAAACATCAAACAAATCCAATTTCTAACCATTCTATAGTCATCATCTGTATGAACAAACGCTACATAATAAGAAACAAAGAGGCTAAAAAACAGCTCTGCAAGAACATCAAGGACCAACCAATAATATTTCTTTGTAGTAACAAAGAGAACCATCAAAAATGTCAAAAAAACTTGGCCCGTTAGAATAGCAAAACCAAACACCGCATAATCAAACATTTTTTTCACTGCCTCCCTGTTTGCAAAACCTATCTGTTGATAGATTTCTCGAAGGTCTGATAAAAGCAGTGATGACACAAAAAAGATGCCTATGGCAAACCCACAGCCAATACAAATGCTTAAATCTAGCACTGACATAGATTTTTCCTTCAAAGCTTTAGCAATTAGGACATAGCGAGCCCCCCCTATCATCAACGGAATAATGAAAAGCAGATAAATATAGCTCGAAAGCTGCAGATCAAAAAAATCTAACAGAACGTCATCACTCATAACAATAAAACCAGCTGCGATGAAAAAAATGGGGCAACTTGCGATAATGGCCAAACTAAAGCATTTTATATTGTTTACTATATTGGGTATAAATTCAATGCAAAAAGAAAGAAAGAACATAATTATAGCAACATGAGAAGATGTTATCGGCACACTGACTATATACTCAAAATACTCAAAGGCATAAATGAGAGGAGGAATAACCAATGCCGCCACTATGAATGCAACTATGTTCTCCCTGCCTAACATGCTTTTTCCATTAATAGCAATAGTTTTGAGGAATAGATACAACATGCCAAACCACAGACAAAAATAAACGAGCACTATACTAAACTCGCCCATAGCTCCTCCTGTGTAATATTCTAAACATAAAGGTGGCACCTTTTACAGTACCACCATTCTAGGCTTTAGGATAACCCAAAGAACTACATCAAAAGTGCATCAACATCCCACCACCTGAATTAGCAAAAGATTGACCCAACAACTGTGTGCCACACTGGGCAGCAGCCACACCATAACCAGCATAACCGCCTATGGTGTCTCCGAATTCATTGCCTACAGCTTGCCCAAAGCTTGCTACGGCCATGCCAGTCATAGGATTACGCCCCGCTGCCCATCCTAGGAAAAAACCACTCGCAAGGCCAACCTTACCACCATGCTTGCTACCAAACGCACTACCAGAGTTATATTTGCTACTAAAATTATCGGCACTGCAATAATCGTGCGAACGACTTGAACTTCCCATTTATTTTCTCCAATTTAGTGTATAAATAAATCCCCCAAGGTTACTTATGTCCCCGCGCCAAAATGGCTTACCCATAATTAACCACCGAAACACCCCTGGAGATATGAATGCATTTTCATGCAAGTTCGCATTTATAATATATAGTTGACAAAATCAAGGGTATTGTGTCAAAAATATGTCATATTTTAGTAAATTTATGCTTACTTACTTATTTTATGTGTTTAAACTTAATGGTTTATATTATGAGCAATAATAATGAAAGTCGAATAAGATTCTCTTAGTTTACAAAATATACTAAAAGTATATAAATATACTGATAGAGATATTTATTGTTGCAATTGCAATCAGAATTATAGATTTAGTTAACCCGTTTATATTTCAAGCGATTATTGATCGTATCATTCCGTTTTGGGCAAAATTTGAGGAAAATCATCCGCGCAAGGTCTCTGCTCCGTGACGGCTCACACGCAAAAAAGCCCGCCAAGCACGGCTTTTAACCGCCTCACAAAACGCCAAAAATAAGAATTAGAAAAGTTGTAACAAGATAAATGGTACGGTTGGTGGGATTTGAACCTACGACCTCTGGTGCCACAAACCAGCGCTCTAACCAACTGAGCTACAACCGCGTAAAAAGAAAATGTATCATAACTGTTCACGATTTCGTAAACATTTATTCTTATGCTTATGTGACATAAGGAAAATCAACAAAGTTTGCAAGCCCCTTTAAAAAAATCTCGCAATTTTTTGTGAAGAAAAAAGCGTTTTTACAAAGGAAATTTTGCCCAACGCTCAAGACTGTGATCACGATAGCCTTTTATGTTATCAACACCGTCTTGTTGCATCATCTGCAAAATCTCTTGCAGAATAGTTATAGCAAGATTTGGACCTTCATAAACCATCCCACTATATAATTGAATTAAATCTGCACCAGCTTTTACTTTTTCCAAAGCGGTTTGTGCGTCCTTTACACCGCCAACACCAATAATTGCAATCTCCTTCCCTAATTTTTGACGCATTTTTGCAAGCACAATAGTAGAACGCTCAAAAAGTGGACGTCCAGAAAGCCCCCCCTCTTCATTACTGAGGTGACTATTGCTAAGACCTTGGCGTGAAAGAGTTGTATTGGAAACAATCAGTCCATCAAAATCAGAAAGTTTTATTTCTTCTGCAATATCATCCAATTCTTTCTCTGATAAATCTGGAGCAATTTTTAAAAAAATGGGAATGGAAAATCCATGCTTTTTCTCTTGCTCCTTTCGCGCTTGCGAAACTGCACTCAACAAAAGATGCAAACTGTCACGGGACTGTAAATCACGTAAACCTGGTGTATTAGGAGAAGAAATATTAACCGTAAAATAATCAGCAACATCATAAAAATGAGCAATACCAACAGTATAATCATCAATCTTATCGACCGTATCCTTATTAGCTCCAATGTTAACTCCTACAACACCAGTTTTTTTACACGCGCGCAATCTGTTGTAAACAACTTGATGTCCGTCATTATTAAAGCCCATTCTATTAATAATCGCTTCATCTTCTTTTAAACGAAAAAGCCGTGGTTTAGGATTTCCAATCTGAGGCTTTGGTGTCACTGTCCCAATTTCAGTAAAACCAAATCCTAAACGAAAAATACCATCCACAACCTCTGCATTTTTATCAAACCCCGCTGCGAGACCAATAAAATTTTCAAACTCAAGCCCAGCAACAGTTACACACAAACGTTTATCGATAACCTTTTGACAGCCATTTAATCCACTTTTCAGCCCGAGAATCGCTAAACAGTGTGCTTGCTCTGGATCCAACATAAATAAGGCAGAACGGCCAATACAACGAAACAAACTCATCAATCCTTCTCCACAACATAAAAATAATCCATCGCACCTCACCTATATCTTTTAACACAAAAGATCACCAATCAAAGAGAGCATATTATCCAAATAATATTCCCCTTCTAGAAGAAAATTCATCACATAATAGCCATACATGTTTATATTAATGTATACTGTGTAAAAAACTTTTTATTCTCAAAAAACGTTTCTCTTTTTCGGCATTTTTCAAAGATTAAAACGTGAATCCTAATCTTATAAAATGCAGCATGAATTGAAACATCAATGGCTCTTCACTATAGCCATGGTTTTGTGACATCTCATGCAGACAAGCTCATAATTCTCTTAAAAATGCACGCAAATTATCCCTATTCCCAAAGTTCCTTTGTGTAATATTGTTTCCAATAGAAACAGAGCTTGCTCTATAAAGCTATTTTTTCCTAGCATTTATAGAATACATGGTTCATAAAATTATCTAAATTCATACTATTGTTGCGCTATTTATTAGCAACAGGATATTCAATCATTTGTACTCTATTGATAAATTTTTGAAGAAACTGCATTGTTTGCTTTGCCATTTCTGATGCGCTAAATACAATTTTGCATCTATAAGTGCTCTGTCTAAAATATAGTTTAAGTAATGACAGTTGATCATTGAACTCCCACCTATCATACCAACGATTTCCAAACCAAAATGATCTTGCAAACCCTAGAGCTCTGCTATTTATAAACTAATACAATCTTCCAGTAGATGAAATGTGTTTCTTCCATCAGAATTATCGCCATTTTAGCTCGTGCACCCCAGTAAAAATAGCTTTTAGATAAGCCATAATGCCCTCCTCCTAATTGCTATTATCGCTTACTGAATTAAGAGGAATTAAATTATAAGTTTTCTCCTGCCTCATCTATCTATTTCTTCCATCAGTGCTGAAATATATTTTTTATTTCCAAATTCTCTTTTTATAACAATACGTTATACCAATATATGCACTTCATCTGAGAAGCGTCCTGATAGCTCAACTTTCAACGCTGCTCATTTTGTGGTATTCTGTAAAAATCTTTCTTTTTAATATTATCATAAAAATCTTGAGGCAATTATATAAATTAAGCTACGGTTTTCTACTTTCTGTTGAAAAAAGCAGATATAGTTTTTATCAAAAAAGCTTTTCTCTCAGAAATGTTCTATGTACATTCAAATAGAGCCCTAATGCTCTTTATTAAGCCTTATAAAGTTCTTTGAAAATAATATTAATATTGTAATATAATCCTAAAAATAAAATCTGCCCTTTCCTTTTTCATCAAAAGCGGTAAGTAAATTACCGTATATCGCTTACATAAAGGGGAAAACGCAATGCTGAAAGAATTCAAAGAATTTGCCCTAAAAGGTAATATGATTGATCTTGCTATCGGTGTGATTATAGGGGGCGCTTTTGGTAGCTTGGTCAACTCAATTGTCAATGATATTTTTATGCCAATCATTGGACTGATTACAGGTGGAATTGATTTTTCTAATATGTTTATTCAACTTGCTGGCGAAAAACAAGCAACATTGAGTGCCGCCAAAGCAGCTGGAGCAACCATTAGCTATGGACACTTTATTACTTTACTTATCAATTTTCTCATTATTGCTTGGGTTCTTTTTTTATTCGTTAAAGCTATGAATAAAATCCGTAGAAAAGAAGAAGAAAGCCCCAAAAAAACGTCTTCAGAAGAACAACTTTTAACAGAAATTAGAGATCTTTTGGCTAAGAAAAAATAATTTTATGAAAGATTTACATCATGGAACACGAGGAAAAAACATTTCCACAGTTGTTCCATGATTGGGTTTTGAGAACAATAAAAATTGTCCTCCTCTTTCTTCCACCATTGCTTTACACATTGGGAGGCCTAAGCCTGTTCCTATAAAAGCGCTATCACCAGATCGGCCATCTTTGCGCTCTACTTGACCATAAGGTTTCAGTGCCTGTACAATCTCTTCTTCGTTCATCCCTATACCATTATCACTCACTGAAATTTTTACACGTTCTTTTCTATAAGAAACGTGAACAATGATCTGTCCACCCAAAGGTGTAAAACGAATAGCATTGGAAAGAAGATTCCATATAATCTGGCGAAACACTTGTTGTGATACAGGAATAAATGGAACGTGAGGTGGAGCAACAATGCGCATGATAATGCCGTTCTGATTGGCTTGAGTTTCAAGAAAAGCTATCGTCGCACGTAAACAAGATATCACATCAAATGTTTCAGAAATAATGGAAGAATCAATCTGGTTATTGGAACCAGAATAATTTATCTTCGAGCACTCTAGTAATTGATTAATCAGCAATAATATATGTTTTCCAGAGGAAATAATATCGCGTAAATATCCACGATAGCGCTCATTTTCTATCGAACCAAAACGGCCTTCTCTCATAATTTCTGCAAAACCAATAAGAGCATTCAAAGGTGTTCGTATTTCATGAACAACCCCAACAATTTTATCCTCTTCTGCTTTTTTTCCTCCTGATGGAACTGTTTGTGTCCTATCACGCAACATAATAGCATAATTGCCTTGCTGTGCCAAAAATACAATCGTTATCAAAACGGTTATATTTTTATGATTTTTCGTCATTAAATCAGCTGTTTCTCTGCGATTTAAAACCTGATTTTTCCCCTCCACACGGATTGATTTAAAATATTTTTCAACGAAAAATCGGCTTTGCAAAGTAAATAATGAAGAGAGTGGCTGTCCTCGTAGTTCATTTATTTCATAACCCATCAATGCTAAGGCTGCCCTACTTGCTGATTGAATAAAGCCCTCTTCATCCAACCATAAAACACCATCTGTTGCTGTATCCAACAATGATAAAACTGCTGCGGGCTCTTTTACGAGAGCTTGTTCTATAGCATTTACCGGCAATGTTTGTGTATATGGTAACTGAATAGCTGTTTCTTCAACTAATTTTTTTTCTTTTACCGATGAATTCAATTCATCACGTAATTTCTCTGCAATTTCATGAAAAGCTGAACGTTCTATCTCCGTAAGACATGGCATTTCTGTTTCCAGCTTTTCATCTCTTTTTTCTTGGACTTTTTTTCGTATTTTTAAAATACCAAAGCCACGAAACCCCTTAAGCTGCTTTTTAACATCAAAAATTGGCAAAGCCGACAACTCAACATCAAGCCATTGTAAGCAACCATCAACAGGCCATTGAACAATCTCTTTACTCCAAGGCATAGCAGCTTCAATAAAATGACTGAGAACCAGATATCGATCATCATTAAATTGATGAGCAAGCTCACGAAAGCTACATCCTAAAATAGAGGAAGAGAGAGGACCAACAACTTCAGCTAGCTCTTTTGAGACTTCACAAAATAAACCATTATGATCGATTTCCCACGTAAAAGGCCGAGGCAAAAGCTCTGGTGTAAAACGAAAAGCTTCTTGCTGACATTTTAATTCATTTGTATTTAACTTCAATTCATCTGCTTTTAATGGCATAACTAAAACTAAAAAGTGTTGGATTTACTCTCAAATGAATAATGCTAATTTGTTTACAATTACCTGTTCTGGTTAAAATAACTTGATATCTCATATCAATTGTCTGTAGCAAAATTTTGACTGTTTCATCAACAAAACAAGAATAAAAAGAATCCTCCAACTCCTGTTGCTTATTCACCCATTATTGTAACAAATCTTGTTACAATAATGGTAACATCTCCCTCGCATAAATAGTACTCAAAAAGAATACACTTATTTTACGCATTCATGTGCCTGTTTTAAAAAGATATCTCCCAAGCTCCCCAAGCTTATTTTACGACGGCATCCGTAAATGGTATAATGTAAAGTCCCCCATAACAGATAGCAAGGCATTGTACATTACATTTTTATGCTTATAAAATAGCTGGTTAAAACCATCATTATACTAATTTTAACCCCTAATGTTGTTACCAATAGTTCTTGGCATTTGAAGGCGTTCATAAGCAGCATTTTTATTTCTTTTTTTTTACTTTTTTACCCCTACATTATTATGATACGCAAGAAAATCGTTTTATTTGTTTCAACAGAAACAGATTTGAAATGAAAAAAAATTACGATATTTGAAATTTTTATTCAATATTTACAATGATAAATTATCATTATAAATCAATAAATCGCATTATAAAAATAGAAATAAAAATTTCTTTTTCACATAAAGTTTCTCGTAAGAACACCTTTCTTGTGCCAATAATATCAAATGATGACAAATTTAGTATAGTGCTTTAAAGCACCCAATGCAATAAAACTTGCATATTGGATACTCTTCTTATGATGCTCTCCATAATTCCCAAAAGACCTTTCTTTCATCAGAACCGCTATAGAAGAGAAAACAAAAATTATCTGTTCTCATATAAAGATTTGTTTAATTTCTTTACATTCCAGATCATCTAGAAATGTTAAAAATATCTCCCCTTTTGGTATCAGCAGTCAAAAGATCGCTTTTGCTTTATTACTCTCCACTCAATTTTTTAATATTATTATAAAAATAAATACATGGTCACATCTGCTTTGAAAAAATAAAACAAGCATTCGCTATTTAAATAATAACTGTCAAACATTTTAAAAATCGCATATTTTAAATCGCACATTTTAATGTGCTTTTTTATTTCCCTGCATTGAGTAAAATTTCACGTTTTCCCACATGATTAGCGGCTCCAACAATGCCTTTTTCTTCCATCCGCTCAACAAGAGAAGCTGCTTTATTATAGCCGATTGAAAGTCGGCGCTGAATATAAGATGTTGAACATTTTTTATCACGCATAACAATCTTTACAGCTTGATTATAAAGCTCCTCTCCCTCTTCATCAAAATTTTCTTCCTCAGAAACTTCAACCGTTGAATCGGCAGAAGCATCCTCTTTGTTATCGTCTTCGTTATCTGTGACGGTTGCTAAATAATCAGGTTTTCCTTGCAGTTTAAGATGTGCAACAATAGATTCAACTTCTTCATCAGAGACAAAAGGTCCATGAACGCGTACAATACGCCCCCCACCTGCCATATGAAGCATATCTCCTTGACCTAAAAGCGTTTCAGCACCTTGTTCACCTAGGATCGTACGACTGTCAATTTTTGATGTCACTTGAAAAGAAATGCGGGTAGGAAAGTTCGCTTTAATTGTCCCTGTGATAACATCAACAGAAGGGCGCTGCGTTGCCATAATAAGATGAATACCAGCCGCACGCGCCATTTGTGCTAAGCGCTGAATGGCATTCTCTATTTCTTTCCCTGCCACCATCATGAGATCAGCCATCTCATCAACAATCACAACAATATAAGGAAGCTGCGTAAGATCCATGGCTTCTTCATGATAAAGCATTTCCCCTGTTTCCTTATCAAAACCCGACTGTACAGTACACATGATCGTTTCACCTTTTTGAGCCGCAAGTGCAACGCGTGCATTAAAACCATCGATATTACGTACACCTAACTTAGCCATTTTGCGATAACGCTCTTCCATTTCACGAACCGCCCATTTTAAAGCTGTTACCGCTTTTTTAGGATCTGTTACAACAGGTGTTAAAAGATGTGGAATGCCATCATAAACAGAGAGCTCTAGCATTTTAGGATCAACCATGATCAAACGACACTGTTTTGGTGTCATACGATAAAGAATCGACAAAATCATTGTATTAATTGCTACAGACTTGCCTGATCCTGTTGTTCCTGCAACCAATAAATGAGGCATTTTTGCTAATTCTACAATGACCGGCTCACCACTAATCCCTTTCCCCAAAGCAAGAGCAAGTTTAAATTCACTTTCACGAAAAGAACGTGTTTGAATTAATTCCCGTAGATAAACGGTTTCACGAACCGCATTGGGTAACTCAATCCCTATAACATTCCGTCCAGGAATAACAGCAACGCGTGTAGAAATAGCAGACATAGAACGCGCAATATCATCAGAAAGATTAATAACGCGCGATGACTTTACACCCGCAGCAGGCTCAAATTCATACATTGTAACCACTGGCCCTGGATGTACATGGATAACTTCACCCTTAATGCCAAAATCTTCCAAAACACTTTCCAAAAACCCAGCACCGCGTTCCAATGTTTCCTGAGGAATCATCGTACCTTCATGAAAAACAGGTTCCTGTAATAAATTGATCGGAGGAAACTCATAAGCATCACTGTAAATAGATTGAATATTTTGCATAAAAGCAGAATCATAATTGCTTAATGGCACGCGGGCAGATTGCAATATTTTCGTTTTACCGTTTGCTTGCATCACAGACAAATCTTTTAAATTTGGTGTGACATTCTTTGTTATGCAATCGACAATATTATTGGTTTTTTTCGTCTCTATACTAGATTCAGCGTCGCTTAGTGCCTCAATATCGTTTAACGCCCTTGCATTACTTAACGTATGAGCGGAATCTTCAACAGAAAGCTTAGAATGACATTCTTTAGTAATATCATTATTTGTATGCATTAAATCAGAAATTTGCTCAACGCCTCGCATCCTTTCCGCTGGAGATTCCGATGTAATGGAATCATAGAGTTGCGGAAAGCGGTATTCGAGAACACGGTAAAGAGCAGTTATTGACTCATCAAAGACAGAAGGAATATCGGATGTAATTTTATTTGTCGTGTCAATCGATGTTTGATCCTCTTTTGAAGTTTGAGTATCCATATGTTCAAATATCAAAGATACGCATTCAAAAAATGCATCATCGGAAAGATGCCAAGCAGGATTCATTTTTTGTAGCACATTTTCTACTTGTAATTTATGCTCTTGTTTACCCTCCTCAAGAGGGATATTTTCTGATGCTATACGAGTAACTTGTCGTGACAACTGCTTCAAAACTGTTGAATGACAAACCGACGTTTTATTTTCTATTGATTGAGGATTAATGACTTTTTTTGTCGATGAAACGCTTGTTGTTTTCTTGTTACAACGTACAATATCTGTATCTGTATCTGTAATTTTTTTTTGATCTTGCTTCGTAAAAATTTTAAACTGCTTTGCAAAAACTGGATCTGTTTCTATACGACGACGCAAAATCTCAACTTCTGGGGTTCGCGTGAAACGGACATTTTTTCCGAGGGTAAATGCCTTTTTCCATACTTCCGGATAAGGAAATATCTCAGTAATCTTAACAGATAAATCTTCTCTTGATGCACCTTTCGTACCATCATCAGAAAAAGAAGACGTAGAAATAGATTTTGTTTTCGAATTATGCATGGCACCCAACAAATTTATAGCAATGAGAAAAATAACCTTTTCAAAAAGAATTCGTAGAAACTATCATACGAAGGTTAATAACCTTTTGCTGATGGTTACTTTTTAATGAAAAAAATAATGCCATAATGCATATTCATAATCTCCCTTCTGCGTATTTACGATATAAATTGCCTAGTTTATGGTGTCATAGAGCTCGTATTTCATTTGTTTTAAAGAAAACTTCATGATAAAAAAGCTTCAAGAAAATTGTCTATAGCTCTCTTTCTCTCCCATTTCATAAAAGCAATTAGTCCCAATAATACAAATGGGTATATAAGCATTGCTCTGTTGAATTCTCCATGCTCAATTATCATGATACAATCTAATTTCTCGCGTTTTTATAAGATTACCCTTGTTATCCTCGTTTAAAACGGCTTAGACTAAGATAATCATAATTAAATAAACACAAATAAAAAAAAGGGAGTGAATTATGTCTAATAAACGGAAATTTTATATCAATGGTCTATGGGATGACCCAAGCACTCCTCACGATTTTGACGTCATTAATCCATCAACAGAAGAGGCTTGTGCTGTCATTAGCCTTGGAAGTACAGAAGATGCCGATAAAGCAATTAACGCGGCTAAAGAAGCGTTTCAAAAATGGAAAACAACGTCACCAAGTGAGCGTCTTGGGTTCGTTGAAAAAATTCTAAATATCTATGAAAAACGTTCTAAAGACATGGCAAAAACCATTTCAATGGAAATGGGAGCACCGATTGATATGGCACTTAATGCGCAAACCGCAACTGGCAGTTCCCACATTCGCAATTTTATCGAAGCTTATAAAGAGTTCTCGTTCCAAGAAACTTTAATAAAGGGAAATGAGCAAGCAATTCTTCACTACGACCCTATCGGCGTCGTAGGATTAATTACGCCATGGAATTGGCCCATGAATCAAGTAACTCTTAAAGTTATCCCTGCTCTCTTGGCTGGCTGTACCATGGTATTAAAGCCCTCTGAAATTGCGCCTCTTTCTGCTATGCTTTTTGCTGAATTTTTAGATGAAGCCGCGCTCCCTGCCGGTGTTTTTAATTTAATCAATGGTGATGGTGAAACTGTCGGCTCTTACCTCTCAGCACATCCAGATCTAGAAATGATTAGCTTTACTGGTTCAACTAGAGCAGGAAAAGATATTTCTAAAAATGCTAGCGCTACTTTAAAAAGAGTCTGTCTAGAACTTGGGGGAAAAGGAGCGAATATTATCTTTTCTGATGCCGACTCAGATGCTATTCAACGTGGTGTGCGACATTGCTTTTATAATAGTGGACAAAGCTGTAATGCACCGACTCGTATGCTTGTGGAACAAAGCATCTATGACAAAGCCATAAAAATAGCTAAAGATATTGCAGAAACAACAAAAGTAGGACCAAATTGCCAAGAAGGAAATCATATTGGTCCCGTCGTTTCAAAAAAACAATATGATAAAATTCAAGATCTTATCCAATCGGGAATTGATGATGGTGCAACTCTTGTTGCAGGCGGAACTGGTTTACCAAGAGGAATTGAACGCGGTTATTATGTCCGTCCAACAGTCTTTGCTGATGTAAAACCTCATATGCGTATTTTCAAAGAAGAAATCTTTGGTCCAGTTCTCTCGATTCTTGCTTTTAATACAGAAGAAGAAGCTGTCGCTTTAACGAATGACACTGAGTATGGTCTTACAAACTATATTCAATCACAAGATCGCAACAAATGTCGTCGTATTGCGGCACAAGTACGCTCTGGTATGGTAGAAGTTAACGGACATGGATTACCCAGTGGAAGCTATTTTGGAGGTGTAAAATTTTCTGGACGCGCCCGTGAAGGGGGACATTGGGGAATTAAAGAATTCCTCGATAGTAAAGCAATTTCGTACTGGTAAAATCTTATTAAAAACTTAATAGGAATCGTATGGTAATACAAAAAATAACGGATGAAGGTGCTCTTGGGCAACGTCTTGATCAGTGGCTAGCAAAACAATATCATAATGTGTTCTCACGTTCACGTTTGCAAACCCTCATCCGTGAAGGCTATCTTAAAATTGATGGTCAATTCATAAAAGAACCAAAAACAAAATTAAGACCTAAGCAAATAATTGAATTGGCAATGCCTGACCTTCGTGATGCAGAACCTAGTGCTGAAGCTATTGCATTGGACATCCTTTTTGAAGATGATCATATCATTGTTATTAACAAACCAGCAGGTCTTGTTGTTCATCCTGGCAATGGAAATTGGACCGGTACGTTGGTTAATGCCCTTATCTATCACTGCGGTAATAGTTTATCTGGTATAGGTGGTGTTAAACGCCCCGGCATTGTCCATCGTCTCGATAAAAATACAAGTGGTGTTATGGTTGTTGCAAAAAATGATCTGGCTCATAAAAGTCTCAGTGCTCAATTTTCTGATCATGGACGTACCTGTGCATTAGACCGACGCTATCATGCCTTGATTTGGGGGACACCTCACCGCAATGTTTGGACAATTGATGCATCACTTGGCCGTTCGCCCCACAACCGAACAAAGCAAGCTGTTATCCATAAGCAAAACCCTTATGCTCGTCATGCTGTTACACATTTTTCTTTGCTAGAAAAATATGGCTCTCATGCAAACTCAACATCTTTTGCTAGCCTTCTGGAATGTCGCTTGGAAACTGGACGCACCCATCAAATCCGTGTTCATATGGCTCATATTGGGCATCCACTCATAGGCGATACAGTTTATGGAAACGCTTTTAAAACAAAATCAAACGCATTCAACCCCACTATTAGAAATGCAATCGATCAATTCAACAGACAGGCACTTCATGCCGCAAGTCTCACTTTTGAACACCCTTCTACCGGTAAAGTTATGTCGTTTTCCGCACCACTACCTCAAGATATGGCTAAACTTATTAAGCATTTTAAAAAAATGAATTGAAACTTTTCTCCTTCTCAAGATTTCACAATAAAATATCTTTTTTTGAACAAAATTGAAAAATATGCTAAAGTGAATGTGCACAGGTATTACTATCTGAAACATAGAATTTGCCTTATCAGGGAATTCAGACAAAAGGAGGGTGCTATTATGGCCCATATGAATTTGTTATCAGTAACCACAAGCGATGGCGGATTAAACCGTTATTTGGAAGAAGTACGTCGTTTTCCAATGCTTGATCCAAAAGAAGAATATATGTTAGCTCAACGTTACCGTGAGCATAATGATTTAAAAGCAGCGCATAGGCTAGTAACCAGTCATTTGCGTCTTGTAGCTAAAATCGCGATGGGATATCGCGGCTATGGACTCCCCATTGGGGAAGTCATTTCAGAAGGCAATGTTGGACTCATGCAAGCTGTTAAGCGTTTTGAGCCAGAACGTGGTTTTCGTCTTGCAACCTATGCAATATGGTGGATTAAAGCATCAATCCAAGAATATGTATTGCGGTCTTGGAGTTTGGTGAAGATGGGGACAACAGCTAATCAAAAGCGCTTGTTTTTTAACCTTCGTAAATTAAAAAGTAAACTTCAAGCACTTGATAACGGTGATCTCAATGCAGAACAAGTAAAAGAAATTGCAACTCAGTTGAATGTCTCAGAAGATGAAGTTATATCAATGAACCGCCGACTTGGTGGTGACACTTCACTCAACGCACCCCTTCGTACAAAAGAAGGGGAAAACAGCGAGTTGCAAGATTGGTTGGTGGATGAATCTAACGATCAAGAACAAGTTTTAATTGAAAAAAGTGAATTGGAGAATCGTCGTTCCATGCTTATAAATGCCATGGACAATCTCAATGAACGTGAAAAACGTATATTCAAAGCACGTCGTTTAAACGATATACCATTAACTCTAGAAGAACTCTCTGGTGAATTTAACATTAGTCGAGAACGAGTAAGGCAAATTGAAATGCGTGCATTTGAAAAAGTGCAAAATTCTATCAGAGATTCCGCTTTATCTCAAAGTCAAATATAAGACTCTAGAATTAGGTATGAAGCCAATTGTTTGCGCATTTTTAAAGTAGAAATGAGAAAAGCGTATGTTGGCTTTGTACTTGTAAATTAGTCTGTAGAATCCTTTGAGTTATAGTATACAATTTTATTGAGCGTGTTTGATATAACTAATAAAAATCAATATCGAGAAATAACCTTTTATTTTATTTGCATCTATGTTTTATTTTTCTGATCAAGAACTGTTAACTTATCTTGTTGTGCAAGCCATTGTCCAATAACTTTATTGAAAATAGACTCACCTGTTGGCCCTTTTGCAAAAGTTAATTCATTTATACGTCCGTTTTTATCCGTTAACACTAAACGCACCCAATCTAATTCTCGCATCAATTGCAAATTTCGATCAAGAAATGGATGATTACCACTCAATGCAACAAGAAAAAAATCATCGTTAATTTTTGTAGAAATAGTTCTTACTAAAGGCTGCCCAATAGATTGTTCACTTGCTTTAAAGGTTAATGCTTGAACACTGCTTATAGCTTTACCTGAGAATTTATCAGAAAGAATAAAAATAAGATCCATAATATATGCAGCAGGAAATGACCGATCGGTATTGCGACGTAAAATTAACCGTAATGATAGCCCTTCATCAGGAATTGTTATATCACCTTGTATGGCTGTTTCTTCTGGAGCCCCCTTCACATAAGACTCCTTTATAAGCGTCCAGCGAACACTTCCGGTTGCTATCTTTTCTGCATCATAATTTGTACGTGCTTGATAAAAAACAGCTTCACCTAATTTATCAAGCGATTGCAAATTGCTGGAAACAACGGTTGAGATTCCTTCTTCATCCGAAGAATCTGTCGCTTGTTTTAAACCGACATCAATTTCACTCCCATCCTCTAATAAACGTTGTGTTAACTTTCTCTTAACCGAAAGTGCCTTTGGTACTTCGTGAGAAACTTGAAGATTTTCTCCTAACACTTGATGATCATTTGATACAAATACACGCCCACCAATAAAAAAAATACCAATAGTAAAAACAGCAAAACTAACAATAGAAACAGCACTTATCACAATACGCCTTTGCACCAATGATTTATTAGCACGACGTAAAGCCTGAGAAAAAATATGCGAAACAATATGAGGATTATCTTCTTGCGACGAAGAAATCTTTAACTCACAGCTATTAACATGCTGAGAAGGTACATCAGCCTCCATATTAACAGGCTCTGCATCTGGTATATCTGATACCCAAGGCTCATCAAATAACTTGCTATCCTTTGGATGTGTAACAAAATCCTGCTTTCTTTTTATGTCTACCACTGAAAATTCATTATTCTTTTGTAATATAGTTTTTTTTGTATATTTCTTATCTTCATTTACATTTGTGGAATCCCACCCAATAACTGAAGAAAGCAACTTCTTTTCAACTGCTAAATATTCTTCTTCAACAGTTGCAATAGCACTCTGAAGAATCTTTCTTTGTTCATCTGCTATTGCTTGTGGTATTTTTGCTGTTACAAATTGATATTCTAGTGTTTCGATAGCCCGTTTATAAATCCGCTTACGCACTTGTGGTGTAACATTATTTTGTGCATTAATTGCCTTTTTTAAGATTCCAACGAAATCTACCATTTCCTCTATAATCTCTCTTAAACTAAGCAAAGAAACCCTAGCACTCAGGCTAAAACAGCTTTATTTTAGGCTCATAAGTTTATTGTCATTTATATTGGTACAACTATTGTCATAGTGTAAAATGAATATGAAAAATAAACAATGTCATTTTACACCTTTCTTTCACGCACTCTTAAAAACTCTTTTTGTTAAAAGATATAGAAGTGAACAAAAGATCTATATGGAAGCCTAAAAATAATAATCAATTTGCAAAAGGATCTGTAATAAGAATAGTATCTTCACGTTCTGGACTCGTAGATAATAAAGCCACTTTTGTGTTAATCAGTTCTTCAATATAGCGTATATATTTAACAGCCTGCATTGGTAAATCTTCCCACCTCAATGCATGGGCTGTTTTTTCCTTCCAACCTTCTAATGTTTCATAAATAGGCTTCACACGGGCTTGGGCTCCCATGGAAGAAGGTAAATAATCAATCCTTCTACCATCAAGCTCGTAACCAATACAAACTTTTATTTCATCCAAACCATCCAAAACATCAAGTTTTGTCAATGCTATACCTTGAACACCGCAAACTACTACCATCTGACGGACTAAGACAGCATCAAACCAACCACATCGACGCTTTCGACCCGTTACAACACCAAATTCATGCCCACGCACTCCCAGAAATTCACCAATATCATTTATCTGCTCTGTAGGAAAAGGTCCTTCTCCAACACGTGTGGTATACGCTTTTGTAATACCCAAAACATAATGAATTGCACTAGGTCCCATCCCTGAACCTGTACATGCCTGCCCAGCAACCGTATTCGATGATGTTACGTACGGATAAGTCCCAAAATCATTATCGAGTAAAGCACCTTGCGCACCTTCAAAAAGAATGTGTTTCCCTCCTCGATAACCTTCATCTAAAAGACGCCAC
This sequence comes from Bartonella sp. MR90HLJMH, assembly GCF_042194115.1. Classification (NCBI taxonomy): domain Bacteria; kingdom Pseudomonadati; phylum Pseudomonadota; class Alphaproteobacteria; order Hyphomicrobiales; family Bartonellaceae; genus Bartonella; species Bartonella sp. MR90HLJMH. The sequence goes on from NZ_JBHIMM010000003.1 coordinate 274,950, forward strand.
GTACAATCCATAAAGGGCAAAACTTTATCCGCAACTTGCATCAATTCATCATAAAGCGCTTGAGAATCAATCTCTACAACACCCATCCCACGACGCAAAGCATTATGATGCCTCAAAAGCCGCTCAATCTTAGCCATAAGTGTATCTTTTTCTGCTAAATCCATCACTCGGATAGCACGACGTCCCACCTTATCTTCATAAGCCGGTCCAATACCACGCTTTGTTGTACCAATCTTTAAACCAGATAAACCGCTTTCTCGAATTGCATCAAGATCACGATGCAAAGAAAGAATCAAAGGAGCATTTTCAGCAATACGTAAAATTTCCGGTGTGATTTTCACGCCCTGATCACGTAGCTTTTTTAACTCTGCTACAAAATGATGGGGATCAACTACAACACCATTCCCAATAATTGATAACTTCCCACGAACTAGACCCGATGGTAAAAGTGATAATTTATAACTAACTCCATCAATAACCAATGTGTGGCCAGCATTATGCCCCCCCTGATATCTCACCACGATATCTGCTCGCTCAGACAACCAATCTACAATTTTACCTTTGCCTTCATCACCCCATTGTGTACCGACAACAACTACATTGGCCATAACTTTCTCCGTCGTGTTTAGTCAAAAAAACCAGCATTCAAAAACAAACACTTCTTTATAACGAAACCTTAGAGCAAGTGCGACTCCTCATTTCAGATTTTTCTCAATCTTCAAGTTATTAAATTTTCAAATTTTAACGATAAGCAAATATCAAAATATTTTAAATCTGTCATTTTTGCTACAAAAAGTAAAAAAATAGAGATTTTAATTTGTGCGTATCCAACACCTGACAGAGCATTTATTCCTCCTCTTAATCTTTTACAATTCATGTAATATTTAGAGGCTGTTTGTCTGATACAAGAATACGAAAGATCATCATAATCTCTCGTATCCTTTTTCTGTTTAAAAACACCCTGTGAAAATCACCAGTAATTATTTAAAGCTGTGCTTTTTCAAATTGGAACGCCCACTCAAGCCATTGTGTTAAAATTTCAAGATCGGAAGCCTCAATTGTTATACCCGCCCAAATTCGAAGCCCCGGAGGAGCATCGCGATACGAACCAATATCATAAGCAACTCCTTCCTCATCAAGACGTTTCACAACCGCTTTTATGAAAGATACTCGCTTTTCCGTATCCAAAGCAGTAATCACTGGATCCACAATATCTAAACAAATAGCGGTGTTAGAACGCACTTCAGGATCTTTTGCCAAATATTCTAGCCATGGTGTTTTGCGAACAAAAGCATCAAGTACAGAAAAGTTTTTCTCCACCCGTGCTCTTAATGCCGCTGCACCTCCTAGAGATTTTGCCCACTTCAACCCATCAAGAAAATCCTCAACACAAAGCATAGAAGGTGTATTGATTATCTTTCCTTTAAAAATATCTTCGTTCAATTTTCCATTCTTTGTCATATAGAAAAGTTGAGGCATAGGCCAAGCTGGAACATAATTCTCAAGCCTCTCAACAGCACGAGGACTTAAAATCACCATACCATGCGCAGCCTCACCTCCCAAAACTTTCTGCCATGAAAAAGTAACAACATCTAATTTTGAAAAATCAAGATATTGCGCAAAAGCTGCAGATGTTGCATCACAAATGGTCAATCCAGCCCGCTTATGGGGAATGAAATCTGCATTAGGAATACGCACACCAGAAGTGGTCCCATTCCATGTAAAAACAACATCACGATCAAAGTCAAGTTGTGTTAAATCTGGTATTTCACCATAAGGAGCTTCAAAACGACGCACATCAGAAAGCTTTAATTGCTCGACAACATCTTTATTCCACCCAAATCCAAAACTTTCCCACGCCGCCATATCAATGCCACGCTCACCTAATAGAGACCATAGAGCAGCCTCAACAGCACCGGTATCTGAACCTGGCATAATTCCTATACGATGATCAGAAGGAACCTCAAGAATCTCACGGGTTAAATTAATAACTTCAGCAAGTTTTAATTCTGCTTCTCTAGATCTATGTGAACGCCCAACTAATGCATTTTTAAGAACATCAAGAGTCCAACCAGGCCGTTTGCTACAAGGACCTGAAGAAAAATTAGTATTATTGGGACGACTGCTTGGTTTTTGTAACATTATCATTATTTCTCCCCTTTTAGATGTTTTTTTCTTTATAAAGAAAAACAAATTATTATAAAGACTAATCAATAATCTTTTTAGAAAAAAGTCAAAAATATTTTCTATTATTTCGTATGCTTAAAATTCACTGAAACTTTATTAAAAAAACTTTCTTAATCATGCTTCTCGATTGATTCTTTTAATTTTTTGTATCATCACCACGATAAGACATTATTCTACTAACAATACACTAACACGTCCAATATGCCTATCAAATTTATTTTATGATAAAGATTCATTGATAAGTCTCTAGAATAGGGAGATAAACTTATTAAAAAATCAATTATTTTTCTTTTGATGACTGGACAGAGAAAATTTTAATGTTATAACCGCAAGCGCTTTATATTTTTTATGAAGCATGCCCAGATAGCTCAGTTGGTAGAGCAGCGGACTGAAAATCCGCGTGTCCGTGGTTCGAATCCGCGTCTGGGCACCACTTTTTATTTTTCCTTATTTAGTATCTTGTTTTATTATATTTTTAAAACATGATGGATTCGTAAATAAAGGTTAGGGAATAGGATTTTGTGACATGCTTCTCAATTATTGCGAATCAGTTTTTTTAAAGGGCATAATCAACTTCTTAATTAAATAAATCTGAATGCGTACCTGTCCTATCAAAATGGATACGCTTTTCATCAACTATATAAATTAATAACCAATCGGGTTCTATATGAAGATCTCGACGAGGCTTCTAGTTTCCTTGTAATGTATGATCATTTAAAATAGATAGCAATTGCTTCTTATGAATTAGAAGTTGCATCACTCCTGTGAACTTTCGCATATCTTTTCCACGCTTTTTTGCTCATTTTACATCCTTTTTAAACTTTCCTGAATAACTCACTGAACGCATAATCAGATATCCAGTTGCTTAATCAAATCAGCAATATTTTCAGCATAAAAAAACATCTTCATTGCTATCGCTTTTATGAAAAATTTCAAGCGTTTCTTTATTGAGTATCTTATTATTTTCAACGTACACACAAATAAGATCACGTAAAATTTGAGATGCTGGACGGTGTTTTATTTCAGCTATAGCCATAAATGCGCTTTTTAGATTCATATCTACTTTAGCTGCTATAAGTCACTTTTTTCACTCATAATATTTCCTCTTTAAGAATTTTAATGATTAACATTATTTAGCTTAGTTAAAACATTTAACTTAGTTAAACATAGTGTTACTTATCATTAATATTAATTTCTTTTCTTAAAGAAAAAGTTTTTCAACTTTTTGTTAGCCACTTTTTGAGGTGTGAGAAGATACTTTCTAGAGTATCCATAAAGCGGGCAAAATCGATAATAAACACAAAGACAATGAAGGCAATCAATTTCATGATGCGTGACATCATCTTTAAGCCTTGATAGGTCTCTATCATCTCATGAAGGAGCTGTTG